>DAOLFC010000062.1:0-20739 GCA_035326505.1 Arachnia sp.
GCATCCCGGGTGCTGAGGAGCGAGGTACGAGCGTCTCGAAGTACAGGGACCGGGGTGGGGCCCCTTAAGGAGCGTCAGCCCCGGGAGCGTGGCGAGAGGGCGGCGTTCGGCCGCGGAGTCGTTTCACGTGAAACCCCCTACGGGCGGCGGCGGTTCCGTCGTTCGGGATGTGCGAGGCGGACTCACGGAAGATCCATTCGTAATATCAAATTGATTGTCAAGCCCTCCTCTTTGATCACAGCCCCTAGTAGTACACAATATAAATGTCATAACAAACTATGGAGGTGACATGATCCCCGAAACCATGCGAGCAGCGGTGCTCAGGGCGCCGGGAGCGCCGTTGACCATCGAGACCATCCGCACGCCCCGGCCGCGCGTCAACGAGGTGCTGCTGAAAGTGAGCGCCTGCGGTCTCTGCCACTCGGATCTGCATGTCATCGGTGGCCATATCGCCTTTCCGACGCCGTGCGTGCTCGGCCACGAGGTGGCCGGGACCATCGTCGAGATCGGCCCGGGCAACACCAACCCCGATCTCGAAGTGGGCATGCGAGTGGCAGGCGCGTTCCTGATGCCGTGCGGGCAGTGCCGCGCCTGTCGCGCGGGACGCGACGACCTGTGCGCCCCCTTCTTCGAACTCAACCGTCTGAAGGGCGTGCTCTACGACGGGGAGACCCGCCTCGCCGACCTCGACGGGAACCCCATCTGGATGTACTCGATGGGCGGGTTGGCCGAGTACTGCGTGGTGCCGGCCACCTCGGTCGCCGCCGTCCCCGTGGAGCTCGACGTGCGCAACGCGGCCATTCTAGGTTGCGCCGCCATGACCGCCTACGGGGCGGTGCGCCGCGGTGCCGACCTCCGCTACGGCGAGACGGTGGCCGTGGTCGCGACCGGCGGGGTGGGCTCGATGATCCTGGAGATCTCCCGGGCGATGGGAGCGCGCCGGGTGATCGCCATCGACGTCGACGATGACAAGCTGCGGGCCGCCCGGAAGCTCGGCGCCACTGACGCGATCAACAGCCTGAAGGAGAACGTCCGCGACCGGGTCTTCGAGCTGACCGACGGCGTGGGCGTCGACGTGGCGTTCGAGGCGCTGGGTCGTCCCCAGACCTGGACCACCGCTCTCGACGTGCTCGCCGACGGCGGGCGCATGGTCCCGATCGGTCTGGGCGCCGGCACGCAGAAGGCGGAGGTGGAGATCAATCGCACGGTTCGTCGCGGACAGTCGATCCTGGGCTCCTACGGCGCTCTGACAAGGGTCGATCTGCCGGCGGTGATCGACATGGCCGCCGGCGGCGCCATCGACGTCGACGAGGTGGTCAACCAGGTGTTCAGCCTCGACGACGTGAACAACGGCTACGACCGCCTCCGCGACGGCTCGATGAAGGGCCGGGGAGTGGTGGACATGTCGCTCACGGGACGCGCTGAGTAGCTGAACCCTCGGTGCCTATAACAAGTAGGTACACAAATCTCGCTCTACGCCGAGGCCTTCCGCATATAGCGAGGCCTCGGCGTAGAGCGAGATCTATGTTCGGCAGACGAAGGTCAGATGAACAGGGGCACGTCGATCAGTAGTCGCTGCCCACGGGGACCGGACGCCGCACGCGGCGGGTCTCCGCGTCGGCCGGGAGAGGCTCGAGGCGAGCGGACTCGGGGCGCGCGCGGTGGGTGGCGTACATTGTCAGGCCGACGAAGCTCAGGCCGCCCACCAGGTTGCCGAGCACGGTGGGGATCTCGTTCCAGATCAGGTAGTCCATGAGTGTGAAGTCGGCGCCCAGCAGCAGGCCGGAGGGGAACAGGAACATGTTCACCACGGAGTGCTCGAAGCCCATGTAGAAGAACAGCATGATCGGCAGCCACATGCCCAGCACCTTGCCGCTGACGGTGTCGGACATCATCGCGCCCACCACGCCGGTGGAGACCATCCAGTTGCACAGCACGCCGCGCACGAACAGGGTGAGCATGCCGGCGGCGCCGTGCATGGCGTAGCCGACGGTGCGGCCGTGCCCGATCTCACCGATGGCGTGCCCCACCACGCCGGCATCGGAGGAGAAGCCGTAGGTGTAGTAGATCGCCATCAGCACGGCGACCATGAAGGCGCCGGCGAAGTTCCCGAGGAAGACGAGCCCCCAGTTGCGCAGGACGCCGCTCAGCCGGATGCCTGGGCGTTTGTCCAGCAGGGCTAGAGGGGCGAGGGTGAAGACGCCCGTCAGCAGGTCGAAGCCGAGCAGATAGAGCAGGACGAACCCGACGGGGAACAGGACTGCGCCGAGCAGCGGCTGGCCGGTCTGGACGGAGACGGTCACCGCGAAGGCGGCCGCCAGCGCGAGGATGGCTCCGCCCATGAAGGCGCGGATCAGGGTGTCGCGGGTGGACATCCGAATCTTCGACTCGCCGGCGTCGATCATACGCATGACGAGGTCGGCAGGCTTGATGTAGGACATGGCTACCTCCGGTTGGTGGGGGTGGGTGGATGGGTCAGGAGTGTGCAGGTCAGGAGTGGGCTGCGGCGAACCGGTCGAGCACCAGCTCGACGAGCTCCGCGGGCGCGGGGGCATCCGGCGCGAGCAGCGGCGCCGAGGTGACGTCGCCTCCCGCCCGGGCGGCGAGGCCGGCGAAATAGCCGGGGGCCAGCAGGTAGCTGGCCACGACGATCCGGCGCCCGGGGTGCGCGGCCCGGGCGGTCTCGATCTCGTCGGCGAGGCGCGGGAGCGCGGCAGAGATGAAACCGACGGAGACGGGGCGGTCGAGGACGGTGCCGAGCCGGCGGGCGGTCTCGATGCAGTCGGCGACGGCGCGGGGGTCGCTGGAGCCTGCGGCGGCGAGCACGACGACGTCGCCGGTCGTCAGCCCGGCCTCGTCGAGGCGCCGGGCCAGCAGTCGCACCAGCCGGTCATCCGGCCCGAGGGCCGCGGCCACCGTCGCGCCCGTGGCTCCCGCCATGTCGGCGAGGTCGACGTGGACGTGGTAGCCGGCGGAGAGCAGCAGCGGCACGATCACGGACGGCCGCCCGGCAGGAAGTGCGCCGAGCACGCTCGGCACGTCGGGCTGCTGGACGTCGACGAAGCCTTCGTGGACCGCCACATCGGGGCGGGTCCCGGTGACCGCGGCCACCAGGTTCGCCACCGCCGCCTGCCCCGCGGGCGAGGAGGTGCCGTGGGACACCGCCAGCAGCGCGGGCGGCGCCAGGACGGCGGTGGCGGCCGGGGCGCTCATGCCGCGATCTCCACCTCGACGGTGCCGGCCACGACACGGGTGCGGTAGGTGGACACGGCGAGCGCGGGGTCGTCCAGGCAGGCGCCGGTCTGGAGGTCGTAGACCTGCTTGAGCAGCGGCGAGGCGATGGTGGCCCGGTCGCCCCGGCTGCCGACGATGCCGCGGGCCATCACGTAGGCCGAGGTCACGGGGTCGCGGTGGTCGATCGCGTACAGCTCGCCGGGCTCGACGAGGACGAGGGCGATCTGGCGCCCGTCGACCAGCACGGCCTCGCCCCAGGTCGGCTCCAGCGCGTCGATCTCGCACACGGGGTGCCAGGCGACGGCGGCCGGTTCGGTGGGCTGCGTGGTCTCGTCGTGAAGGGTGAGGGTCCGGTCAGGGAGGGTGAGAGTCATGATCGGGTCCTTTCGGAATCGCGTGGACCAGACGCTACGCAGCCGGTGTTTCGCCAGACGGCGCGTTCGGTTTCTCTTCGGTGACGCTGTGCTCACATCGCCGGAGGGGGCTCGTGGGATGGATGTGAGGTTCCCGTAACAGCGGCGAAACCGCCGGGCAAATCTGGCTTCATACCGTCGAGGACATCGACGGAAGGCACACCATGACCGACAGCTTCAGCCACAACAGCGACGATTCTCGCCGCGTGGTCGTGATCGGCGCCGGCCCGGCCGCGCACCGACTGGCCTCGGCGATCCGCGATCGCGACCCCGACGGCCGCGTGCGGCTCACCGTGATCGGCGAGGAGGACCACCTCCCCTACGACCGCGTCGCGCTCAGCACGCGATTCATCGGCGGGGCCGACCTGACTCTCGACGCGACCGTCTGGGAGCACCCCTCGATCGAATTGGTGCGCGGCGAGCGCGCCGTCGCCCTCGACCGTGCGGCGCGGACGGTCACCACCGACACCGGCCGGGTGCTGGCCTACGACGACGTCGTGTTCGCGACCGGCTCGCGGGCGCCCGTCCCCCAGATCCCCGGTGCCGAACACGCCCGGGTGTACCGCACCATCGCCGACGTCGACGACCTGGCCGCCGAGATGCGTCTCCTGGCAGTGGTCCTGGGCCGCAAGCCGCGGACGGTCGTGGCCGGGGGCGGCCTGCTCGGCCTGGAGGCTGCCGGCGGGCTCGCGGAGCTCGGCGCCGATTCGTCGATCGTGCATGCGGGGGGTTGGCTGATGTCCGCGCAGCTCGACGAAGGCGCCGGCCGGTCGCTCGGCCGGCTGATCGCGGAGCGGGGCATCACCATGCACCTCGGGGTGCGGCCGAGCGCGATCCATGCGACGCGCAGCGCCGTGTCGGCCGTCGAGCTCAGCGACGGCCGCGTCGTCGACGCCGACCTGATCGTCTTCGCCATCGGCATCTCCGCGCGGGACGAGCTGGCCGCCGCGGCCGGCATCGAGGTGGCCCCCCGCGGGGGCATCGTCGTGGACGAGGCCTGCCGGTCCTCCGACCCGCGGGTGTGGGCGATCGGCGAGGTCGCCAACATCGACGGCCGCTGCGTCGGCCTGGTGGCGCCCGCCAACGCGATGGCCGAGGTGGTCGCCGACCGGCTGCTGGGCGGCATGGCCGAGTTCACCGCCGTCGACGACGCCACCAAGCTCAAGCTCGCCGGCGTCGAGGTGGCCAGCTTCGGCGACGCCTTCGCGCGCGCCGACTCCGCCTTGGAGGTGGTCTACGCTGACCCGGCGCGCGGGTTGTACCAGAAGATCGTGGTCTCCGACGACGCCCGCACGCTGCTCGGCGGCGTCTTCGTCGGCGACGCCTCCCCGTACATGGCGCTGCGCCCGATGCTCGGACGGGAGCTCGGCTCCGAGCCGGGCGCCTACCTGTCGGCCTCTGGCGCCCAGCCCGCCGGCGCCGACGAGCTGCCCGACGACGCGCTGCTGTGCGCCTGCAACAACGTGACCGTCGGGACGGTGCGCGCGGCCATCACCGGCCCCGAGGAGTGCCGCACGGTGCCCGCGCTGAAGGCCTGCACGCGGGCCGGCACCCAGTGCGGCTCATGCATCCCTCTGCTCAAGAAGACCCTGGAGCAGGAGCTCTCGAAGGCCGGGTTGAGCGTGTCGCGCGCGCTGTGCGAGCACTTCGCCTACAGCCGCCAGGAGCTGTTCGAGTCGATCCGGGTGTTCGGGCTCACCTCCTGGGAGGACATCCTGGCCCGCTTCGGCACCGGCCGGGGCTGCGACATCTGCAAGCCGACGGTGGCCTCCATCCTGGCCAGCCAGCACGACGGCTACATCCTCGGCGACGGGCGGGGCGCGCTGCAGGACACCAACGACCGGGCGCTGGCCAACATGCAGCGCGACGGCAGCTACTCCGTCGTGCCGCGCATTCCGGGCGGCGAGATCACGCCCGAGAAGCTCGCCGTGATCGCGCGGGTGGCCACCGAGTTCGGGCTGTACACCAAGATCACCGGCGGCCAGCGGATCGACCTGTTCGGCGCCCAGTTGCACCAGCTTCCGGAGATCTGGGCGCAGCTGGTGGAGGCGGGCTTCGAGTCGGGCCACGCCTACGGCAAGTCGCTGCGCACCGTGAAGAGCTGCGTCGGTTCCTCCTGGTGCCGCTTCGGTGTGCAAGACTCGGTGGCGATGGCCATTCACCTCGAGCTGCGCTACCGCGGGCTGCGGGCGCCGCACAAGATCAAGCTCGGCGTCTCGGGCTGCGCCCGCGAGTGCGCCGAGGCGCGCGGCAAGGACGTCGGGGTGATCGCCACCGACGCCGGCTGGAACCTCTACGTGGGCGGCAACGGCGGCTTCCAGCCCAGCCACGCCCAGCTGCTGGCCAGCGACCTGGACGACGAGACCCTGATCCGCTACATCGACCGCTACCTGATGTACTACATCCGCACCGCCGACCGGCTGCAGCGCACCGCGCGCTGGATGGAGGAGCTGGAGGGCGGCCTCGACCACGTCCGCGCCGTCGTGGTGGAGGACTCGCTGGGCCTGGCCGCCGAACTCGAGGCGGCGATGGCCCGGCATGTGGACGACTACGAGGACGAGTGGGCGGCCACCCTGCGCGACCCCGACCGGCTGCGACGCTTCCGCAGCTTCGTCAACGCCCCCGGCGACGCCGCCCCGGCGACCCCCCGGGTGCCCGAGCGCGGGCAGTGGCGTCCCGCGCTGGCCGCCGAACTGGAGGAGCTGCAGGACGGCCGGGTGCTGCTCGCCGGCGCGGTTCTCCCCGTGCGCAGTGGTGCCGATGGCTGAGGGGACGATGGCTGAGGGAGCGGCACCCGGCTTCCGGCGCGACCAGCTGGAGGGTTTCCGGATCGGCGTGACCAGCGAGCGGCGGGCCGCCGACCTGATCGACGCGCTGGAGCGGCGCGGCGCCCAGGTGCTGCACGCGCCGACCCTGCGCATGGTGCCCGTCTCGGACGACGAGCGCGTCATCGCCGACACCCAGGCGATCATCGCGGCGCGCCCCGACGTCGTGCTGGCGACCACTGCCTTCGGCATCCGGCGCTGGCTGGAGGTGGCCGACGCGGCGGGCCTGGGCGAGCCGCTGCTCGCGACGCTGGCAGCGGCCCGGATTCTGGTGCGCGGCCCGAAGGCCCGCGGGGGCATCCGGGCGGCCGGGCTGGACGATTCGGGGATGAGCGAGGAGGAGACCACGGCCTCCCTCGTGGAGAAGGTGCTCGCCGAACAGGGCCCCGGCCTGACGATCGCCGTGCAGGCCCACGGCTACCTCGACGAGGCCCTGCTGGATCCGCTGCGCGCCGAGGGCCACCAGGTGATGATGGTGTCGCCGTACCGCTGGGGGTCGCTCGACGACACCGATGAGCGGATCCCACGCCTGGTGGAGGCGATCTGCTCCGGCCAGCTCGACTGCGTCACCTTCACCAGCGCGCCCGCCGTGGACGCGCTCTATGCGGCCGCCGAGAGCCTCGGGGCCTACGACGCCCTGCTGGCCGCCTTCCGCGGGGGCGTCGTCGCGGCGGCCGTGGGTCCGGTGACGGCCGCCTCGCTCATCGCCGCCGGCCTGGAGCCCATCCAGCCGGAGCGGTTCCGGATGGGCGCGCTGATCAGGCTGCTGTGCGAGCGGCTGCCGGAGCTGCGGGTGGCCCGGGTCCTCACCGCGCACGGCGAGCTGGTGATCCAGGGGACGATCGTCGAACTGGACGGGCTGCGCATCCCGCTCACCGCCCAGACGCTGGCGGTGCTGCGCGCGCTGCTGGAGGCCGACGGTGCGGTGGTGTCCCGCGAGCAGTTGCTGCGGGTGGTGGGCAGTTCCGACGAGCACGCGCTGGAGATGGCGATGAGCCGGCTGCGGCGCAGCCTCGGCGCGCCGGTGATCGCCACCGTCGTCAAGCGCGGCTACCGGCTGGAGATCATCGGGTAGGGCGCGGAATGCGGCTCAGCGCAGCAGGTACAGCGACGAGACGACGGTCAGGGCGATCACTATCCGGTTGAACAGCGTCTTGTCGAGGCGGGCGACGAGGCGCCGGCCCAGGATCGCGCCGGCGATCACCAGCGGCGCGAGGATCGCCAGCATCGGCAGCATCTCGGCGTGGAGCAGGCCGAGGCCGAGGGAGAACGGCAGCTTGGTCACGTTGACCAGGAAGAAGAACCAGGCCTGCGTGGCCAGGAACCGGAGCACATCGAACCGGGCGGCCAGGAAGTACAGCGTCATCACGGGGCCGCCGGCGTTGGCGGCCATCGTCGTGAAGCCGCCGAGGACGCCGTAGAAGCCGCGGATCCGCGGGTTGGTGAGGGCATCGTCGGCCTCCAGCGCGCCGCGTCGCATCAGCAGCAGGGTGAGCGCGGTGAGCAGCAGCAGGATGACGCCGATGGTGCGGCGCATCGTCGTGTCGTCGGCCCAGGCCAGGAAGAGGGCGCCGAGGACGAGGCCGATCAACACCGCAGGGAGAAGGCGCCGGAGGGTGCCCCAATCGGCGCCGCGACGATAGGTCCAGATCGCGATGAGGTCGCCGGTCAGCAGCAGGACCAGCAGGGCCGCCGTCGACTCCCGCGCGGGCAGGACCGCCGCGAAGGCCGCGACGGCGAGCGTCGCCGCTCCGGGCAGCGCCGTCTTCGCCACGCCGATCAGCAGCGCCGAGACGATCAGGACGATCCACGACGCGGTCGGCAGGTCAATCACGGGGCGCACGCTCCAGTGTCAGAAGTAGCACCGTCTACGGTGCAAATGCTTACGGGAGGACCGTCAGGGCACGTTGAGTTCCGGGGTTTCCTCGTGCAGGTGACGCTTGGAGTCGTTGACGTAGGCGTAGTAGGCGCCGATCAGCAGCCCGCCCCCGACGAAGTTCCCCAGCAGCGCGATGGTCACGTTGCCGACGGCAAGGCCGACGTCGATGCCCTCGCGCAGGCCCACCATCAGGAACAGCACCGTGTTGGCCACCGAATGCTCCAGGCCGAGGAAGGCGAAGATGAACACGGCGGCGATCATCGCGCACATCTTGGCGAAGTCGGCCTTCACGTAGCCGTTGTAGACCAGCAGCATGGCGATGTTGATCATGAAGTTGCACAAGATGGCGCGCACGAACAGATCGAGCATCCCGGTGGGCCCGCCGCTGACGTAGCCGAGTTTCACGTCGACGGAATGCGCCATCTCCGCCATGACGGGGCCGCTCGCCAGCGAGGAGAACCGGACGAAGACCGCCAGCAGCAGGCCGCCTAGCGCGTTGCCCAGGTAGCACAGGCCCATGATCGCGAAGGCCCGTCCCCAGGTGACGTGACGGTAGTAGCGCCCGATGGTGGTGACCATCATGTTGGAGGTCAGCAGTTCCGACTTCGTGTAATAGATGAAGATCAGCGCCCACCCGAACACCAGCGAACCGGCGACCTTGCCCACCCCGGCGAGACTTGCGCCCCCGATGGTGATCCCGGCGAACGTCGCGACGGTGGTGTAGTAGGCGCCGTAGAAGACGCCGATGATGATGCCCGCCATGGCGGCGCGCTGGATGTAGGGGATGGTCGCCTTGCGCGACATATCGTCCTTGACGTGCAGCGCGTCGAGGGTCGTCTCGATGAACGGCTTGCCCGGGAAGATGTGGTCCATGTCGTTGGCCATGGCGTAATCCTGTCATGACGGTCCGGGCAGGTGTCCACCCGCCCCGACGGTGACGGGGGAGGCGCACCTCGCCTCCCCCTGCTCGTGTCCCGCCGACAGGCGTCAGCCGAGCTGCACCGTCCGGCCGGTGTGGGCCGACTCCTGGGCCGCCCGCGCGATCACCAGGGCGGCCGTGCCGTCGCTCACGGTGGGCGAGACCGGGGCGCCGTTGCTCACCGCGTCGACGAAGGCGCTCAGTTCGGCGCGGTAGGCGTCGGCGTAGCGCTCCAGGAAGAAGTCGAGGTACGGATCCTGCGCGGCGGAGTGCGCGCCCGTGCTGACGGCGACGGTGGTGGGGCGCCAGTTCTCGACGAACGCGGAACCCGCCGAGCCGTACACCTCCAGCCGCTGGTCGTAGCCGGTGACGCAGCGCCGGTTGTTGGTGATCGTCGCGACGGCGCCGTCGGCGGAGCGCAGGATCACGACGGCGGCGTCGAAGTCGCCGGTGTCCTTCAGCTCCGGCAGGACGTTCTGCCCGAACGCCGAGACCTCGACGATGTCGCCCACGAAGAAGCGCGCCATGTCGAAGTCGTGGATCGTCATGTCGTTGAAGATGCCGCCCGAGATCGCCACGTAGTCCGCCGACGGGGCGGAGGGGTCGCGCGAGATGATCGTCACCTGCTCGACGGTGCCGATCTCCCCGGCGTCGAGCACGGCCTTGGCCCGGGCGAACGACGGGTCGTAGCGGCGGTTGAAGCCCACCATGACCGGCGGGTGCGCGAAGGCGGCGAGGTCGGCCTCCAGGGAGCGCGCCTCCTCGACGTCCTTGGCCACCGGCTTCTCCACCATGACGGCCTTCCCGGCGCGGGCGGCGGCCAGCACCTGGGGGGCGTGCAGCGGCGTGGGGGAGCCGATGATGACGGCGTCGACGTCCGGATCGGCGAAGACGTCGGCGGCGTCCTTGTAGGCCTTCGCCCCGTAGAGACCGGCCAGGTCCTCCGCGGCGGTGCCGATGGGATCGCAGACCGCGACGAGGGCGGCCTCGGGATGGGAGTTGAGGGCGTGCGCGTGGACCTTGCCGATGCGGCCGGCCCCGATGATGGCGACGTGAAGCACTGGAATCTTCCTGTGAGTGAGTGAAACGGGGGCGGCGTGGCTCTCCGTCCCCGGTGGAGTCCCGAGGGGTCTCAGGGAGCGGGAACGAGGATGTTGCGGACCAGGGTGTCCAGGTCGGCGTCGGCGTCCAGGAACTGGCGCAGCGTCTTGCGGGTGGGGCCGAAGTCCTCGAACTCCTCGACGGTCATGCCGTCCACCTCGTAGGCGCGGACGAAGTCGGGGATGCGGCGCAGCTGCTCCAGGTAGTACTCGGAGACCGGCTCGTCGATCTTGGGAACGACGACGTAGTCGGAGCCGTTGATGATCTTCTGCCACGCGAACGGCGGGGAGACGACCAGGTCGCCGCCGACGAGCTCCGACCACTGCAGCACATTGCGGAAGGCCGCGGACAGGACGCGGGAACGCAGGCCGCGCTCCGCGAAGACGTGGTGGGCGCGCTTGAGGGCGGCGACGCCGGCCCATTCGAGCGCGGAGGGATCGATGTAGATCTTGTCGCGCGCGACGACGTGCTTCAGCCAGTCGTCCAGGCGGCCGCCCATGATGGTGACGACCGGTCCCATGCCGGAGACGTCGTGGCCGGCGGCCTCGCGAGCCTTCAGGCCGCGCTCGATGGCCTCGGCGGCCTCCACCGCCTGCGGGACGGAGAACGACACGGTGACGTTGATCGATACGCCGCGGGTGGTGGCGTCCTCGATGGCCTCGAGGCCGGTCTTGGTGGCCGGGATCTTCACGACGATGTTCTTGGCCAGGTGGTGGAACTCCTCGGCCTGGTCGGCGAGGGCCTTGGCGTCGCGGTGGAGGCGCGGATCGGTCTGCACCGACAGGCGGCCGTTGCGGCCCTGGTGCTCCTCGAAGATGTCCTCCAGCAGGGTGGCGGCCTCGACGGACATGTCCTTGACGACCTGCCAGCCGATCTGCGACTCGCCCCAGGTGGGGTGGGCGTCGGCGATGGCCTTGATCCGCGGGGTCCAGATGTCGGGGTGCTTGGAGATGGTCGTGTAGGCGATCACCGGGTTGCAGGTGGCGCCGACGCCCCCGAAGGAGATCGACTGCCTCAACTCGTCGAGATCCGACGAGTCGTTCCACAGCGCGGTGGGTGTGGAACGCGCCGCGTCGAGCAGTGGGCCTGGGGTGTAAGTGACGTCAACCATCAATGCGCTCCTGTATGTACTGCGGCTGCGATGCCGTGTGTCGTACAGCCCATTACAACCTAATGTGCAACCAATGTCAACGCATGTACGGACATTTGACGACGTGTCGCGCGGGCTATCTAGGAGGTGAACAGGGAGAAGCGGAAGGAGTAGAGACTGGGCCGGTAGACGTGGCGCCCCACCTCGACGGCGCGCCCGTCGGCAGTGCGGCCGATCCGGTTCATGGTGAGCAGCGGCGCGCCCGGCTCGTCGCCGAGCGTCTCGGCCTCCTCGGCCGTCGCCTCCCGCGCGCCGATCTCCTGGCTGGCCGCGGCGATGTCGATGCCGCGCCCGTGCAGGCACTGGTAGAGGCCGTGCTCGCCGAGCTCCTGCCAGGACGGCGCGATGTCCAGGGGGATCAGGTTGTTGAGGATCGCCAGGGGATGGTCGTCGGCGTAGCGCAGCCGGCTCACCGCCAGGATGCCCTCCCCCGGCTCGACGCCCAACTGGCCGGCCTCGGCCTCGGTGGCCTCGCGCACCTGGTATTTCAGCACCTTGGTGCTGGGTGTGAAGCCCGCCAGGACGAGGTCCTCGTTGAGCGAGGATAGCTTCATGGGCCGGTGGACGTGGGGCGGCGTCACCCGGGTGCCGATGCCGCGACGCCGGGTGAGTAGCCCTTTGTTGGCGAGCTCCTGCAGCGCCCGGCGGGCGGTGGGGCGGGCGACGTCGAGGCGATGGGCCATGGAGACCTCGTCCTCGATCAGGGCGCCCGGCGGCAGGTCGCCGGAGAGGATCGCCGCCTCGATCGGGCGCGCGATCTGCTCGTACAGCGGCGTCGACGACTCGCGGTCCATGACGATCTCCGGCGTGTAAGTCTCGTCCATACCAACCTCTGACAGTTTCGGCGATTTGGCGTCCTCGCGCGAAATCGAATCCCAGTTGCCAGTAGCATACCGCGACCGCGAGGATTCGATTTGTCAGGACATGACATTGACCCCCGGCGCAATGTGGGGCAGACTGGGTGAGGATGAAGGAGGTCGTCAAGGTGGATGGCTCGCGGGCGCGCGACGTGTTGGCGGTGGGTCGCTGCGGCGTCGACCTGTACCCCCTGCAAAGCGGCGTCCGCCTCGAGGATGTCACCACCTTCGGAAAGTTCCTGGGCGGATCGGCCACCAACGTCGCCGTCGCCTGCGCCCGGTACGGCCGCGACGTGGCGGTGCTGACCGGCGTCGGCGACGACCCCTTCGGCCGCTTCGTCGTCTCCGAACTGCGGCGCCTCGGGGTGGACGCGTCGCACGTCGTGACCAACGACGACTTCAACACGCCCGTGGCCTTCTGCGAGATCTTCCCTCCGGACGACTTCCCGCTCTACTTCTACCGGCAGCCCACCACCCCCGACCTGGAGCTGCGGCCGGAGGACCTCCCGGAGGACCTGGAGCGCTCCACGATCCTCTGGCTCACGGTCAGCGGGCTGGCCGTCGAGCCGTCCCGGGCCACGCACCAGGCGGCCCTCGCCCGGCACCCGGACGGGCTCACCGTGCTCGACCTCGACTACCGGCCGCGCTTCTGGCCGGACGAGCAGACCGCCTCGCGCGTCGTCGCCGAGGCCCTGGAGAAGGTCGACGTGGCCATCGGCAACCTGGAGGAGTGCCGGATCGCCGTCGGCGAGACCGACCCCGAGCGGGCGGCCGATGCGCTCCTCGACCGCGGCGTGCAGATCGCCTTCGTCAAGCAGGGAATGACCGGCACCCTGGCCAAGTCGCGCACCGAGAGCACCTTCGTGCCCTCCTTTCCCATCGACGTGGTCAACGGGCTCGGGGCCGGCGACGCATTCGGCGGGGCCGTGTGCCATGGCCTGCTGAACGGCTGGGACATCGAGCGGATCGTCGCCTTCGCGTCGGCGGCGGGGGCCCTGGTGGCGTCGCGGCTGGAGTGCTCGACGGCCATGCCCTACCAGAGCGAGGTGGAGGAGCTGCTGGCGCGCAACGGCTGGCACGACGGGCGGCCACCCCGGGGGCGGCCGTGAACCTCTCCTCGTTCCTCACCGAGACGCGCTTCCACCACCCCGAGCGGATCGCTCAGGCCCTGAAGGACCGCGCACCCGGCGCGCTGCCGCCCGCCGGTGAGCGGCTCATCGTGATCGCGGCCGACCACCCGGCGCGAGGCATCGTCGCGGCGGGAGGAGACCCCCGGGCCATGGCCGTCCGGGAGGACCTGCTCCGGCGCTGCATGACCGCCCTCGACAGGCCGGGGGTCCACGGCTTCCTGGGCGCGCCTGACATGGTGGAGGACCTGACGGTGCTGGGCGCCCTCGACGGCAAGCTCGTCTACGGCACCGCCAACCGCGCCGGCCTCGCCGGCTCCCGCTTCGAGATCGACGACCGCGGCACCGCCTACGACGCGGTCGGAATCGTCGAGTCGCGCCTCGACGGGGCCAAGATGCTGCTGCGCCTCGACCTCGACGACCCCGCCACGCCGGCCGCCCTGGAGCGCGCCGCCCGGATGGTCGGCCAGGTGGCCAGGGCGGGGCGCACGGTGCTGATCGAGCCCTTCCTCTCCGCCAAGAGGGAGGGCCGGCAGGTCAACCTGCTGGACCCCGACGCCGCGATCACGGCGATCGGGATCGCCGCCGCCCTAGGCCCCACCTCCGCCCGGACCTGGCTGAAGGTGCCCTGCGTCGCCGAGATGGGCCGCGTCATGGCGTCGACGACGCTGCCCTGCCTGCTGCTCGGCGGCGAGGTGCCCGTCGACCAGGAGGCCCGGCGCAAGGAATGGGCCGCCGCGCTGCGGCTGCCCAACGTCATGGGAATGGTCGTCGGCCGTTCCCTCCTGTATCCCCGCGACGGCGATGTCGCCGACGCCGTCGACCGACTCGTGGAGGCATGATGAGCGACAACGACACCTATCTGATCACGGCCGGGTCCACCGCCCACGGCCCATTCGAGACCGACGTGACCGCGGAGCGGGCCGGCTGGGAGTTCAGCTCGATCAAGGTGCTGGCCCTGCCCGCCGGCGGCGCGCAGGAGGTGCGCAGCGGCGAGAGCGAGCTGCTGGTGCTGCCGCTCGCGGGAGGGTGCGTCGTCGAGATCGACGGCGAGACGCACCGCCTCACCGGCCGGCCGGAGGTGTGGACCGCGATCACCGACTACCTGTACATCCCGCGGAACACCGCGTTCACCGTCGTCAGCGACGACGGCGGCCGGTTCGCGCTGCCCGGCGCCAAGGCCACCGCCGACCTGCCAGTGCGCTACTGCCCGGCCTCCGAGGTGATCACGACCCTCCGCGGCGCCGGGAACTGCTCGCGGCAGGTGAACAACTACGCGCTCGGCAACGCGCTGGACACCTCGCATCTGCTGGCCTGCGAGGTGCTCACCCCGGGCGGTAACTGGTCGAGCTATCCGCCGCACAAGCACGACGAGCACAACGACGTCGAGCGGGTCCTGGAGGAGATCTACTACTACGAGATCCGGCCTGCGGCCAACGGCACGACGGGCATGGCCATCCAGCGGATCTACCCGTCGCCCGCGGGGCCGATCGACGTGTGTACCGAGGTCAACTCGCGCGACGTCGTGATCATGCCCCACGGCTACCACGGGCCCTCCATCGCAGCCCCGGGCTACGACCTCTACTACCTCAACGTCATGGCAGGGCCGGCCGAGGACGCCACCTGGCTCATGACCGACGACCCCGATTACACCTGGCTCCGGGAGACCTGGAACACCCAAGAGGTCGACCCCCGCCTGCCCATGACCCCCCTCAACCCCGCTTAACACAGGAGTGAACATGTCGGAAACCGTGCGCCTCACCGTCGGGCAGGCGACCATCCGCTTCCTCGTCAACCAGTTCGTCGAGGCCGACGGAGGGACCAAGCGCCTGATCGCGGGTGCCTTCGGCATCTTCGGTCACGGCAACGTGGCGGGGATCGGGCAGGCGCTGCTGCAGAACGAGATCGACCCCGAGCCCGACGGCGGCGAGATGCCCTACATCATGCCCCGCAACGAGCAGGGCATGGTCAACGCGGCGGCGGCCTTCGCCAAGGCCACCAACCGCCAGCAGACCTACATGTGTACCGCGTCGATCGGCCCCGGCTCGCTGAACATGGTCACTGGTGCCGCGCTGGCCACCACCAACCGCCTGCCGGTGCTGCTGTTCCCGTCGGATCAGTTCGCCACCCGCCACCCCGACCCGGTGCTGCAGCAGGTCGAGGACCCGGCGTCGCTGACCACCGCCGCCACCGACTGCTTCCGTCCCGTCGCGCGGTTCTTCGACCGGATCGAGCGCCCCGAGCAGCTCGTTTCGTCGCTGATGGCCGCGATGCGGGTGCTGACCGACCCCGTCGACACAGGCGCCGTCGTCGTCGCGATGCCGCAGGACGTGCAGGCCGAGGCCTACGACTTCCCCGTCGCGTTCTTCGCGCCGCGCACCTGGCGCATCCGTCGTCCCGCCCCCGAGCCGATCGCGATCGAGCGCGCGGCCGAGATCATCCGCGGCGCCGAGCGTCCGCTGATCGTCTCCGGCGGCGGCACCATCTACTCGCTGGCCTCCGAGGAGCTGCGCGCCTTCGCGGCGGCCACCGGCATCCCGGTCTCCGACACCCAAGCGGGCAAGGGCGCGATCAACTTCGACCACCCCTGCGCCGTCGGCGGTGTGGGCTCGACGGGCGCCAAGTCGGCCAACGTGCTGGCGGAGGCCGCGGATGTCGTGATCGGCATCGGCACGCGCTACTCCGACTTCACCACGGCGTCGCACACCCAGTTCAAGAACCCGGACGTGAGGTTCGTCAACATCAACGTCGCCGCCTTCGACGCGGCCAAGAACGCCGCCGAGATGGTCGTCGCCGACGCCCGCGAGGCGCTCGTCGCGCTGACCGCCGCGCTGTCCGACTACCGCGTGAACTCGTCGTACACCGAGCAGATCGCGGAGCTCCGCGAGGAGTGGGCCGCGGCCACCGAGGCCTGCTACACCACCCGTCACGAGCTGCCCGCCCAGATCGAGGTGTTCGGGTCGCTGAACCGCCTGATGGGTGACGACGACGTGGTGATCAACGCCGCCGGCTCGATGCCCGGTGACCTGCAGTGCCTGTGGCAGGCCAAGACCCCGGTGCAGTACCACGTCGAGTACGCCTTCTCGACGATGGGCTACGAGATCCCCGCCGCGCTGGGCGTCAAGCTGGCGCTGCCGGATTCCGAGGTGGTTGCGATCGTCGGCGACGGCACCTACCAGATGCTGCCGATGGAGCTGGCCACCATCGTCCAGGAGGGCGTCAAGGTCATCTTCGTGCTGCTGCAGAACTACGGCTTCGCGTCGATCGGCGCGCTGTCGGAGTCGCACGGCTCCCAGCGCTTCGGCACCCGCTACCGCAAGGCCGCGGCGCACAGCTTCGACGGGCACAGCTCCGACGGGCACCGGGCCGACGGCGAGTTGTTGTCCGTCGACATCGCGGCCAACGCCGAGTCCTGGGGCGTCAGGGTGATCCGGGTGAAGACCATCGACGAGTTCGAGGACGCCTACGCCGAGGCCGTCGCCTCGGATGTGGCCGTGCTGATCCACATCGAAACCAACCTCTACGGCCCCAACCCTCCCGGCTCCAGCTGGTGGGATGTGCCGATCTCCGAGGTGTCGCGGATCGAGTCCACCCAGCGGGCCCGCGAGTGGTACGTCGGCGAGAAGACGGCCCAGCGCCAGTACCTGAACTGAGCATCTGCGCTCCTTGAGGAGCGGACTCACCGGGCGAGGAACGAGCCCTGGGGAGTCCGCGTCTCGAGAGGGGCGGCCGGTGGCCGAGCGGTAGACCCGGGGTCCGCCGGCGCCGCGGGTCTGACCGGGACGACAACGGCAAGGCCATTTGTCTGTACAATAGGTGGCAGTGACGGCCCGCCGGGCCGCGGGTTGGTCGTCGGACCAGGAACTGAAGGACTGTCCATGAAGATTGCCGGTGCTCCCATCAGCTGGGGCGTGTGCGAGGTCCCCGGATGGGGCTGCCAGATGAGCCCCGAGAGGGTGCTCAGTGAGATGAAGGAGATCGGCCTCACCGCCACCGAGTTCGGGCCGCAGGGCTGGCTGCCGATCGAGGCCGAGGCGCGCGCCGAGGTCGTCGGCCGGTTCGGGTTGAAGCCCGTCGGCGCCTTCTTCCTCGCCGTGATGCACGATCCCGGTTTCGACCCCATCCCGCAGGTGGAGCAGGAGCTGAAGGCCTTCGAGGTGGCCGGCGGCGAGTTCCTGGTCCTGGCCGCCGACTCCGGCCGCGACGGCTACGACGACCGCCCCGAGCTCGACGAGGAGGGCTGGGCGACGCTGTTCGCCAACCTCTCCCGGATCCGCGAGGTGTGCGCCGCCCAGGGCGTCACCGCATGCATCCACCCGCACTGGGGAACCATGGTGCAGAACGTCGACGAGGTGGAGCGGGTGCTCGACAACTCCACCGTCGGGCTGTGCCTGGACACCGGTCACCTCACCGCCGGCGGCGCTGATGTCGTCGAACTGGTGCGGACCTACGCCGGGCGCGTCGACATCGTCCACGCCAAGGACGTGAACAAGGCGATGACCGACAAGCTGCTGCCGGGCGAGCTCACCTGGAGCGAGGGCATCAAGGCCGGCATGTTCACCCCCATCGGCCAGGGCGACATCGACTTCGCCGCCGTCGTGAAGCTGCTCGACGAGGCGGGCTTCGACGGCTACTGGGTGCTGGAGCAGGACATCATGCTCGACGAGGAGCCCCCGGCGGACGGCGGCCCCGTCGCCAACGCGAAGGCCTCCTTCGAGGCGCTGGCCGCCCTCGCCTGACCACCCACCGGCGAGCGCGGACGGTCGCCCCCACCGGCCGTCGGCGCTCGCCCGACCGCAACGTCGCGACAGCCAGAGAAGTAGAGGAATCAGCCCATGCAACGCTTCGCGCTCCTCGGCGCCGGATTCATCGGTTCCGTGCATGCCGGAAACCTCGCCGGGAATCCCGATGTCGAGTTCGTCTCGGTGTACGACGCCGCCACCGAGCGCGCGGACGCCCTCGCCGGCCGGTACGGGGTCAGGTCGGCACGATCGGTCGAGGAGGCCCTCGACGGGGTGGATGCGGTCTTCATCGCGTCCTCCACCGACACCCATGCCGCCAACCTCCGGGCGGCCGTCGATGCGGGCGTGGCCGCGCTCTGCGAGAAGCCCATCGATCTGTCCATGGCGCGCGCCCGGGAGGTGGTCGAGTACGCGAAGGATGCCAAGGTGATGGTCAACTTCAACCGTCGCTTCGACCCGGACCATGCGGAGCTGAAACGAATCGTCGACGACGGACAGGTCGGCGCCGTCGAGGTGATCCAGCTGACCAGCCGCGGACCCGTCGTGCCGCCGCTCGACTACATCAAGGTCTCGGGCGGGCAGTTCCGGGACCACACGGTGCATTTCTTCGACCTGGCGCGGTGGGTGGCCGGCGCCGACCCCGTCGAGGTGTTCGCGACGGGCTCCGCCCTGGCCGATCCGCGCCTGGCCGACTACGACGACACCGATACCTGCATCTGCGTGCTGAAGCTGCCCGGCGGCGCCCTCGTGCAGATCGACAACAACCGGCGCACCGGCTACGGATACGACGAGCGGCTCGAGGTGCTGGGGTCGACGGGCATGGTGCAGTCGATGCCGCACCGCGTGCGCGCGGTCACCCGATACGGCGCCGGCGAGGCCGTCCAGTCCGGCATGCCCGCCGACTGGTTCGACCGGATGCGTCCCACCTACGCCCTAGCGCTGGACCACTTCGTGCAACTCCTGGAGACCGGCGAGCCCATCGCACCGTCGCTCTCCGATGGGCTGAAGGCGCAGGCCATCGCGGAGGCCGCGACGAAGAGCTTCCATACCGGTCGCAGCGAGCCGATCGACTACTGAGAAGGACACCACCGACATGCGGATCTCACTCATCGGCTCCGGCATCATCGGCGCCGCGCACGCCGCGCGCCTCGACGCGATGCCCCGGGTCACCGAACTGCTCGTCGCCGACTTCGTCGACGGCCGCGCCGAGGAGCTGGCCGGCAGACTCGGCAAGGCCAGGGCGATCACCGTCGAGGAGGCCTTCGATGCCGCCCTCGACGGCGTGGTCGTCACCGCGAAGACCTCGCGGCACGCCGAGCTGCTCCACCGCGCCCTCGACGCGAGGCTGCCGGTGTTCTGCGAGAAGCCCATCGCGCTGGACCTCGCCACCACGCGGGAGGTCGTCGCGCATGCCGCGCGGGTGCCCGAGGTGCCGGTGCAGATCGGCTTCCAGCGCCGCTTCGATGCGGGCTACACCCGTGCCAAGGAGGCCTACGCGTCGGGCCGGCTGGGGTTCGTCCACACGCTGCGCGCCACCACCTTCGACCACCGGCCGCCCTCCGCCGCCTACGTCCCCACCTCGGGCGGCCTGTTCAGGGATTGCTCCAGTCACGACTTCGACGCGATCCGCTGGCTCACCGGTCGGGAGGCGGTGAGCGTGTACGCCGTCGGCTCCAATCGGGGGGAGCCGTACTTCGGCGAGCACGGCGACGTCGACTCGGGCAGCTGCCTGGTGACCTACGACGACGGCATGATCGCCGTGGTGAGCGCCAGCCGCAACAACGGGGCCGGCCACGACGTGCGGTTGGAACTGCACGGATCGGAGGGCGGGCGCTTCGTCGGCCTCGACGACCGCGCGCCGCTGGTCACCGCGGAGGAGGACCTGTCTTGGAGGCAGAAGCCCCCTTACCTGGTCTACCACGAGCGCTTCGAGGACGCCTACGTCGCCGAGCTGGCACACTTTCTTGATGTGATCGAGAGCCTCGACGTGATCGAGGGTCTCGACATTGTCGGGGGTGTCGATGTTGTCGGAAGCCTCGACGGCACCCCGTCGACGGCCTGCCCCCCCGCCGAGGCGCTCGAGGCCCTTCTCCTGGCCGAGGCCTGCGTGCGCTCGGCTGCGACCGGAGCCCCGGTCTGGCTGGCCGACCTGAGAGCGGAAGCCGACGCCTCCGGGGTGCCCCCTCAAGGAGCGTAAATGGGGTTCCTCGGTCCTCAAGGAGCGCACGGCGCGACGCGCGCCGGTACGACCTAGTGGTGTGGAGGGTGGGGTCCGCGAGTGGGTGTGGTGATAGCGCTCCGCGCGTCAACCCCTTCCTTGGCCTCGGCAGACGAGCGAGCTCGTCTGCTCTCGGCCTTCGTCGGGGTGGGCGTCAGGACGCGTAACACGCGCGAAGCGCCGTAAGGAGCGCACTGCGGAACGCGCGCCGGTACGGCGAGTGGTGTGGAGGGTGGGGTCCGCGAGTGGGTGTGGGGGGCGTCAGGGCCGCCCA
>DAOLFC010000063.1:0-20637 GCA_035326505.1 Arachnia sp.
GATGAAGACGTAGCGTCCGTCCTCGCCGAGCAGGAACTCGACGGTGCCGGCGTTGGTGTAGCCGATGTGCCGGGCGAAGCGCACGGCATCGTCGCAGATCCGCTGCCGCAGCTTGGGGTCGAGGTTGGGGGCCGGCGCGATCTCGACCACCTTCTGGTGGCGGCGCTGCACGGAGCAGTCGCGCTCGTAGAGGTGGATGACCTCTCCTGTGCCGTCGGCCAGGATCTGCACCTCGATGTGGCGTGGCCGCCGCACCGCCTGCTCCAGGTACATCCGGGCGTCGCCGAAGGCGGAGGCCGCCTCGCGCTGCGCCTCCCGCAGGGCCGCCTCGAGCGCCGCGGGGTGGTCCACGCGCCGCATCCCGCGTCCGCCTCCGCCGCTGACGGCCTTGACGAACAGCGGGAAGCCGAACCCGGCCGCCGCTTCCAGCAGGGTTTCGACGTCCTCGGTGGGGTCGCTGCTGTGCAGGGTGGGCAGGCCCGCCTCCTTCGCGGCGGCGATCGCCCGGGCCTTGTTGCCGGTGAGCTCCAGCACCTCCTTGCGGGGACCGATGAAGGCGATGCCCGCGTCGCGGCAGGCGCCGGCGAGCTCCGGGTTCTCCGAGAGGAAGCCGTAGCCGGGGTAGATCGCGTCGGCGCCGGAGTCCTTGGCGGCGGCGATGATGCCCTCGATGTCGAGGTAGGCGCGCACGGGCCGGCCGCGCTCGCCGATCTCGTAGGATTCGTCGGCCTTCAGCCGGTACTCGGCGTAGCGGTCTTCATGGGGGAACACCGCGACGGTGCTCACCCCCAGCTCGGTGGCGGCCCGGAAGGCGCGCACGGCGATCTCGCCGCGGTTGGCCACCAGGATCTTGCGGAACATGGGTTCTCCTTATGGTGAGGGGGACGGCGGGGGCGGCGTCAGCCGAAGAGGACCAGCAGCTGGGCGAGCAGGATCTTGCCGACCATCGCCACCGGATAGACCAGGGCGTAGCCCAGCGAGACCCGGATGTCGAAGCCTGTGCGGGTGTTGGCGAGGGCCAGCACCGCGGGTTGGGTCTGCGCCCCGCCGAGCTGTCCGGAGAGCTGCACCCAGTTGGTGCGGTGGAAGAACCGGGCGGCGGCGATCAGCGACACCGCGCCCACCGCCGTGACGACGAGACCGAGCAGGGCGACCTTCCACCCCAGGCTGGAGGTGATCGCGTCGACGAAGAGCGTGCCGGCGCGGGTGCCGGCGAAGGCGAGGAAGACCAGCATCCCCAGGCCGGAGAGCGAGTGGGCCGCCGAGGTGGACATCGACACTGGCACGGGGCCGATCCGGCCGACCCGGCCGAAGACGAGGCCCATGATGAGCGTGCCGGCCGCGGAGCCGATGGTGAAGGTGCCCATCGGCAGCGGCAGCGGGATCATTCCGATGGCGACGCCGAGCAGCAGGCCGAGCGCCAGGCTGATGGGGTTGATGTCGGAGAAGCCGCGCTCGGAGTCGCCGAGGTAGGAACGGATCTCCTTCATCCTCTCGCGGGGCCCGACGACCCGCAGCCGGTCGCCCATCTGCACGGGGAAGTCGTCGGTGGCGATCATGTCGACGTCGCCGCGCCGGACGCGCGAGACCTGCGCGCCGAAGCGCTCCGTCAGCTCCAGCTCGGCCACGGTGAGCCCGGCGAGTTGGGGCGCGGACAGGGTGACCCGGACGAAGTCCAGGTGGGTGCGGTCGTTGATGATGTCCACCGACGACGTGTGGCCGAGTTCCTTCGTCAGCGACGCGAGGGCGTCGCGGGGGCCGACGACGCTGATCCGGTCGCCGGCGATGAGCATCTCGTCGGGCTCCGCGAGGACGGTCAGCGACTCGTCGTGCTGCACGCGGGTGACGTTGACCGCGCCCGGGTGCCGGGCGAGGAGGTCGGCCACGGAGACGTTCTCGCCCACGTCGACCCGGATGGTGGTCTGCTCGAGGGGGGCCGCCGTCACCGTGTCCGCGTCCTTGTCCGCCCTGCGCAGCACCCAGGCGGCGGCCAGCATCATGCCGATCACGCCCCACAGGTAGCTGATGGAGTAGCCGACGGCGGGCAGGTCCGCGCCCCCCGCGGCCTGGCCGGCGGCCGCCAGGGCCGGCGTATTGGTCAGCGCGCCGGCGAAGGTGCCGGCGATCACCGGGGTCTCCAGGCCCAGCAGACGCCCGCCGATCCCGGCGACGATCGCCGCGACGATCAGGGCCCCCAGCGTGCTCAGCATCACCGGCCAGCCGCGCTTGAGGGAGCCGAAGAAGTTGGGGCCGGAGATGATGCCCACCATGAAGGTGAACAGGACCAGACCGAAGGTGCCGATGATCTCGGGAACCATGAGCTCCGCGCCGTGGGCCACGCCCCAGGCAGTGAGTCCGACGGCGACGAAGAGGACGGCCGCCGGGCCGAGGGACGCGCCGGCGATGCGCACCTGGCCCAGGAGGGAGCCGAGGAAGAGGATGACCGCGAGGAGCAGCAAGGGGTGCTCGGCGAGCAGCTCAAACATGGCTGTCCCCGGTCTGGGAGAGGTCGAGGGGTGTGCGTGATGCGGACACGGTTGTTTCCTTACGCGTGAGGCAAGGAGGGAACGTGACCGGCGAAGACGTCGCCGCATGGCTCATGGCCTGGCTCCTTGCTCGAGGAAATCGAGACAGCAGGCGGTCTGACTGAGCGCTCGCGGCGCATCACAGTTGCGGCACAGTGTGGATTCTCACCACGTTTCCCTGCTCGAGCCGGGATCCGAACCCCGGTGCCTCGAAAGCCGGTCTACGATCGGCTCGGCATGAGCGTATCAGGCGGGTCCGGCCGCTTCGCGAGCCCCTCCTACAAAACGTCGTGGAGAGGGGCTACACTCCTGGTCCTACCTACATGTTGTGAGTTGCACGCGTGTCACTCACAACATGTAGCAATGACGACGCGAGTTGTCCCCAGCGATCACGAGCAGAGGTGCCCATGTCCGAGACCATCACGCCCCCGTCCGTCGTCAAGCGCGACGGCAGCGCCGCCCCCTTCGACGTCGAGCGGATCCGCTCCGCCATCGCCAGGGCCGGCATGGCGACCGGCGAGCTGGACGGCGTCGAGGCGCACCTCCTGGCGCGCCAGGTCGGCATCCGCCTGGCCCGGCGCGCGGCACCCCCGCACGTCGAGGAGATCCAGGACGCCGTCGAGCACCTGCTGATCGATTCGGGCTTCACCGCCACCGCCCGCGCCTACATCGTCTACCGCGAGCAGCACACCCGGTTGCGCGAGACGAAGAACGCCGTGGTCGACGTGGCCAACTCGATCTCCGAGTACCTGGACCGCTCCGACTGGCGGATCAACGCCAACGCCAACCAGGGCTACTCGCTCGGCGGGCTGATCCTGAACACAGCGGGCAAGGTGACGGCCAACTACTGGCTCTCCCACGTCTACTCGCCCGAGATCGGGCGGGCGCACCGCGACGGCGACCTCCACATCCACGACCTCGACATGCTGAGCGGCTACTGCGCGGGCTGGTCGCTGAAGACCCTGCTCGTCGAGGGCCTGAACGGGGTGCCGGGAAAGGTCGACGCCACGCCGCCGAAGCACCTCACCTCGGCCGTCGGGCAGATGGTCAACTTCCTCGGCTGCCTGCAGAACGAGTGGGCCGGCGCGCAGGCGTTCAGCTCGTTCGACACCTACCTGGCGCCGTTCATCCGCAAGGACGGGCTCACCTACGAGGAGGTGCGGCAGAGCATCCAGGAGCTGATCTACAACCTGAACACCCCGTCGCGCTGGGGCACCCAGACGCCCTTCACCAACCTCACCTTCGACTGGGTCTGCCCCGAGGACCTGCGCGACGAGGTGCCCGTCATCGGCGGCGAGGAGATGGACGTCACCTACGGCGAGCTGCAGGCCGAGATGGACATGATCAACCGCGCCTACATCCAGGTGATGACCGAGGGCGACCATCGCGGCCGCGTGTTCACCTTCCCCATCCCCACCTACAACATCACCCCCGACTTCGCGTGGGACTCGCCCAACGCCGATGCGCTGTTCGAGATGACCGCCAAGTACGGCCTGCCCTACTTCCAGAACTTCGTGAACTCCGAGCTGAAGCCGAACATGGTGCGCTCGATGTGCTGCCGCCTCCAGCTCGACCTGCGCGAGCTGCTCAAGCGCGGCAACGGGCTGTTCGGCTCGGCCGAGCAGACGGGCTCGCTGGGCGTCGTCACCGTCAACCTGGCGCGCCTCGGCCACGCCCACCCCGGCGACGAGGCGGGCCTGATCATCGCGCTGGACCGGCTGCTGGAGCTGGCCCGCGACTCGCTGGAGGTCAAACGCAAGGTGATCCAGCGCTACATCGACGAAGGACTCTTCCCGTACACGAAGCGCTATCTGGGCACGCTGCGCAACCACTTCTCCACCATCGGCGTCAACGGCATGAACGAGCTGGTGCGCAACTTCACCGGCGACGCCTACGACCTCACCGACGAGCGCGGCCACGCCCTGGCGGTGCGGATCCTCGACCACGTCCGCGCCCGGATGGTGGAGTTCCAGGAGGCCACCGGCCACCTGTACAACCTGGAGGCCACGCCCGCCGAGGGCACCACCTACCGGTTCGCCAAGGAGGACCGCAAGCGCTTCCCCGGCATCCTGCAGGCCGGCACCGACGCCAACCCCTACTACACCAACTCCTCGCAGCTGCCCGTCGGCTTCACCGACGACCCCTTCGAGGCGCTGGAGCGCCAGGAGGAGCTGCAGGGCAAGTACACCGGCGGCACGGTGCTGCACCTGTACATGTCGGAGCGGATCTCCGACGCCGACGCCTGCCGCGAGCTGGTGCGCCGCGCGCTCAGCACCTTCCGGCTGCCCTACCTCACCGTCACGCCCACCTTCTCGATCTGCCCGTCGCACGGCTACCTGGCGGGCGAGCAGCCCGCCTGCCCGACGTGCGCGGCGGCCGGCGTGGAGCAGGAGTGCGAGGTGTGGACGCGCGTGATGGGCTACCACCGGCCCACCTCGTCGTTCAACATCGGCAAGAAGGGCGAGCACGCCGAGCGCACCCCGTTCCTGGAGGCCCGGGCCGAGCTGACGCCCGTCGGCGCGTGACCGCGGCCGCGTCCTCCGGCGCGCGGCGGTCGACCGCGCAGGAACTGGCGATCGCCGGGCTCAGCCGGCTGTCCACCTGCGACTGGCCGGGGCGTCTCGTCGCGACGGTGTTCCTGCAGGGCTGCCCGTGGCGCTGCACCTACTGCCACAACGTCGAACTGCTCGACATGGCGACGCCGGGGCAGGTCTCGTGGGAGTCGGTGCTGGCCTTTCTCGATCGACGCCGCGGCCTGCTCGACGCCGTGGTGTTCTCCGGCGGAGAGCCGACGCGGCAGGAGGGGCTGATCGCGGCGATGCGGGAGGTGCGGGAACGGGGCTTCGCCGTGGGCATTCACACGGCGGGCGTCTATCCGCGGCGGCTCGGCGAGGCGCTGCCGCTGCTGGACTGGGTGGGCTTGGACGTCAAGGCGCTGCCCTCCCGGTACACGGCGGTCACCGGGGTGGAGGCGAGCGCGCCGAAGGCCTGGGAGTCGCTGAGCCTGGTGCTGTCGAGCGGCGTGGCGCACGAGGTGCGGATCACCGTCGACCCCGCGATCCACACCCGCGAGCACCTGGTCGAGCTGGTCAACGGCCTGCTCGGCCGGGGCGCCCAGCAGGTGGTGCTCCAGGAGGCCCGCACCCTGGGAACGCGCCCCGGCTTCGCGCCCGCGGCGATGGACCTCGCCGGTCTGGTCGCCTCGTTCCCGGACGCGGTCACCGCTCGTCGCGCGTGAGGTCTCCGACGTCGGGGGTCCAGGTGGCGATCTGGACCCCCGACGCCGCCCAGGAGACGCTCGCAGTTGTCGAGCTCCACCGCGAGGCGGGTCTTGCCCACCCCCGGGGGCCCCACCAGGGCGGTGAGGGGACGGGGGAGCACGACGTTCCTCCCTCCGTCCTCACGGCCCTTCGTCCTCAGACGCTGCCGTCACCATGCTATGACCTCGCGGAGGTTGTCTTCGAGAGCTTTCCGAGTTCGACGACGACGGGCAGGACGAGCGCGAGCCCGATCGCGGTGAGCCACTGCCCCTGGCCGAGCGACACGGTGCCGAGCAGCTGCTGCAGGATCGGGAGCTCGACGGCGAACAACGTCAGGGCGACGGGGATGGCCAGCACGCCGACGGCGTCGAGCACCGGGCTCGCCAGCCCGGAGGTGGTGGAGCGGCGCATGACCAGGCCCGACGCGATCGTGCCCAGCGACATGACGACGAAGGCCATCGTCGCGGCGCGCAGCTGGCCGTCCGGCCCGGAGGCGACGGGCAGCAGGAACGGCAGCAGCGTGGCGGCGAACAGGACCAGCCCGTGCAGGAGCCAGCGGCGAATCGCGGCCGGGTTCGAGATCGTGACGGCCGGGTCGCGCGGCGGGCGGTCCATCAGGTTGTCGGGGGCCGGGTCGCGCATGATGACGATGACGGGGAAGATGCTGATGAAGAAGTTGATGAACAGCACCATCATCGGGGTCAGCGGCGCGCCGCCCGCGATGCCCGCCACGGAGGCGATGAGGAACAGCAGCACCAGCGACAGCAGCTGGGTCATCTGGTAGTGGACGTAGCTGACGATCTTGTCGTAGATGCTGCGGCCCAGCCGGATGGCGGTCACCAGCGTGCCGAAGTTGTCATCGGTGAGGATCATCTTCGCGGCCTGCTTCGTCACCTCGCTGCCCGATCCCATGGCGACGCCGATGTCGGCCTGCTTCAGGGCGGCCGCGTCGTTGACGGCGTCGCCGGTCATCGCGACCACCGCGCCGCCCTCCTGCATCAGGCGCGCCAGCCGCAGCTTGTCCTCGGGCGTGACGCGGCCGAAGACGTGCAGCTCCGGCAGGCGGGCGCTGAGTTCGTCGTCGCTGAGCTTCGCCAGTTCGGGGCCGCTGATCGCGCCCGGCCCGAGGCCGAGCTCGGCGCCGATGGCCGCGCCGGTGACCGCATGGTCGCCGGTGATCATGCGCACGTCGATGCCCGCGCGGTGCGCGGTCGCGACGGCGTCGACGGCTTCGGGACGCAGGGGGTCGATGATGCCGACCATGCCTGCGAAGGCGAGGTCGTCGACGTAGCTCTGCGGGTCGGCGCCGACGGCGGCCTCCTCGCCGTCGAGGCGCCGGACGGCGAACGCCAGCACGCGCAGGCCCCGCTCGGAGAGGTGGCGGTTGGCGGCCAGGATGTCGTCGCGCACGTCGTCGATGGGGGCCAGAGCGCCGTCGCTGGTGATGGTGCGGGTGCAGCGGTCGAGGATCACGTCCGGCCCGCCCTTGACGAGCTCGACGAACGCGTGATCGTCGCCGACGGGCAGGTGGTGGAACGTGGCCATGTACTTGTAGGCGGAGTCGAAGGGCACCTCGGCGACGCGCGGGTAGGCGCGCCGGGTCTCCTCGGCGTCGATGCCCAGCTTCGCGGCGAGCACCACCAGCGCGGCCTCGGTGGGATCGCCGACGACGGCGCCCTCGTCGCTGACGGTGGCGTCGCTGTCGAGGCAGAGGCCCAGCGCGAGATTGGTGAAGGCGGGCACCGGCGCCCCCGCGACGCCGAGCACCTGGCCGGTCTTTGCGTAGCCGTCGCCGGTCACGCGGTACATCTCGCCGGCGGCGTAGAGCTGGCGGACCATCATCTCGTTGCGGGTCAGCGTGCCGGTCTTGTCGGAGTTGATCACGCTGATCGCGCCGAGGGTCTCGACGTCGGTGAGGGACTTCACGATGGCCTTCGCGTCGGCGAGCATCTTCGCGCCGTGCGCGAGCAGCGCCTGGACGAACGTCGGCAGGCCCGTCGGGATCGCGGACACGGCCATGGAGATGCCGAGCAGCAGCACCGCGCTGCCCTCCTGGCCCCGCAGCAGCCCGATCACGACGATCACCGCGACGGCCGACCAGGCGATCCAGCCGAGGACGCGCGTCAGCTGGTCGAGCTCGCGCTGGAGCGGCGAGCGCCCCGGCGCGACGGCCGAGAGCATCGACGCGATGCGCCCCATCTGGGTGCTCATGCCGGTCTCGGTGACGACGAAGGTGCCCGTTCCCCGGGTGACGGTGGTGTTCTGGAAGACGATGTTGGCCTGGTCGCCGAGGGGGACGTCGTCGCCGCCGAGCGCGGCGGAGTCCTTCGAGACGGGGGCGCTCTCGCCGGTCAGGGCCGCCTCCTGGGTCTCCAGGGTCGCGGTGCGCAGCAGCCGGCCGTCCGCCGGGATCAGGTCGCCGGCCTCGACGCTCACGATGTCGCCGGGGACCAGCTCGGTCGCCGCCAGCTGCACCGAGCGCCCGTCGCGCAGCACCTTCGCCTGGGGCACCTGCATCTTGGCGAGGGCGTCGACGCTGGCGCGCGCCTTGAGCTCCTGCTTGCCGCCCAGCACCGTGTTCAGCACCACCAGGAGGCTGACCATGATGCCCACCGGGGCCTGGTCGATGAAGAAGCTCGCCACGCCGACCACCAGCAGCATGATGTTCATCGGGTCCTTGAGCTGCCCCAGATAGACGGCCCAGGTCGACGGCTGGGGCTCCGCGGTCAGCTCGTTGGGGCCGTGGGTCGCGCGTCGCCGCGTGACGTCTTCGCCGGTCAGCCCGGTGGCGGGGTCGGCCTGGAGCCGGGCCGCCGCCTCGTCCGCCGGGAGCGCGTACCAGTTGATGCCGGTCTGCGGGGCGGTCATGGGGCGCTCGTCTCGAGTGTCGGGGATGCGGGGGCGGGGTCGCCGGAGGCCTCTGGGGCGGCCGCATCGTCGCCCGAGAGCCAGCGCAGCCAGCGGGTGTTCGGATCCACCTCCAGGACGAGGGCCCGCACGAGCAGGGTGAGGGGGATGGAGAGGATCGCGCCGACGGGGCCGATGATGAAGCTCCAGAACAGGACCGAGAAGAAGCTCAGCGTCAGCGAGAGGTTGACCGCGTCGCTGACGAACTTCGGCTGCACGAGCACCTGGAGCGTCACGTTCGCCACGATGTAGATCGCCACGACGCCGAGCATGAGCGGCCAGCCGCCGACGAGCAGCGCCAGCAGCGCGGGCGGGATGAGGCCGAGGATGAACCCGATGTTGGGGATGAAGTTGGTGACGAAGGACAGGATCGCCCACACCGCCGCCCCCGGCACACCGAGCAGCCAGAGCGCCGCCCCGTCGACGACGGCCACGATCACGCCGAAGATGGTGTTGACCACGAAGTAGCGGCGCACCCCGGTGTTGAAGCTCGCGACGCGCCTCGTCGACGCGCCGGCGGAGGGACCGTACAGCTCCTCCGCCCGGCCGAACCGTCCGGCGTCCGCAGCCATGAAGATCGCGTATCCGAAGATGAAGAAGAGGGCGGAGAACAGCGACAGGACGTTTCCGCTGAGCTGCGTGATGACCTGGAGGATCGCGGTGGGGGAGAAGATCGCGGCGGCCGCATCGGCGACCTGCCCATCGAGGCCGAGCTCGGTGAGGGAGGTCATGATGCGCGTGATCCCGTCGTACATCTCGTCGTAGTAGTCCACGATGAGGCTCGCGAACCGGGATCCGGCGTAGCCGAGCATCAGTGCCAGGACGATCAGCACCGACCAGGAGAGGACGATCACCGCCGTCGTGACCACCCAGCTCGGCCAGCCGCGGCGTTCGAGGGGGATCCGCACCGGGTTGCAGACGATCACGATCACCGCGGCGATCGCGAGCGGCCCGATGAGACTGGCTCCCAGCGACATGCCGGCCAGGATGACGACGGCGGCCGCGAGGCCGATCAGCACTCGCAGCATGGGGGTGAGGGCGGACGGGGCGGGGACGGCGACGGGCGGTGTGATTCCGGCAGCGGGGGCGGCGGCTCGGGCGACAGCCACGCCGGCCTCCGCTCCTTCCGCGGGCCCGCTCACTGTCGCTCCGAGATTGTGCGTGGCATTGCGCTCCTTCGAACCGTGATCCCGCCGCCTGAGGGGTACGAGTGCGGCGTGAAAGACCTCGCAAATAGTAAGCGACGGCCGGGTGGGATGGCTATAGGGAAAACCATCCCTTGAGCCCGCCGCCGGGGGCGTGGGAAACCGGCGGGTCTGTGACGTGCTGAGAGCCCATCCTGGTGCATCGAAACCCTTGGACTCATTCATCTAGGAACGCGACGAGCTGCCTGTGGGCGTGATGTCCTGGAACCGGCGCAGGTGATACGACAGCGAGACGTCGCCGAGAGGCTCGGCGGCGGAGATGGTGGCGAGGACGATGGTGTGGTCGCCACCGGGGGTGAACTCCAGGCGGTCGCAGCGCAGCCAGGCGGCGATGCCGGACAGCCGGGGCAGGTCGTGATCGAACGCCCAATCGACGCCGGAGAAACGGTCGGGCAGGTCCTTGCGGGCGAACGCGATGGCCGCGGGCGCCTGTCCGGCGCCCAGCAGGTTCACGCCGGCCCGGCCCGCGCGTCGCAGGTGATCCACCATCGAGCCGCGGTTGTCCAGGGCGAAGAACACCATCGGCGGATCCACCGACAGCGAGGCGAAGGCCGACACCGTCACGCCGTAGGCCACACCGTCGATGGACGTGGTGATGACGGTCACCGGCGCCGGCACGCGGGCCATCGATTCGCGGAAGGCGTCGGACAGGTCCGGAAACTCGCTCACCCGCGTGAGGATACTCACGCGGGCGGCCGTGCGTCGCGTCGCCGTCCGAAGTGGCTCCTACCGTTCGTCGTCGTCCTCCTTGTAGATGCCGGGGGCGTCGTAGATGAGGGCCGCGCCGTCGGCCTCGCGGCGCAGTTGCTCCGGGGCGATCGCCCGCGCGATGTGATACACCGCGATGGTCACGATGGTGCCCAGGGCGATGCCGCCCAGCTCGAAGTTCTCTCCGAAGGGCAGGGTCACGTTGCCGACGCCGATGATGATGCCGGCTGAGGCCGGGATCAGGTTGATCGGGTTGCCCAGGTCGACGTTGTTCTCCTTCCAGATCTTCGCGCCGAGCAGGCCGATCATGCCGTAGAGCACGACGGTGATGCCGCCCAGCACCGCCGCCGGGGTGGCGGAGATGACCGCGCCGAACTTCGGCGAGAGACCGAACAGGATGGCCACCAGGGACGCGACGACGTAGGCCGCCGTCGAGTAGACGCGGGAGGCCGCCATCACGCCGATGTTCTCGGCATAGGTGGTGGTGGGGCCGGCCCCGGTGGCGGTGGCGAGCATCGAGCCGACGCCGTCGGCGGCGATGGCCCGACCCATGTAGCCGTCGAGGTTCTCGCCCGTCATCTCGGCGACGGCCTTGACGTGGCCGGTGTTCTCGGCGATCAGCGCGATCACCACGGGCAGGGCCATCACGACGAAGGTCCAGTGGAAGGCGGGCAGGTGCAGCCCGACGACGTTGCCGGGCGCGCCGAACGCCCAGGTGTCCAGGTCGGTGAGCGGGGGCAGGCCCAGCCAGGGCGCGGCGTCGACGGCCGACCAGTCGACGCGCGGACTGCCGCTCTCCAGCGGACCCAGCGCCACGTCGAGGATCCAGCTGAGCACGTAGCCGATCACCAGGGAGAGGAAGATGGCGATCCGGCCGAGGAAGCCGCGCAGCCCCACCGACAGCGCGATCACGATCAGCATCACCGTGAACGCCAGCCAGGGATCGACGGGCCAGTACACGCCCGCGACCACCGGCGCCAGGTTGAAGCCGATCAGCATCACGACGGCGCCGGTCACCACGGGTGGCAGGGCGCGGTGGATGACCCGTGCGCCCGCGAAGTGGATGATCAGGCCCACCATGAACAGGGTGAGACCGACGACGAACAACGCGCCCGTGAGATCGGCGGGGTTGCCGCCCGCGGCGTAGATCGCGGTGGCCACGCCGACGAAGGAGGCCGACGAGCCGACGTAGCTCGGCACCCGGTGCTTGACGACGGTGAGGAACACCAGCGTCGCGAAGCCCGACATCATCACCGCCAGCTGCGGGTTCAAGCCCATCAGCAGCGGGAAGACGAAGGTGGCGCCGAACATGGCGAAGACGTGCTGGGCGCCGAGGCCGACGGTGCGCCCCCAGCCCAGCCGCTCCGTCGGTGTGACCACGGCTCCCGGTTCGAGGATGCCGTTGTTGTGCAGTGTCCAGCGAGGCATGTGAGTCCTTCTTTCGTCAGCGGGAATGATAGGGCGTCCCCCTGACCATCTGCGCTCCGGGGCGCGGAAAATGGCGCTGAGCGAAGGACCGCCAACGAACCTCCGACGCAGAACACTGGCGCGCAGGACCGGTAGACTTGGCCCATGGCGCACGATGTGGTGATTCTAGGAGCGACGATCGCCGGCCTCACCTCGGCCAGAATCCTGGCCAGGGCGGGATTCGACGCCCTCGTCCTCGACCCCAACCTCGAACTGCGCAGCGCCGGCATCGGCCATGGCGTCGCCGCCTGCGGCCACGTCTCGACGGTGGCCAACATGGGCGCCGCGTACGGAGGCGACGCGGCCCGCGAGCATATCCGGCGCAACCTCGAGGGCATGGCCCAGATCCGCAAGGTGCTGGCCCAGGCCGGCCAGGAGCCGGACGAGCGCGTGCTGGTGGACACCACCGGCACCGAGGCACTCGACTTCCAGGAGATCCTGTCCTGGTTCGAGGACGAGGGGGCCGAATGCTCCCTCACGGCGGGCGGGTCGCTCGGCGCCGCGATGGTCACGGGAGCTCTGCTCCTGGACCCCGTCGGATACGCGGCGCTGCTCCTCGCCCAGGCCAGGGAGGCCGGGGCCAAGGCGGCGCATGGCGTGACCGTCACTCACGTACGTCGGCGCGAGGGGCACACCGATGTGCTCTACCGCGACAACATCGCCTGGGCCAGCGACCTCCGCGTCGCCTCCGGTGCCGTCGTCGTCGACACGCTGGGCATCAGCCCCTGGGGGCGCGCGGCGCGGATCGGCCCCGCGCAATGGGTGCCGATGGTGCGCTGCACCCCCAGGGAACCCCTTGAGGAGGTCCAGCTCATCGGGGGCAGCGGCCAGGCCTGGATGGTCCGGCCGGATGGGGCGCAGCATCTGGTGCTCGGCCAGAAGGCGACGCTGTCGGCCATCGACGCCGCCACCACCGCGCTGGTGGCGTGGGTGAAGGAACAGGACTGGGTCGTCGACAAGGTCGGCCGGCTCGCCATCGACCCCAGCGATCACGGCCGCCCCGTCGTCGGTGCCTCCGCCATTCCCGGTGGCTACTACGCCCGCGGGAACGGTCGCGGCGAGTTGATGAACGGCACCGCCAGCGGCACCTACCTGGCCCAGAGCCTGATCGGCTGGCGCGACGCCGGCCGCCCCCTGCCGCTCACCTCCCGGATGCGCGCCCAGTCCCGCAAGGCCGGCCACCGGATGCTGAAGCGCCTCGGCCTGTCGTAGACCTCTATGACGCTCCTCTCCGACGCTCCGGGGTGACGCTCACAGGGTGTGACGCTCCTTTCAAGCCCCAGGCCCTAGATCCAGGTGCCCAACCACATCCGCATCATCCAGGCGGTTCGGGTCATCAGGGCATGGGTCAGCACCGGATAGATGAAGGCGAAGTTCAGGATCACCAGACCCACCACCGAGCCGACGATCATCGCGCGCACCCGTCGTCGGGGATGGTGGGCGGGACCGAGGATGCGCCCCAGCACCAGCGCGAGGACGATGACGCTGAAGGGGATGATCATGATCGTGTAGAAGAAGAACAGCGGGCGACCGGCGTACTGGAACCAGGGCAGCCAGGTGGCGCCGATGGCGACCAGCGGCAGGCCGTAGCGCCAGTCGCCCTTGGCGATCCACAGGTACAGGGCGAAGACGATGGCCGCGGCGGCCGCCCACCACAGCAGGGGGGTGCCCATGCCGGAGACCACGCGCAGGCAGGTGGTGCCGACGGCCTCGCAGCCTTGCTGGCCGGGTTCGATGCCGTTCTCGGCGGCGATGCCGGTGGTTCGCAGCATCAGCAGCCAGCCCGCGGGGTGCGCCTCGTAGGTGTGCGTCGCGTCGACCATCATCCCGTCGCCGGTGTGGAACTCGTAGGCGGAGCGGTGATATTTCCAGAGGGCGCCGAGCGCGGGGCCGAGGGCTTTGACGACGGAATCGTCGGGATTCTCGACGCCCCACTGGCGGTAGTAGCCGCCGGAGGTCTGCAGCCAGCGGAACCACGACGCGACGTAGACCGGCACCGCGACCACCACCAACTGCACGAAGGCGGCCGGGGCGTCGATCAGCAGCGACCGCCAGGGATGGCGGGCTCCGGCGAGCCGACGGGCGCCGAGGTCCCAGAACACCACCAGGATGCCCATGGCCGCCAGGAGATAGACGGAATTCCACTTCACCGCGCAGGAGGCGCCCAGCAGCACCCCGGCCAGCACGCGCCAGGGCCGCCAGAGCAGGAGCGGGCCGAAGGCGCCGCCCAGGTCCGGTTGCCTCGTCGCTCTGAGGTGGTCGGCGAGTTTGTGGCGGAACCAGTCGCGGTCGGCCAGCAGTGCCGAGACCGCGGCGACGGCGAAGGTGGCCTGGAAGATGTCGAGCAGCGCGATCCGGCTCATCACGAAGGCGAGCCCGTCGAAGGTGAGCAGCACCCCGGCGATGCCGCCCACCAGCGTCGAGCGCGACAGTCGGCGGGCCAGCCGGATGACGAAGAAGACCAGCAGCGTGCCGAAGACCAGCGACGCGAACCGCCAGCCGAAGGAGTTCATCCCGAAGGCCCATTCGCCGGCCGCGATCAGCAGCTTCCCCAGCGGCGGGTGGACGACGTAGTCGGCGGTGTCCAGGAGTCCGGAGAGGTCGCCTTGCACGATCTGGTCGTTGGCGCCCTCCGCCCATTCGCGTTCGTAGCCCGACAGCAGGATGCCCCAGGCGTCCTTGGCGTAGTAGGTCTCGTCGAACATCAGCTGGTTCGGGATGCCGAGGTGACGCAGCCTGAGCAGGAAGGCGAGCGCGGTGATCGACAGCGTGACGATCCAGCCCGCCCGTCGATCGGTCATGCGCCCGTCGTCGAGGGCTTGGATCGTGGTCGGCACCTCGCCAGTCTAGGGCGTGTCTCCCAACCCGTTGCGCGGGTTGGGCGTCCCCCAGATTTCGGCCGAGCGCGGTCGCCTCGTGGGCCTCACGCCGCCCAGGTCGCCTGTCTCGTGCATAGATCTCGCTATGTCCCGAGGCCTCGCTATATACGGAAGGCCTCGGGACATAGCGAGATTTGTGCATGGCGACCCCTGAGTGGGCCCCTAGAGTGGGCGGCATGGACCTTCCCCCCGGCGGCGCCCTGATCCTGGCGGCCACCCCCATCGGATCGAGCACCGACGCCAGCGAGCGGCTGCGCGCGGTTCTGTCCGGGGCCGACCTGATCGCGGCGGAGGACACCCGGAAGTTCACGACGCTGCTGCGCCGGCTGGGCATCCGGGCCGAGGGGCGGATCGTGTCCTACTTCGAGGGCAACGAGGACGCTCGCACCGCCGAGCTGGTGGCCGCCGTCGACGCGGGGCAGCGCGTCGTGATCGCCACCGACGCGGGCATGCCGTTGGTCTCCGACCCCGGCTACCTGGCCGTGCGGGCCTGCATCGAGCGGGGGCTGCGGGTCACCGCGGTGCCCGGCCCGTCGGCGGTGCTCACCGCGCTGGCCGTCTCGGGCTTGAAGGTCGACCGGTTCTGCTTCGAGGGCTTCCTGCCCCGCAAGACGGGGGAGCGCCGCCGGCGGCTCGACGCGTTGGCGGCGGAGGAGCGCACCATGGTGTTCTTCGAGGCCCCGCATCGCCTGGCCGAGTTCCTCTCCGACGCTGCCGGCGCGCTGGGCGGCGACCGCCAGGGCGTGATCTGCCGCGAGCTGACCAAGCCGCACGAGGAAGTGGTCCGCGGCACGCTCGACGAACTGGTCGCCTGGTGCGAGGACGGGGTGCGCGGCGAGGTGACCGTGGTGATCGCCGGGGCCGAGGCCGCCGTCGCGTCGCCGGAGGACGCGCTGGAGCTGGTTCGGCGCCGGATGGCCGAGGGTGAGAGACTGTCGGCTGCGGTGAGCGAGGTCGCGGCCATGACCGGCGCCAACCGCAAGCAGCTGTACCAGGCTGCGCTGAAGGACAAGGACGGGGCCCCGTGACCACCATCGCCCAGGACCTGGAGGCCCTCGGCCTGCCGGGTCTGCCCGAGCCGCTGCCGCGGGCCGTGATCGACAACCACACGCACGCCGACGAGACCACGCGGTTCTCCCGGCTCGACGTGGACCTCTCGCTGCGCGCGGCCGCCGCGGTGGGGGTCTCCCGCATCGTCCAGGTGGGGTGCGACGTGGCGTCGTCGCGCTACGCCGTCGCGCTGGCCGAGGCCCGGCCCGAGGTGGTGGCCGCCGTCGCGATGCACCCCAACGACGCGGCCCGGCGCTTCCTGGCCGGGGGGTCGAGCGCGTTGGAGGCCGACCTGGCCGCCATCGAGGCGCTGGTCCCGTCGCCCGGGGTGCGGGCCGTCGGCGAGACCGGGCTCGACTACTACCGCACCCGCGAGCCCGAGGCGCGCGCGGCCCAGGAGGTCTCCTTCCGCGCGCACATCGGCTGGGCGAAGGCGACCGGCAAGACGCTGGTGGTCCACGACCGCGACGCCCACGACGACATCCTGCGGGTGCTCGACGACGAGGGCGCGCCGGAGCGCTTCGTCATGCACTGCTTCTCCGGCGACGCCGACTTCGCCCTGCGCTGCGTCGAGCGCGGCGCCTGGCTGAGCTTCCCCGGCGTCACCACCTACCCGTCGGCGCCGAACCTGCGGGAGGCGGCCCTGGCCGTGCCCGCGGACCGGCTGCTCGTCGAGACGGATGCGCCGTACCTCACGCCGAAGCCGGCGCGCGGCCGCCCCAACGCCCCCTACCTGCTGCCGCACACCGTCCGCTTCCTGGCCGACCTCCTCGACGCCGACCTGGCTGATTTCTGCGACCAGCTCACCGTCAACACCTTCGCCGCCTACGGCGGTCAGTGGGGCACCCGATGACCCCCCTCCGCCCCACCGCGTCGACGCCAGCGTTCCTGCTCGACGCCAGCCCTCTGACCTCGACGCCTGGCTTAATGCAATCCGCCAGCCGTATACGGCTGGCGGATTGCACTAGCGCTGGCGTCCGCACCAAAACGCTGGCGTCGATGTTGAAGGGGGAGAGCTGACGTGACGGACACCGGCCTTCTCGACCCCTCCTCCATACGGCGGATTGCGGCTGAACTCGACCTTCGGCCTACCAAGCAACGCGGCCAGAACTTCGTCCACGACGCCAACACCGTACGGCGCATTGTCGCTCTCGCCGACGTTACGGCTGACGACGTGGTGCTGGAGATCGGTCCGGGGCTGGGTTCGCTCACCCTGGGCCTGCTGGAGACCGGCGCGTCGGTGACGGCCATCGAGATCGACGAGCGGCTGGCCGGGCGACTGCCGCAGACCACGCGCGAGCGCCTCGGCGACGACGCGACGGAGCGGCTGCGCGTCGTCGCGGCTGACGCCCTCCAGGTGGACACGCTCCCCGGCCCCGCGCCGACGGCGGTGGTGGCCAACCTGCCCTACAACGTCTCCGTCCCCGTGCTGCTGCGGCTGCTGGAGTTGTTCGACGGCTGGCGGCGCGGCTTGGTGATGGTGCAGCTGGAGGTGGCCGACCGGCTGGTGGCCGCCCCCGGCAGCAAGAGCTACGGCGTGCCGTCGGCCAAGATGGCCTGGTACGCGTCGGCCTCCCGCGTCGGCACGGTGCCGCCGAAGGTGTTCTGGCCGGTGCCGAACGTCGATTCTGGCTTGGTGCGCATCGAGCGCCGCGACCCACCCCCCGGCGACCGGCGCAAGACCTTCACCGTGATCGACGCTGCTTTCTCCCAGCGCCGCAAGATGCTCCGCTCGGCGCTATCCGGCCTGTTCGGCTCCGCGACGGCCGCCTCCGACGCGATCCATGCCGCGGGCCTGGACCCTACGTCGCGCGGGGAGTCGCTGTCCGTCGAGGACTTCGCCGCCATCGCCGCCCAACTGGGGTAGCGCCGCGCACAACGCTGGTGTCACGATCAGGTACGAAGGATGGCCTCGGCTGCCTCGCTGAGCTAGAATGATGTGTAGCGCATTGCAGTAGCGGTGCGAAGTGAGCTCGGCAGCCTTCCGGACGGTCGGTGAGCCGGGCTTCGCGCTTTATGCCACGAGCTTGGTGATCCCCGAGATCATCGGATCGACACGATGTGTCCATTCTCCGCCTTTGGTGTAGCTCCACGCGATCGCGTCGGCTACCCACAGAAGCGGCTCGTTATGCGGGGCCTCAAGAGCATAGCTGAGCGCGTCACCGAGCCCCTGCCGCCTTACCTCACGGAAGAGGATCTGACGGTCGGACCTCTCGACGGATTCATCACGCTCGATCACGATTTTGGTGTGCCCGTGCTGCGCAGCGTGGGCGACGATCCCGGTGAGGCAGGCCTCACGACCGCGAACCTGGCTCTTTGTCGCGCAGTGAAACACATGTGCTTGGGCGCCGAACGAGGTGAGTCGCGAAAGGATCAGCCGCTTGCGTTCAGGCCGCTCCTTGGTGAAGTGGATTCGTCGCTGCCCGGGTAGAACCAGCGATCGCACATCACGACGCAGACGAGCCACATCGCCGGGAACGACCACGGCAGCGACCATTGTGTAGCCCTTGACCTTGGACTCGTCGACGAACAGGATGCTCATGATGCACCTCCCTCTCTGATTCGAACCCTTCCGCCGTTCGTTGCCTGCGCTTCGTCCACAGCCTTCTTCGAAAACGGTCCTTGTAGGGTGTAGCGAAACTCTTCTGCCCAACCGCTGGGTGAACGGGGTGAAGCAACGAATGAGCTCGCCTTCGCCAGAAGATCCCGACCTTCCAGTCCGCGGAGTCCTCGGCGTGCCGTGGACTCTGAGACCCCGTACCAGTTGGTGCACTGATTCAGGGGCAACATAAAATCGTCCTGCTGGTCGAGCGCGATCAGCAGCATCAGCTTCTCGGGATGGGTGAGATCCGCATCAAAGTCATCTAGCCAGTACGAGTACGGTAGACGCAGCCAGTGGCCGTCTTCAGCCTTCTTGGGTCGTCTGTACTCCTCTCCGGTGCTGGCTTCGTGCAGAAGCCGGTACTGCATTGCATTGCCTTTGCGGTCGCGCTCGATCAGGTGAAGTGAGACGAGCTTGGTGACGACCTTCGACCAGCGGGACTTCCCTGCTTCGAACGTCACCGCTTCATCAAGCCGCACGAGCTGTACCCATGTCGCTGCTGGATACGCCGCGATATACGGCTCGCTGCTGGATGCGAGCGCGTGGATGAGGAGATAGGCGTCGAGCGCGAAACTGTCACGAGCGAGACGTGCGAGACCCGATCCGCGGTTCCCCTGGGTGCCACGGGGCTTCTGAATGAATGCCCGACGTATCGGTACAAAGGTGCGCCTAGTACCTTCGAGCATCGGGACCAGAAGGTCACGCCGTGGCGGCCGATCTCGTGGGGCGGCTGTGTCCCCAGTGCCTGGGCGGGTCGCGTTGTTCATGCCTGCTAGGTTACCGCACTCCAGGTTGAGAGCTTCCCCGAGGTGAGCCCGTGGGTTGCCGTTACAGACACCCCTTACGACTGCTTCACGATCGCTCCAAGATTGATGCGAGTCCATGTGCAAATGTCCTATAGGTGGGTTTCCGTAAGGCTTCCTTGCTGCTGACCGGGTACTGGCGTCGGCATCTGCCGGAGCTTTGAGGAGGACTTGCCGTTTGTGGTTTCGCTGAGGACCAGCGCGGGTGCGTCAGTCGGAACTGCGCTGAGCCCGGTGCGGTTCCAGAAAAGCCGCTTGAGAGGGGTTAAGCAACAAGCTGAGGGATCTCCGCCCATGCGGCTCGACGTGAGGTGTGCGACAAGGCGGGCGGGTGCCGTCTCGAAGGGTGAAGTGCGCTCCCTTTGTCAGTGAGATGACGTCCCTAAGGAACGGATGGGTGTTTTGAGCGTTTCGGGTACAGTGGGGTCATGGCTGGAGCGATCGCACACGAGCAAGCGCAACAACTACGCGAGGCGCTGGGCGATGCGCTCACTGCTCCGCGTGGGACAGCGTCGCCCTCGGGGGCGGCCGTCGACGCTTTCCTGCGTCTGGTGGACATCCTGGAAACCAGCCCGGGCGCTGTTGTTCTCCCGGCCGGTGAGTTGCTGAGCACACAAGAGGCCGCGGAGTTGCTGGGGGTCAGCCGGATGACGGTGGTCCGGCTCGTCGACAAGGGCGATCTGGTAGCCACCGGCGGCGGGGTGCATCGCCGCATCGCGGCCTCCGAGGTGGCGCGTTACCGGGAGGCCACCGCCGTGCTGCGCAGGCAGGCGCTGCACGAGCTGGCACAGGAGATCGGCGACGACACGCCTGCCGATCGTATAATCCGGACACGATGACAGGCCCGGCGGTCGTCCTCGACGCGTGTGTGCTGATACCTATCAGGCTGGCCACCACGGTGCTGTGGCTTGCCGAGGCTCGGCTGTTCCAGCCTCTGTGGACCGACCAGATCCTCGACGAGGTGGAGCGGAATCTGCCGAAGGTGGGAGTCGATCCGGGGCACGCCGCACGGCGTGTCGCCATGATGCGCGAAGCATTCGGGTCGGAGGCGTTGGTCGGTGACTATGAGAGGCTCGTCCACCGCATGGAATGCGACCCGAAGGACAGGCACGTCCTTGCCGCGGCCGTGTCAACGCCGCCTGAAAATTGACCCCCTGGCGTCGGGTGAATTTTGACCTGAATCGCCCCGGGTTTTGTGGAGGCTCGGTTAGTTGGCTCCGGTCCCGGCTGG
>DAOLFC010000192.1:0-3785 GCA_035326505.1 Arachnia sp.
AGATCCGTGAGTCGTTCGCGATCTACGAAGAGCTCCTGATGACCGACGGCAACGTCTTCGGCGGCATCGCCAACGCGGCGTCCCAGGGCTTCGCGACCGCGCTGAACCCGATGTTCGACGCCGACCCCAAGTGCTACCTGGGCAAGCAGGGCAACTTCGTCACCCAGCAGGGCTTCTTCCCCGATGAGATCTTCGCGAAGCTCGACGAGCAGGTCGGCATGTTCATGACCCCCACCGTCAACGGCGACCACCCCGTTCTCGGCGGTGGCGACCTGGCGGCGGCGTTCACCCCGAACGACGACAACGTCCGGAAGCTCATGTCCTTCATGACCACCGATCCCACCTTCGGCGTCGAGCAGGCCCAGACCGGCGCCTGGCTGTCCCCGCTGACCACCTTCGACAGCGCGAACTACCCCAACCAGGTGCTGCGCGACGTCGTCGCCTCGATCCACGACGCGACCATCTTCCGCTTCGACGGTTCCGACCAGATGCCCGGCGCCGTGGGTGCGGGCTCCTTCTGGACCGGCATGGTCGACTTCACCACCGGTCGCACCGACCTCGACACGACGCTGCGCAACATCGACGCGGCGTGGCCCGCCCAGTAACAACTCGGTCCTAACGTCGCATTCGTCCGGCGGTGGCCCGGCTCCGGCCGGGCCACCGCAGAGACGAAGCGACGAAGCAAGGAGGTTTATTCGAAATGGAGAGACTCGGACTGGCCGTCGGTGCCGTCGTCGTCGGTGTTCTGGGAGCGATTGTCATCTTCTGGACGCTGAACAAGCTCTGCGAACTGCTCCCCCGCAAATGGGAGCAGCGCCTGAAGCCCTACGCGCTGCTGTTGCCCGCATTCGCGGCGATCGGCGTGTTCTTGTTGTACCCGGCATTCGAGACGGTGGCGGCGAGCTTCCGGCGCGGCCGCAACGGCCAACTGCTGGAGTTCGTCGGACTCGCCAACTACCGGCGGCTCTTCGGGGACGTCGACTTCCTCAACACCCTGATCAACAACGTGCTCTGGATCCTCGTCGCCCCGGCGGCGATCGTGGCGAGCGGCCTGCTCGTCGCGACCCTCGTCGACAAGCTGAAGCCGCAGCGGGAGAAGATCGCCAAGTCGATCATCTTCCTTCCCATGGCGATCTCGATGGTCGGCGCGTCGACCATCTGGAACCTGGTCTACGCCTGGCGCCCCGAGGGCCAGCCGCAGATCGGCCTGCTCAACCAGATCGTGGTCATGTTCGGCGGCTCCCCGCAGACCTGGCTGCAGATCGACATGTTCCGGTTCAACACCTTCCTCCTGATGGTGGTCTACATCTGGACCCAGGTGGGCTACGCCATGGTGCTGCTCTCCGCGGCGCTGAAGGGCGTGCCCGAGGACACGATCGAGGCCGGTCGCATCGACGGTGCGACGGAGCGGCAGATCTTCTTCCGGATCATCTTCCCGCAAGCCTGGCCGACCGTCGTCACCGTCTTCATCACCGTCCTCATCGGCGTCATGAAGATCTTCGACATCGTCTTCGCCATGACCAACGGAAACTTCCGCACCAACGTGCTGGGCAACGCGTTCTACAACATGTTGTTCCGCGCCGGTGATCCCGGTACCGCCTCGGCGATCGTCGTGATCCTGATCATCGCCATCATTCCCGTCCTGGTCTTCCAGGTGCGTCAGTTCCGGATCCAGGAGGCCAACTCATGACCGCCGAAGCAAACGTCGCAAACGCCAGCGCCCAGGCCTCCAAGAAGAAGGCCAAGCGCGGCGAGGAGAAGGCGCACTCCGTCGGCGCCGGGAAGGGCCTCTGGGTCATCGAGACCATCGTGGTCATCATGTGCTTCCTCTGGCTCATCCCCACCATCGGCCTGTTCGTCACCTCGCTGCGTCCGCGCACCGAGTCGAACTCCTCCGGCTGGTGGAACGTCTTCGCGAACCCGACCCAGATCACCATCGAGAACTACGCCGAGGTGCTCACCCGGGGCAGCGTCCCGATGGCGCGAGCCTTCATCAACTCCATCACGGTGGCCGTCCCGGCGACGATCATCCCGATCCTGATCGCGGCGTTCGCCGCCTACGTGTTCACCTTCATGGAGTTCCGGGGTCGCGACGTCCTGTTCATCATCATCGTCGGCCTGCTCGTCGTGCCCAACCAGGTGTCCTTCGTCCCGCTGTCGATCATCTTCCAGCAGATCGGCATCAATGGCACCTTCGCCACCGTGTGGCTCGCCCACGCCGGCTTCGGCATGCCTTTGGCCGTCTATATCCTGCGGAACTATATGGCGTCCCTCCCGAAATCGGTGGTGGAGTCCGCGGAGATCGACGGCGCCACCCATTGGCAGACCTTCTGGAAGCTGATCATCCCCATGTCCACCCCCGCGCTGGCGTCGTTCGCGATCTTCCAGTTCCTGTGGGTGTGGAACGACCTGCTGGTGGCGCTGATCTTCCTGGGTCAGGGCGACAACGCGGTGCTCACCATCGCGCTGTCCCAGATGCTCGGCCAGCGCGGCGAGAACTGGCACCTGCTCACCGCGGGCGCCTTCATCTCGATGGTGCTCCCGCTCGCCGTGTTCTTCGCGCTGCAGCGCTACTTCGTCCGAGGCCTCACCTCCGGCGCGGTCAAGGGCTGAACCGCACATCACGCACCAACGGCTCGGGGCCGGCGATGTCGAATCGCCGGCCCCGAGCCGTCTGTATATAGATGCGTAGGGTCAGTAGCCGAGCATCTCCTTGCGCCTGGGCAGCCAGGCGATGGCGTCGCGGACGGCGTCGGTCTCGGTCAGCCGAGCCGACCAGCCCAGCACGTCCTTCGCCTTCTCCGAGACGGTGTAGACGCCGGCCACATCGCCAGGACGCGGCGGGCCGTCCTGCACGTTCAGCGGGTCGCCGCTGATCTCCTCGAACGACGCGGCCAGCTCCTTCACGGTCACGCCGTTGCCCGTGCCGATGTTGAACACCTGGTACGGAGCGTCGGCGGTGGCCTCGTCGAAGTGCTCCAGCGCCGCGACGTGGGCCTGGGCGAGGTCCCAGACATGGATGAAGTCGCGGATGCCGGAGCCGTCTCGGGTGGGCCAGTCGACGCCGGTGACGGTGAAGGTCTCCTTGTTGACCCACGCCTCCAGCAGTTTCGCCAGCACATGCGACGGCTTGGCCAGCTGCTGCCCGGAGCGCAGCTTCGGGTCGGTGCCGATGGGGTTGAAGTAGCGCAGCGAGAGCACCGCCACGTCGGAGGAGACGGTGAAGTCCTTGAGGATCATCTCCACCATGAACTTCGTCGTGGCATAGGGCGATCCGGGCCGCAGCGGAGAGGCCTCGGTGACCACGAAGTTCTCGTCGGGCGCGTAGATCGATGCCGACGAGGAGAACAGGAAGCGCTTCACCCCGCCGCGCTCGACGGCCTTCAGCAGCTCGACCGTCTTGCCGACGTTGTTGTCGTAGTAGCCCAGCGGGTCCTCCACCGACTCCGGCACGACGATCTTCGCCGCGCAATGCACCACGGCGTCGATCCGGTTCTCGGAGAAGATGCGATCCAGCAGGGCGGCGTCGGCGATGTCGCCCTCGTAGAGCGTGCGCTCCCCGATGAACTCGCGACGACCCGTGGAGAAGTCGTCCAGGATCACCACCTCATGGCCGGAATCCTCGCACGCCGACGCGACGGTGCTGCCGATGTAGCCGGCGCCTCCGGTGATCAATACCAACATGTGGGTCTCATTCCCTCCGTTCGGACTGGATACATCCTAGTGTTCTGCGTCGGAGGTTCGTTGAGGGTAGGCGGCGTCAGATGAGGTGCATCGCAAGGCGG
>DAOLFC010000193.1:0-3734 GCA_035326505.1 Arachnia sp.
GCGCGGCCACCGAGGTCGAGCTGAAGGAGCGCAAGCACCGCATCGAGGACGCCGTGCGCAACGCGAAGGCCGCCGTCGAGGAGGGCATCGTCCCTGGTGGTGGCGTCGCGCTGCTCCAGGCCGCTGCCTCCGCCAAGGTGGAGGGCCTGACGGGCGACGAGGCCACCGGCGCCCAGATCGTGTTCGCCGCAGCCAAGGCTCCGCTGCGCCAGATCGCCGCGAACGCGGGCTACGAGGGCGGCGTCATCGCCGAGAAGGTGGGCAACCTGCCCGCGGGCGAGGGCCTGAACGCCGCCACCGGTGAGTACGTCGACATGGTCAAGGCCGGCATCATCGACCCGGCCAAGGTCACCCGCTCGGCGCTGCAGAATGCGGCCTCCATCGCGGCTCTGTTCCTGACCACCGAGGCCGTGATCGCCGACAAGCCGGAGAAGGCCCCCGCGGGCCCCGCCGGTGGCGACGACATGGGCGGCATGGGAGGAATGGGCGGCTTCTGAGCCCTCGTTCTCGACAGCGACGCATCGCGGAGGGGCGGTCCCGGACGGGGCCGCCCCTTCCTGCGTCTCCGGGGGTTGTCCACAGCCGTGGTGGACTGTGCTAGGTGTTTGGTGGTTGGGCTTGGTTGAATGGGGGGACCTGTCCGGGGGGCGTGAGGAGGTATCGCGGTGAGGTTTCAGGTGCTCGGTTTCGTGGTGGTGGGGGTGCTGTTGCTGGGTGGGTGTTCGCCCCAGCCGGAGCCTGTGGGGTCTTCGTCGCCCTCCGTGACGCCTCGTGTCTCGCCGAGTCCGTTGCCTTCTCCGAGTTCCTCGCCGACGGTCATCGAGTTTCTCAGCTTCCCTGATCCGCCGGAGGGGGAGGAGCCGGAGATCGCCGAGATCAGGGCGGCTTGGCAGAGGTATCAAGAGCTAATTGATCGCTACTATCGAGACCCAGAATTCAATGACCTCGATGCGCCGCATGATTTGGTGAGCGGTGAGGAGCTGAATGCCCTTACGAAGGAGGTTCTGGACCTGCGCTCGGAAGGCTTGAAGATCACCGGCTCCATAGTGTTCAGGGATGTGCAGGTGAGTGATCCTGTGGATAGTGGCAACGAGACCCAGCTCGCGACTGTCACCTACTGTGAAGACTCGACGGCTAGCCAGCTCGTTCTTGCAGCCTCAGGGGAAGTGGTCTATCAGCCGAGTAGTACTGTCCGTGGTGAAGTCACGATGGAACTGATGCCCGATGGTCTGTGGCGCGTTGTGCTTTACCGCAGCGAGGAAAGCATGTGCTGATCCGCGTCTTGGCTGGCTGCTTGATTCTGGCCTTGTCTTTCGCCAGTTCGATCCCGTCGGCGAATGCAGACCCAGATGGTGCGTCACCGGAGAGTTCGTCGGGTGTGATCGTCTCTGAACGGACTGGGTTTCGGCGGAAAACCGCCACTGTGTGGGGAGAGAAGGGTTCGTCAACCGTTGGTTCCCTGGGGAGGTCGGAGTCGCAAACTGGCGGAAGCGGCACGAATAGCTCTACGCCCGCGTGTGAGTTTCGGGGGAGGGAGATCGCTTGTTCGACTGTGGCGGGGACGTGGAGCCCGTCGGTATCCGGGTACTGCCGCAGGGCCGCTACCCAGCCGGCGGCGTCGGCGTCGATTTGGGGTGGTCGGTCGGATGGTTCGGTTTACGACTGCGCGTCCCCGACTTTCGACGGTACCGTCGCGGATTTGGGGATCGGGTTCCAGCGCTGGTTGCCCAGTGCTCCGGACCTTTCCCCTCCTGATCCGGAGATGCTGGCGCGGCGGGCGTTGGCGAGTATCACGGTGAGCCCGGTGCGTATCGGGATGATGCCGCAGGCGACGTCGCAGAATCCGGAGTCGATGGGCATCGTCGGTTTCCCGGTGTGGCTGTGGGCCGATCCTGAGGGGATGCAGTCCCAGTCGGCGTCCGCGTCGGAACGCGGGTTCACGGTGCAGATCACGGCGACGCTGGACCGCGTCGTCTGGGATCTGGGCGACGGTGGTCCTGCCGTCACCTGCACGGGCCCTGGGGTTCCGTTCACCGGCACGATGTTGTCGCCGGACTCGCGGCCACCGTGCGGAAGGCAGTCCGGCTATCAGGAGCAGGGTGAGTACACCGTGACGGCGACCGCTCATTGGGCGGTGAACTGGAGTGGGATCGGCCAGTCTGGGGTGATTCCGTTGGAGCTGACCTCGCGGGAGATGGTCCGAGTGGGTGAGCTTCAGGTGGTCAACGTCAACGGATAGCCTCACGGGGCGTGAAGTGAGGTGCGGTGTCGGCGGGTTGTGTCGCTAACGGCCCGGTCGGCGGGCAAGATGGGGCCATGGCTGTGCTGGAGATCATCGCGCTGCACGCCGACGACGCGGAGCGGGCCGAGGCTGGGGGCGCCGACCGGATCGAGTTGGTCGGCACCATGGACGACGACGGGTTGTCGCCGGAGCCGCGCGTGGTGGAGAAGGTGCGGCGCCGCACCTCGATCAGGGTGCGTCCCATGGTGCGGCTGCGTGCCGGCTTCGGTACGGACGGCGGCGAGACGGTGCGGCTGAAGGGGCTCATCTCGTCGTATCTCGACGCCGGGGCCGATGGGGTCGTGCTCGGCTTCCTGAACTACGCCAATGAGGTCGACCGGGAGGTGCTGGGGGAACTCGTCGGCGACGGCGAGTTCCCCTGGACCTTCCACCGCGCCATCGATCACTGCCTCGACGCCGACCGGGCGTGGCACGACGTGCAGGCGCTGCCTCGCGTCGACCAGGTGCTCACGGCGGGGTCGGTGCGCGGCGTCGAGCACGGCCTCGACGAGCTGCTGCGGCGGGCGAAGGCCGATCCCGGCGTGGCTCGGCTGATCATGGCCGGAGGGCGCCTGGAGCCGGAGCATGTGCCGTGGTTGATCCGCGCCGGGGTGAGGGCCTTCCACGTCGGCTCACGGGCCAGGCCGGGCGGGTCGTTCAAGGCGTATGTCGACGTGCCGCTCGTGCAGAGTTGGCGCGAGTTGATCGACGACGAGGTCGCGCGTGCCCGAGCGGCGAGCCACGGGTGAGCGGGGGACGTGAGGGCCGACCGGTCAAGCGTCGCAGGGGGGCCCGGATCGTGGTGGTGGCCGGCGACGAGGTGCTGCTGCAATCCGACACCGACCCCGGACTGCCGGGGTCCCGATGGTGGGTGACCCCGGGAGGCGGTATCGACGGCGACGAGGACCCTCGGCTCGCCGCCGCGCGGGAACTGCACGAGGAGACGGGACTGGCGGTCGATCCGTCGGAGCTGCAGGGGCCGATCGCCACCCGTGTGGCGACGCACGGCTACTCCGACCGCATCCTGATTCAAGAGGAGACGTTCTTTCGGATCGTGGTCGAGCGATTCGAGCCGTTGCCGGCCGCGTTGACCGAGACGGAACGACAGCGGCTCACCGCCCAGCGGTGGTTCCGGGCCGACGCCCTGCCGCGGCCGCTGTGGCCGGAGCGGCTGCCGGAGCTGGTGGGCTGGGACGGGGGCGAGCCGATCGACCTGGGCTACGTCGAGGAGTCGACGGTGCCGCTGAGCACCTAGGTGGCTGGTGTCAAACCATGCCACAGCTGCGGCGCACCGGATCGGGCGATCTGTCGACCCCATATCTGGATGTGTACATCTGGTACACGTACCAGATTTGGGGTCGACATCTCATCCCGCCCGGCACGTCCTCGCTGGTGACACCTGAGTTGCACACGTTTAGTGCCCCGCGAGCCTCAGAATCTCCTGGACCTCGGG
>DAOLFC010000064.1:0-19797 GCA_035326505.1 Arachnia sp.
AGTTCCTGGGCCAGATGGACAAGCCCGACGTCGACTTCATCGAGGGCCTGTCGCCCGCGGTCTCGATCGATCAGAAGTCCACCAGCCGCAACCCCCGCTCGACGGTGGGCACCATCACCGAGGTGTACGACTACCTGCGCCTGCTGTTCGCGCGCATCGGTGTCCCGCATTGCGAGGTGTGCGGCGCGCCCATCGGACGCCAGACGCCCCAGCAGATCGTCGATCGTCTGATGGGCCTGGAGGAGGGCACCCGGTTCCAGATCCTCGCCCCGCTGGTGCAGGGCCGCAAGGGCGAGTATGCGGAGCTGTTCCGTCAGCTGGTCGGCGACGGGTACAGCCGCGTGCGCATCGACGGCGAGGTGCATCAGCTCACGGAGCTGCCCGCGCTCGACAAGAACCGCAAGCACAACATCGAGGCGATCGTGGACCGCGCGGTGGTGCGGCCCAAGGCGAAGCAGCGGATCACGGAGTCGGTGGAGACGGCGCTGCAGCTCGCCGCCGGCGTGGTGATGATCGACTTCGTCGATCTGCCGGCCGGCGACCCCGACAGGTTCAAGCGCTACTCGGAGAAGATGGGCTGCCCCAACGAGCACGACGTGTCGATCGACGAGCTGGAGCCCCGGCAGTTCTCCTTCAACGGCCCCTGGGGCGCCTGCCCCGGCTGCTCCGGCCTGGGCACGGTCCTCGATCCCGATCCTGAGCTGCTCATTCCGGATACCGACCTCTCGCTGGCCGATGGAGCCATCGCCCCCTGGGCGTCGGCTCATCTGCGCTCCCACTACGAGCATGTGCTGGCCTCGCTGGCGGAGGAGCACGGCTTCTCCTACGTCGATCCGTGGCATTCGCTCTCGGCGTCGGCCAAGAAGCTGCTGCTGGGCGGAGTGAAGGACGCGGTGCGGGTGAGCTATCGCAACCGCTTCGGCCGCGCGCGCAGCTTCAGCCAGAAGTTCGAGGGAGTGGTCAACTTCATCCGCCGGCGCTATGAGGAGGCGGAGACCGATTCGGGGCGCGAGCGCTGGGGCTCGTACATGCGGGAGATCCCCTGCTCGCAGTGCCACGGCGCCCGGTTGAAGCCGTCGACGCTGGCCGTCACGGTGCGGGGGAAGTCGATCGCCGACGTGTCCGACATGTCCATCGGCGAAGCCTCCGCCTTCCTCAACGAGCTGCAGCTCACGGAGCGCGAGGCCGCCATCGCGCGCCGGGTGATCAAGGAGATCCGCGAGCGGCTGAAGTTCCTGCTCGACGTCGGCCTCGACTACCTGACGATGTCGCGCGCGGCCGGCACCCTGTCGGGCGGCGAGGCGCAGCGCATCCGGCTGGCCACGCAGATCGGCTCCGGCCTCGTCGGGGTGCTGTACGTGCTGGACGAGCCCAGCATCGGGCTGCACCAGCGCGACAACCTCCGGCTGATCGAGACCCTGGAGCGGCTCCGCGACCTGGGCAACACGCTCATCGTCGTCGAGCACGACGAGGACACCATCCGCGCGGCCGACTGGGTGGTCGACATCGGCCCGGGGGCGGGCGAGCAGGGGGGCGAGGTGGTCGTCTCCGGTTCGGTCGAGGAACTGCTGGCGTGCGAGGAATCGCGCACCGGGCTGTACCTCTCGGGCGCGCTGTCGATTCCCGTGCCGGGGGTGCGACGCACGGGCAACGGACAGCGGATCACGGTGAAGGGGGCGCGGGAGAACAACCTGCGCGAGGTGACGGTCGACTTCCCGCTGGGAACGCTGATCGCCGTCACGGGGGTGTCGGGATCGGGCAAGTCGTCGCTGGTCAACGGCATCCTCTATCCGGCCGCGGCGAAGCAGATCTACAACGCCAAGGCCGTGCCCGGCAAGCACAAGACCATCACCGGCCTGGCGAACATCGACAAGGTGATCCAGGTGGATCAGTCGCCGATCGGCCGCACGCCGCGCTCCAACCCGGCCACCTACACCGGCGTGTTCGACAAGGTCCGCACGCTGTTCTCGCAGACGCCGGAGGCGAAGGTGCGCGGCTACCTCCCGGGGCGCTTCTCCTTCAACGTCAAGGGCGGGCGCTGCGAGAACTGCATGGGCGACGGCACGATCAAGATCGAGATGAACTTCCTGCCCGACGTGTACGTGCCGTGCGAGGTGTGCCACGGCGCCCGCTACAACCGGGAGACGCTGGAGGTGCGCTACAAGGGCAAGACCATCTCCGAGGTGCTGGACATGCCGATCAGCGAGGCGGTGGGGTTCTTCGAGTCGATCACCTCCATCGCGCGGCATCTGAGGACGCTGGAGGAGGTGGGCCTGGGCTACGTGCGGCTCGGCCAGCCGGCCACCACCCTTTCCGGCGGCGAGGCGCAGCGCGTCAAGCTGGCCGCGGAGCTGCAGAAGCGCTCCACCGGCCGCACCCTCTACGTGCTCGACGAACCCACCACCGGCCTGCACTTCGAGGACATCCGCAAGCTGCTCGCGGTGCTGCAGCGCCTCGTCGACGCGGGCAACACCGTCGTGGTGATCGAGCACAATCTGGACGTGATCAAGTCGGCGGATCACCTGATCGACATGGGGCCGGAGGGGGGCAACCGCGGCGGGCAGGTGGTGGCCATCGGCACGCCGGAGGAGGTGGCCGTCGCCGAGGAGTCGGAGACGGGGCGCTTCCTCAAGCCCTTGCTTGCCCTGGAGAAGGACTGATACTCGGCGAGGTGAGATTTTTCGACGGTAACTGCCTCTTTTTGGCACGGATCGTGCGCAAAGGGCGAGTTAGCGTCGAAAAATCTCGCTGCCCTGTTTGCTAGCTAGGTCGGGATGACCGGTCGCATCGATTCTGGCCGGATCCGTTTTGCGGCGTACTTGCCGCCCCAGAACGCCGCGACCCCGGCGACCAGGAAGGGCAGTGCCTGCAGGATCAGCCTGAGGTAGCGGTGCTGCACGATGTCGATCGACGCGTAGGCGTACACGACGACGTTCTGGTTGCCGCCCTCGCAGGTCACCAGGTAGTTGCCGGCGGTGGCCTCGAAAAGGCCCACCTCCAGCGGCGGCGTGCCGTCGACGATCGCCGGGGTTTGAGGCACTTCGGTGCCGTCGCGATCGGTGACGACGCAACTCGGGAGGGGGCCGTCGGGGTTGGTGACCGCGTAGGTGCCGTCGATCTGGATGCTGATGGAGCCGTCGAGCCCGGGGATGTAGCGCTGGGCGAGGTGCGAGCCGGGCACGTTGGTGATGGAGCTGAGGACGAACACGCTGCCGATGGCCACCAGCACGACGGCGACGATGCTGGTGACGATGCGCACCACCAGGGCGATCCGTCCCCGGCGGGCGAACGCGCGGAGCTGTGCTCGGTAGGTTTCCTGGGCCGAGGACATGCCCCGAGTCTACTGGCCCGTCGCCGCGTGAGGGCTGTGGTCGCGGGCCTATCATCGAAGCCATGGCCGATCCCTCGACGTACCGCCCGGTGCCGGGCTCCATCCCGACGGATCCCGGCGTCTACCGGTTCTTCGACGCCTTCGGCACGGTGCTCTACGTGGGTAAGGCCAAGAACCTGCGGCAGCGGCTCAACTCGTACTTCGCCGATCCGTCGGCGCTGCATTTCCGCACCCAGACGATGGTGCGCACGGCCGCCCGTGTGGATTGGACGGTGGTGGCCAACGAGTTGGAGGCGCTGCAGCTCGAGTACACCTGGATCCAGCAGTTCGACCCGCGGTTCAACGTCAAGTACCGCGACGACAAGTCGTACCCGTGGCTGGCGATCACCTGGTCGGAGGAGTTCCCCCGGGTGTTCGTCGGGCGGGGGGCCAAGCAGCGCGGCACCCGCTATTTCGGGCCGTTCGGCCAGGCCTGGGCGATCCGCGACACCGTCGATCTGCTGCTGCGGGTCTTCCCCATGCGGTCGTGTACCAAGGGCGTCTTCACCCGTGCGCAGTCGTCCGGGCGGGCGTGCCTGCTGGGCGACATCGGCAAATGCGCCGCGCCCTGCGTGGGCCGCGTGAGCCCCGAGGAGCACCGCCAGATCGTCTCCGACTTCTGCTCCTTCATGGCCGGCAACACCGACGCGATGATCGGCAAGGTCGAAAACGAGATGTATCAGGCCTCCGCGGAGCTCAACTTCGAGCGCGCCGCGCTGCTGCGGGACTCGCTGGGGGCGCTCAAGAAGGTGGGCGAAAAGAACTCGGTGGTGCTGAACGAGGGCACCCGCACCGACATCGTCGGGTTCGCCGACGACGGCCAGCAGGTCGCGGTGCAGGCCTTCCACATCGTTGACGGGCGGATCCGCGGGGAGCGCGGCTGGATCGCCGACCGCGCCGACGACCGCCCGCTCACCGGTCTGCTGGAGGCCTTCCTGGAGCAGCTCTACGCCGACCGCGACCTCCAGATCCCGCCGACGATCCTCAGCTCGGTCGAGGCCGATCAGGTGCTGGCCGACTATCTGGCGGAGCGCCGCGGCGGGCCAGTCACGATCAAGGTGCCGCTGCGCGGCGAGAAGCGGCGGCTGCTGGACACCGTCGTGCGCAACGCGGAGCTGGCGCTGCAGCGGTCCCGCACCAAGCGGGCCACCGACGTCACCACCCGCAACGCGGCGCTCGACGAACTGGCCGAGGCGCTGGCCCTGGCCGCCCCGCCGCTGCGCATCGAGTGCTACGACATCTCGCACACAATGGGCGAGGAGGTCGTCGGCTCGATGGTGGTGTTCGAGGACGGGCTCGCCCGCAAGAGCGAGTACCGGCGGTTCGTGATCAAGTCCTTCGAGGGCTCCAACGACGTGGCCGCGATGGACGAGGTCCTGTCGCGGCGGCTGAAGCGGCTGATCGAGGAGCGCTCTGGAGACGTGGAACTGATCGACGCCACCACCGGCGCTGCCCGTAAGTTCGCCTACGCCCCGGCGCTCATCGTCGTGGATGGCGGCCTGCCGCAGGTGAACGCCGCCGCCGAGGTGCTGGAGCGCCTGGGGTTGTCGGATGAGATCGCGATCTGCGGTTTGGCCAAGCGCCTGGAGGAGGTGTGGCTGCCGGGGGAGGAGTTCCCCGTGATCCTGCCGCGCGCCTCCGAAGGGCTCTATCTGCTGCAGCGCCTGCGCGACGAGGCCCACCGCTTCGCGATCACCCACCACCGGAGCCGCCGGGCCAAGCACGCCGTCGAGTCGGTGCTCGACGGGGTTCCCGGCCTGGGCGAGATGCGCCGCAAGGCCCTGCTGGCCTACTTCGGCAGCGTCCGGAAGCTGCGCGCGGCGTCGGAGGAGGAGATCGCGCTGGTCCCCGGCTTCGGCCCGACGCTGGCCAAGGCCGTCAAGGAAGCGGTCGCCGGAACCGGCGGCGAGGCCATCAACCTGACCACCGGCGAGGTCATCGAGACCTGAGCAGCGGCCTCATGGGCGTGCCGCGGCGTAGGCGGCGAGGGCGTCGCGGATCGCTTCGGAGCGGGTCTTGTGTTCGCGTGCCGTCCTGGCTGTGACGCTGATCGGGCGAACCCCGCGTTCCTGCGTCAGCGAGGCTGATTTCGTTCAGTTGCTCCACGATCTCCGGCTATTGGGGTTAGAAAAGTCCGTATACGGACGTCCACAGCCCCAGTAACCCCGTGCGACGCCGAGCGCTGACGGATTCAACCCCATTCACCGTCGACCACTGACGGAATCAACCTCGTTGACCGTCGACCATGGGCAAGAGTCGCTTGCGCACGCGTGTGTCCCCGAAGTCAACCTCGGCGAGGCCCACGAGGCTGTCGGCGTGATCCGCGCGTGCTGAGGTGGGGCCAGGAGATCAGGGTGGCGACCGTAAAGAAAACCCCGACCACTGACGGACTGTCACATGGTCACAGACGGCGGATGGCAGGTCGCCACCCTGATCTCCTGGCCCCACCGGACCTGACCATAAGCACCTGCGCAGGGTCACGTGGGGTCCCTTCGAGACGCTCGTTCCTCGTGGTCCCTGAGGAGGGCGCCCCACGCCCGTCTCGAAGGGCTCCTCAGGGAGCGTCGACAGGGGAGTATCGAGGGCGGCGTCGGGGGGACCGCTGGCCTACCACGACCCTCGGCGTCGCCTTAACCCACCCCTCCCGCAGGGGGTCCATAAGGTCAGGCTAGCCTACGCAATGTAGTAGGTGACCCGCTCGAGGGCGGGTCGGTAGCGAAATGGTGGGCGTACGCGATGCGACGGATTCTGACCTGGCTGGGGGCGATGCTCCTGGCTGCGGCGATGGCCTGGTCGGCGGTCGCTCCCGCCTCTGCCGACGACCAGTGGGCGGAGGTCGCGGAGACGGTGACCTCCCTCATCGAGGAGGTGCCGGCGCTCCATCGGGCCGGCGACGCCAAGGCCGTCGAGGCGACGCTGCGCAAGGCCTACTACGAGGAGTTCCAGGCCAGCGGACTGGAGGACGAGGTCAAGCACCGGCTGGGCGCCGACCGCTCGAGCGCCTTCCAGGCGGCGATCGTCGAGCTGCGCAACCGGGCGCGCGACGGTGCCGCGCCGGAGGAGATCGAGCAGCTCACCGCGGAGTTGCTTGACCAGCTGGCCACGGACGTCGAGGAGGTTCGCTCCGCACCCGAGGTGACCGACCGCTGGGGCCGGGTCGCCCAGTCCATCGCGGACGCGGCGGCCCACGCGCTCGCGCTGTACGAACAGGGAAACCCTGAGGAGGGGCTGAAGGAGGCCACCCGCGCCTACCTCCAGCACTACGAGGCCGACGGTCTCGAGAAGGCGACGCTGTCCTACCTCCCCAGCGGGCGGGCTGCCGAGGTCGAGGCGACCTTCCGCGACCTCCGGGTGGGCATCCGCGACGGGGCCCCCGTCGACGAGGTGCGCGCGACCGCGGAGGCCCTCAGCCAGATGGTCACCGAGGACGCGGCCGCTCTCGATGCGCTCGGAGCCAGCGAGTCCGTCGGCTGGAGCGGCTTCGTCGCCGCCTTCCTGATCCTGCTCCGGGAGGGCGTCGAGGCGCTGCTCGTCGTCGCGGCCGTCGTGACCTACGTGATCAAGACCGGACGACGCGACCAGCTGCGGGGCGTCTACCTGGGCATCGCCGCCGCCGTGCTGGTGAGCGTCGCGCTGGCGGTCGCGTTCAGCACGATGACCAGCAGCGGGGCGCTCGGCCTCACCCAGGAACTGCTGGAGGGCCTGGTCGGCTTCCTCGCCGTCGCCATGCTGATCTACATCAGCAACTGGATCCTGTCCAAGTCCGAGGGCGATGCCTGGCATCGCTACATCAACGCCACCATCGACAAGAAGTCGGAGTCCGGCGGCCAGTGGGCGCTGTTCGCCGTGGTCTTCCTCGCCGTGGCGCGGGAGGGCTTCGAGACCATCTTGTTCTTCGTCCCCGTCTTCGGCGCCGCCCAGACCCCCCGCGACCACCTGTTCATCTGGCTCGGCGTCGCCGCCGCGGTCGTGGTGCTCGCCGGGCTGTTCGTCGCGGTGCGCTACTTCGGCGTCAAGCTGCCGTTGCGCCCGTTCTTCCGCTGGATGTCGGTCCTGCTGTCCCTCCTCGCCATCGCGATGGCCGGCGGCGCCGCGAAGGAGCTGCAGGACGCCATGATCCTGGACGTCACGCCCGTGCCGGGCGTGCCGCAGATCGAGTGGCTGGGGATCTACCCGACGGTCGAGACTCTGGTCGCGCAAGGCATCGTCGCCGCCGTCGTGATCGGCCTGGGCATCTGGCAGTTCCGCAAGTCTTCCGCCGCGCAGGCGGATGCCCCTCTCAACGACACCTCAGAAGAAAGGGTTGAGACACCGTGAAGATCAACACAGGAAAGACCAGCGCCGTGAAGGCGATCAGGAATGCGGCCGTCGCCGCGAGCGCGGTGGCGCTCCTGCTCACCGGGTGCTCCGGCCCCGCCGCCGATCCGGCCCCCGGCGCCGACGACACCCCCGCCGCCGTCGACACCGGGGCCCCCGAGGAGACCGAGGACCAGTTCGATCCCAACGTGGTGGGGATCAACGAGCTCGAGGTGGGCGACTCCGGGCCGCAGATCGCCGGCGACTACCTCGAGGTGGCCGCGGTCTACTTCCAGGCCATCGACATGGAACACGGCAACATGGCCATGCCCCCGGCCTCGGAGTCGGACATGCACTTCGAGATCGACATCAAGACGACCGAGAAGGCCAAGGAGATCGGCTTCGCCGCCGACCAGTTCATGCCGTACCTCAAGATCACCCCCAAGCTCACCGAGCAGAACACGGGCGAGGTGGTCGAGCTCGGCACGCTGATGCCGATGATCGCCTCCGACGGCCCGCACTACGGCAACAACATCACGCTCGCCCCCGGCCTGTACACCGTCGAGCTGACCATCCAGTCGCCGGCCGACGACTTCATGCTGCACACCGGCAACGACACCAGCGGCGTGCAGGGCCGCTTCTGGAGCGAGCCGCTCAAGGTCACGTTCGAGAACTTCGAATGGGACGGCCAGCTTCTCTGACGAGCTGACCCGGTCGCTGCCCATGTTGAAACTGTTCGTCGCCGCCGCCCAGCTGGCGCTGCCGCTGTGCCTGCTGTCCGCTGCGCTCATCGCCAACCGCGCCTACCCGCCGGCCGCCCGCCGGCGGGTGGGGCGGCTGACGACGGCGAGCCTCCTGACGGGTGCCGCGGCCGCCGCCGTGATCGTATGGCTGCGGCTCACCACCCGGCACATCAAGCTGCCCGCCATCAACCTTTGGGCCGGAACCTTCCTCCTGCTCTTCCTGATCGCCTTCGTCGTCGCGCTCTGGCTGATGGGCAGCCGGCCGCTCGTCGCCGACGAGCGGCCGGGGCCGCGGCAGTGGCTGCTGACCGGCAGCGGATCGGCCGCGCTGCTGCTGGTCAACCTGTTCTACGGCATCCCGCTGTATCTCGCGATCGACGGGGTGGTCCCGATGGGCGGGACCCTGTTCGCGAGCGACTCCCTGATCAACCTGATCGGCTACGTCCTCGGCGTCGTCGTGGCGGTCGCGACCGGCATCGTGTTCTCGGTGAGCCTCGGCCGGATGCCGAGCCTGGCGCGGCGCGCCCTCACCACGACGGTGGTGGGGATCGCGGTGGCCACGCAGTGGCCGGCGCTGTACCAGCTGTACTCGACGGCGCGGGTGCTGCCGAAGAGTTCGCTCAACTTCCAGGCGCTGCTGTGGATGCAGCGGGCCGGCGTCACCGTCCTGCTGGCGCTGCTCGCGCTGGTGGTGGTCGCCGCGACCCTCGCCTACCTCACCCGGCAGCGGCACGCCGCGCCCGGGGCCGTCGCCGCCGAGCATCGCCTGGTGAAGGCCGAGGCTCTCTCGCGGCGCCGCGTCCTCGGCGGCGCGATCGCGCTCGGGCTGGGGCTGGGACTCACCTACACCGTCGGGAAGAAGCTCGCGGAAGCGGTGCCGGAGCTGTCGCCCATCGAGCCGTCGACCGTCAACGGGGCGCACGTCGAGGTGGACCTGAGCCTGGTGAGCGACGGGCACCTGCACCGGTTCGCCTATCCGGCGCAGAACGGCACCGAGGTGCGGTTCATCGTCATCCAGAAGAACCCGACGTCCTTCGGCACCGGGCTCGACGCCTGCGAGATCTGCGGCCCCAGCGGGTACTACGAGCGCGACGGCAAGGTGGTGTGCCGCGAATGCGACGTGATCATGAACACCGCCACCATCGGCTTCCCCGGCGGCTGCAACCCGATCCCGATCCAGTACGAGCTGGCCGGAGGCAAACTCCTGTTCCAGGTCGACGAGCTGGAGCAGCAAGCGAGAGTGTTCGGCTGACATGTTCTTCTTTCGGATGATCTCCCGGGCCCTGCGCCAGCAGCTCGGCAAACGCATCATGATCGCGGTGACGATCGCCTTGGGTGCGGCCCTCACCACGTCGATGATGGCGGTCATGCTCGACATCGGCGACAAGGTCACGCAGGAGCTGAGCTCCTACGGCGCCAACATCGAGGTGACCCCCAAGGGCGCCTCGGTGGTCTCCGAGATCTACGGCACCGATGAGGCGCCGTCAGGCGCGCTGCTGGAGAGCGAGCTGCCCCGGCTGAAGTCGATCTTCTGGGCCTACAACCTGGAGGACTTCGCGCCCTATCTGAAGACGACGGTGCGCTCCGACGATGCCGAGATCGCCCTCCAGGGCACCTGGTTCGACCACACCATGACCCTCGACATCGGCGAGCCCATCACCACCGGGCTGCGTCGCCTCCGCACCTGGTGGGACGTCGAGGGGACGTGGGCCGACGACGCCGACCCGCGGCAGGCGATGATCGGCGCCACCGTCGCGCAGGACCGGGGCTGGTCGGTCGGCGATGCCGTCACGGTCTCGGGGCCGGAGGGCGACGCGACGCTGACCGTCGTGGGCGTCTTCCATGCCGGCGACGAGGAGGACGAGGTCGTCTACGTCCCGCTCGCGACGGCCCAGCAGCTCACCGCGCGGCCCGGAGAGGTCGACCGGATCGAGGTGCGCGCGATCACCACGCCCGAGAACGAGCTGTCCCAGCGCGCCGAGCGCGACCCGGCCAGCCTGTCGGTGGCCGACTGGGAGACCTGGTACTGCACCGCCTACGTCTCCTCGATCTCCTACCAGATCGAGGAGACGCTGACCGACGCGGTGGCAAAGCCGGTGCGCCGGATCGCCGACTCCGAAGGGGTCATCCTTGAGAAGACCCAGCTCATCATGGGGCTCATCGCGGTCCTGGCGATGGTGGGCTCGGCGCTGGGCATCGCGAATCTGGTGACGGCCGGCGTGATGGAGCGCGCGCCCGAGATCGGGCTGCTGAAGGCGATCGGGGCGCGCAACGCGTCGGTGGCCGTCCTGATCCTCACGGAGACCCTGGTCGTGGGGCTGGTGGGCGGCGCGGTCGGCTTCCTCCTGGGCGTCGGCCTGGCGCAGGTGATCGGGCAGATGGTGTTCTCCTCGTGGATCACGCTGCGTCCCCTCGTGCTGCCGGTGATGGCGGCGCTGGTGGTCTCGATGATCCTGGTGGGTTCGCTGCCGTCGCTGCGCGCCCTGATGAAGCTGAAGCCCTCCGACGTCCTGCACGGGAAGTGAGCACATGACACGCGCCAGGATGTACCTGCGGATGATCACCCGGGCCTTCGCCCGCCGGATCTCGCGGGTGATCATCGCCTCGCTGTCGATCGTCGTGGGCGCGACCACCTTGTCGGCGTTGGGCATCATCACCTACACCGTCCCGGAGCAGATCGCCCGCGAGCTGCGCTCCTACGGCGCCAACCTCGTGGTTTCGCCCGCCGGGACGGCGACCGTGCGCCTCGACGACGTGGCCGCGATCAACGACGCGTTGAGCGAGTCGGGTGTGCAGGTGGTGGGCCACGCGCCCTACCGCCAGGACAATCTGCTGTACAACCAGCAGCCGATCCCCGCGATGGCCACCGACTTCGCCCTCGCCGCGGCGATGCGTCCGTACTGGAGCATCGACGGGGACCTGCCGGCCGGGCCGGGTGAGATCCTGGTGGGCCGCGACCTGGAGAAGCGCTACGGCTTCGGCGTGGGCGACGACGTCGTGCTCGTCGCCCAGGCCGAGGAGGGCGTCGACTCCGAGCCGGTGACCATGACCGTCTCCGGGCTGCTGCGCACCGGTGGCCCCGAGGACGCGATGCTGCTGCTCAGCCTGGAGGATCTCGACGCGATGCTGCCCGCTGACGGCCGGATCGACATGATCGAGTACTCCCTGCTCGCCGACGAGAGCGGACTGGAGGCGATCGCGCAGCAGATCGAGACCGTCGACGACGCCGTCAACGCGCAGGTGATCAAACGGATCACGCGTTCCGAGTCGGGGGTGCTGCTCACCCTCCGCTCGCTGATCTGGATCGTGAGCGTCGTGATCGGCGCGCTCACCCTGATCAGCGTGGCCACCACCATGAACGCGGTGGTCGGCGAACGGGCCACGGAGCTCGCGCTCAAGAAGGCGCTCGGCGCGTCGAGCCGGCAGCTCGTCGGCGAGTTCATCGGCGAGGGCGTGATCCTCGGCCTCTTCGGCGGCTTCCTCGGCGCGCTCGGCGGCATCGCCGTCGGCGCTCTGATCACCCGCGAGGTGTTCCACCTCGGCCTGCAGGCGAGCGCCTGGGTGGTGCCGCTGACGATGGTGCTCGCCGCCCTCGTCAGCGGCGCCGGCAGCTTCCTCACCGTGCGGCGCATCATCACCATCGATCCGGCTCTCGTGCTGGGGGGAGAATGACAATGAACTCGAACGTGGTCTACGGCCTGACCGGGGTCAGCAGGCTCTACGGGGAGGTCGCGGCGCTGGACGACGTCGACCTCACCATCCGCAAGGGGGAGTGGCTGTCCATCGTCGGTCCCTCCGGCTCCGGCAAGACGACGCTGATGAACATCCTGGGCTGCATGGATACCGCCACGGCCGGCACCGTCCTGCTGGACGGCGAGCGCCTGGACCGGCAGGGCGAGCGCGAACTCGCCATCATCCGGCGCCGCCGCATCGGACTCATCTTCCAGAAGTTCCATCTGGTCAAGCATTTGACGGCCTTGGAGAACGTCATGGTCGCGCAGTATTACCACTCGATGCCCGACGAGGCGGAGGCCCGCGCCGCCCTGGAGCGCGTCGGCATGGGCGCCCGGGCCACCCACCTGCCGCGCCAGATGTCCGGCGGCGAGCAGCAGCGGGTGTGCGTGGCCCGCGCGCTGATCAACTCGCCCTCGGTGGTCCTGGCCGACGAGCCCACGGGAAACCTGGACGAGGCGAACGAGCGCATCGTGCTGGACCTGTTCCACCAGCTGCACGACGAGGGCACCACGCTGGTGGTCGTGACCCACGACGCCACCGTCGCGGCGCAGGGCCAGCGGCAGGTGATCCTCCATCACGGCCGGATCGCCGAGGTGATCGAGACCGACGACTACGCGCGCGCCTTCGGCGGGCGGTCCGCGTCATGAGCCGGGCGCGTACCAGGCTGCTGGCGCTGGCCGGCCCGCTGAGCGTGGTGGCCTTCTCCGGCTGCGGGGTCAGCATGAGCGCCGCGGACCATCCCGACGGCGTCTACCGGGGCTCCAGCGCGCCCGATGACCAGGGGGCGATCGGCACCGTCGAGTTCACCATCGAGGACGGGGCGATCACCGAGGCGAGCTTCGTGATCACCGACGCCGACGGCACCCCCCACGACGAGAGCTACGGGCTCTCCCGGTCGACCGGGCAGCCCGTCGACGACGCGTTCTACCAGCGCGCCCAGGCGGCCGTGGCCGCCGAGCAGAACTACGTCGCCCAGTTCCTGGAGGCCGGCGACGCCGACCAGGTGGACCTCGTCGCGGGCGCCTCGCTCTCGCACCGCCAGTTCATCGAGGCGGTCACCGACGCGCTCGGACGCGGCGCCGAATGAGCGCACCCGGCGAGCCGGGGGCGCGCTGGTCGGAATCGGCCGCGATGGGCACCGTCGTGCATGTCTGCCTGGTCGACGCCGAGGCGTCCGGGGCCGAGGCGCTGCACGACTTGGCGGCGGAGGTCGACGCGGCGCTCTCTTTGTTCCGGCCGGACAGTGACGTGGGCCGGCTCAACGGGGAGCCCGGCCGGTGGCTCCCCGTCGGAGCGCACCTCGTCGCCGTGGCCCGGGCCGCGGAGCGCTACCGCGATCAGACGGCCGGGATCTTCGACCCGGTCACCGGCCCCCGGGGAGCGGAGCGGCGCGTCCGGCTGCGCCCGGCGGTGGCCGGCGGCTGGGAGGCGCGGCTGGACCCCGGCTGCCGCCTCGACTTCGGCGCCATCGCCAAGGGCTACGCTGCCGACCTGATCCGCGACGCGGCCCTGGCGTCGGGCGTGCTCGCCTCGCTGGGCACCTCGTCGGTGTCGGTCGGAGGCCGGGCGCCGCGCCCCGGGGGGTGGCGGATCGCGATCGGCTCGCCGTGGAGCGGGATCGACGAGACGCTGGGCTATCTGGAGCTGGCGAGCGGCTCGCTGTCGATGTCGGGGGTGAGGGGGCATCGCCTGGGCGTCGAGGACGTGGCCGTGCGTCATGTCCGAGACCCGCGCACCGGGGCGGTCGCGCGTACGGACCTCTGCTCCGTGGGGGTGGTCGGCGACGACGGCATGCGCAGCGAGGCGCTGTCGACGGCCGCGCTGGTGCTGGGCCTGAAGGAGGGCATGGCGCTGTGCCGCGGGCTCGGCGTCGAGGCCCTGTTCCTGACGGCCTCCGGGCTGCTGTTCGCCTCGCCCGGCCTGGCTCCGCGGATCTCCCTGCGGCCCGGGATGGAGGCTCGGGTGCGGGAGCTCCGGCAGATTTGAACACTGTTCAACATCGGTGTTAGATATCCTCTATCGACCCTGAGGAGAGCCTCATGAGCACGCAAACCGACGTGTCCCCCCGTTCCCGGGCCATCGCGCCCACCGACCTGGCCTACATCGCGGTCTTCGCGGCGCTGCTGGCCGCGCTGGCGCTGGCGCCCGCCATTCCCATCGGCCTGGCCGCGCCGCTGACGCTCCAAGTGGTCGGCGTCGCTCTCGCCGGGCTCTGCCTGGGCTGGTGGCGCGGAGCCGCCGCGGTCGCGCTGTATGTCGTGGTCGGCCTCGCGGGCCTGCCGGTGTTCGCCGGCGGCAAGGCCGGCGTCGGCGTCCTGTTCGGCCCCACCGGCGGCTACCTGATCGCCTTCATCCTCTCCGCCGCCCTCATCGGCTTCCTCGCCGAGCGGATCGTCGCCCACGGCATCAGCCCGCTCACCCCGCTGTGGTTCTTCGTCGCCTGCATGGCAGCCCGCATCCTGCTCATCTGGCCGATCGGCGCCGCCGGCATGGCCCGTGCGGTGCCGATGCCCTTCGAGAAGGCCCTCGCGGCCGACGTCGTGGGCTTCTGGCTGCCTGACGCGATCAAGTTCGTCATCGCCGCGCTGCTGGCCTTCGCCGTCCACAAGGCCTTCCCCCGGCTGTTCGCTCGATGATCGAGGTGCGCGACGTCAGCGTCGTCATGCCGGCGATCCGGCGTGGCGAGGCTGACCGCGTGCTCCTCCGCAACATCTCGCTGACCCTCGACGAGCGGCGGATCGCCGTCGTCGGAGCGAACGGCTCGGGCAAGTCGACGCTGCTGCGGCTGCTCAACGGGCTGCGTCCGCCCACCTCCGGGCAGGTCCTCGTCGACGGGCTCGACACGGTCAAGGAGGCCAAGGCCGTGCGGCGCCGGGTGGCCTTCGTGTTCACCGACCCGCTCGCGCAACTCCTGATGTCCACCCCTCTCGAGGACATCGAGCTGAGCCTGCGTGCCACGGTCCCCGACCGCAAGGAGCGCGCCCGGCGCGCCCAGCAGCTCCTCGACGAGCGGGGGATCGGCTACGTCGCCCACCAGAGCATCTACGACCTGAGCGGGGGAGAGCGGCAGCTCGTCGCGCTCATCAGCGTGCTCGCGGTGGAGCCGTCGGTACTGGTGGCCGACGAACCCACCACCCTGCTCGACCTGCGCAACAAGCACCGGCTGCGCCGCACCCTGTCCGGACTCGACCAGCAGGTGATCTACTCCACCCACGACCTGGACATCGCCGCGGACGCCGACCGGGTGATCGTCATCGACGAGGGCAGGGTCCTCGCCGACGGCGCCCCCGGCGAGGTGCTTCCGGTCTACGTGGGGGCGATGGCCCGGTGAATGCGCACACCAGCCTGCTCGGGATCTACGAGCCCGGCGACGGGTGGCTGTTCCGGCTGCCGATCGGCGCCAAGTACCTCCTCATGCTGGCGATCGCCGTGCCGCCCGCGTTCGTCCGCGAGGCCTGGGTCACCGCGGCGGCGCTCATCGTGGTGATGGCCGCGCTGCTCACCTCCCGGATCACTCCGGCCAGGATCCTCGGCCTCGGCGCCTATCTCTGGGTCCTGCTGGCGGTGCTCGCGGGCTACCAGCTGATCGTCGGACGCCCCGACCTGGCCTTCGCCGGGCCGGGGAGCCTGCTGGCGGCGATCCTGGCGGCCAGGATGCTCACCCTCACCACGTCGACCCCGCAGCTGATGGACGCGCTGGCCCGTGCCCTGCGCCCCTTGCGGGTGATCGGGGTCAATCCCCACGCGGCGACGCTGACCATCGCGCTGATGATCCGCTCCGTCCCCTTCCTCGCCGGAGCCGTGCAGGACGCGCGCGACGCGGGCCGCGCCCGCGGGCTCGACCGCAACCCGGCGCTCCTGCTCGCCCCGGCCGTCGTCGGCGCGGTGTCCTACGCCCAGCGCACCGGCGAGGCCCTGGAGGCCCGGGGCCTGCCTCGGTGAGGCCCGCCCCCTGCGGCCGGGCGGGATAGGGTGTGTTCCATGCAGGAGTTCGCCATCATCACCGGACTGTCGGGCGCCGGCCGCCGTACTGCTGCCCACGCGATGGAAGATCTGGGGTGGTATGTCGTCGACAACCTTCCCCCGTCGATGCTGCCCATGCTCGCCGAGACCATGGAACGCGAGGGCGAACAGCGGCTCGCCGTGGTCACCGACGTGCGCAACCGCTCGCTGTTCGAGCAGTTCCCCGGAGCCGTCGCGGAACTCAAGCGACGCGGCTACCGGCTGACCACCGTCTTCCTCGAGGCCACCGACGAGGTGATCGTGCAGCGCCAGGAATCGAACCGGCGCCCGCTCCCGCTGCAGGGCGACGGGCGGCTGATCGACGGCATCCGCAAGGAGCGCCACCTGATGGCCCAGCTGCGCGCCGAGGCGGACATCGTGGTCGACACCACCCGGCTCAACTCGCGCCAGCTGGTGCAGCGCATCGTGAATCACTTCGGCGACGAGGCCAGCGAGCAGTTGAAGGTGGCGCTGATCTCCTTCGGGTTCAAAAACGGCGTGCCCGTGGACGCCGACATGGTCTTCGACGTGCGCTTCCTTCCCAACCCGTTCTGGATCCCGGAGCTGCGACCCAAGTCGGGGCTCAGCAGGGACGTGGCGCGATACGTGCTCAAGCACGAGCAGGCCCAGCGCTTCCAGCAGCACATGCTGGACCTCCTGCTCGACGTCGCGCCCGGCTACCTCGCCGAGAGCAAGCGCCAGGTGACCGTCGCCGTCGGTTGCACCGGAGGCAAGCACCGGTCGACGTCGATGAGCGAGGAACTGGCCGTCCGGCTGCGCGAGCAGGGCTTCCCGGTGAGCGTGCTGCATCGCGACCTGGGGAAGGAATGAATGCCGTGAAGCCGCTGCCCCAGGTCGTCGCCTTCGGCGGCGGCCACGGCTTGTCGGCCTCCCTCGCGGCGCTGCGGCGCGTCACGGACCGGCTGACGGCCGTCGTGACCGTCGCCGACGACGGAGGATCCTCCGGCCGGCTCCGGCAGGAGTTCGACTGCCTGCCCCCCGGCGACCTCCGGATGGCCCTCGCGGCGCTGTGCTCCGACGATCAGGCGGGCCGCTCGTGGGCGAACGTGCTGCAGGCGCGCTACCGAGGCACCGGCCCCCTGGCCGGCCACGCCATCGGCAACCTGCTGATCGCGGGCCTCTGGCAGCAGTTCCCCGACCCCGTGGAGGGCCTCGACATGGTCGGCGACCTGTTGCGCACCCGGGGACGGGTGCTGCCCATGAGTTCCGTCCCGCTGGAGATCGAGGCCGACGTGCTGGGGCTCGACCCCATGGAACCGGACGAGGTGTGTACCCTCTCCGGGCAATCGACGGTGGCCAAGACCATGGCGACCGTCCAGGCCGTGCGCCTGGTCCCGGAGCGCCCGCCGGCCCGGCCCGAGGCCGTGGCGGCCGTCGAGGAGGCCGACGCCATCGTGCTCGGCCCGGGATCCTGGTTCACCAGCGTGATCCCGCACCTCCTGGTGCCGGAGCTCGCCGACGCGATCCGCCGCACCGCGGCCACGCGGATCCTCGTACTGAACATCGCCTCCGCGGCCGAGACCGACGGATTCACCGCCTCGCGGCACATCGAACTGCTGGCCGAGCATGCCCCCCAACTGCGCCTCGACAAGGTGATCGTCGACCCGCAGTTCGCCGACCGGCACCTGGAGGGCTTCGTCGCGGCGCTCGGCGGAGAGGTGGTGGCCGCCGACGTGCGCGCCCGAGACGGCTCCGCCACGCACGACGTCAACCGGCTCGCGTCGGTGTTCAGCGAGGTCATCGGATGACCTCGAGGAGGGATCTCGCATGGCGCTGACCCAGAAGGTGAAGTCGGAGCTCGCGGCCGTGCAGTCGACGCAGCCCAACGTCCGCCGAGCCGAGGCGGTGACGCTGCTGCGATTCGCCGGGAGCCTTCACCTGGTGGCCGGCGCCATCGTCATCGAGGCCGAACTGGACACCTCGGCCTCCGCCCGCCGGCTGCGCCGGTTCCTCGCGGAGCTGTACTCCGTCGAGAGCGAGCTGATGGTGATCAACGCCTCCGGGCTGCGGCGCGGCCCGCGCTACTGCCTGCGCATCGGCCCGCAGGGCGAGCAGCTGGCCCGGATGACGGGCCTGATCGACCGCCACCGGCGTCCCGTGCGCGGCCTGCCGCCGACGGTCGTCGGCGGCTCGCAGGCCGATCAGGTGGCCGTCTGGCGGGGCGCCTTCCTCGCCCGCGGCTCGCTGACCGAGCCGGGGCGCTCCATGTCCATGGAGATCACCTGTCCCGGGTCGGAGGCGGCCCTGGCCCTGGTGGGGGCCGCGCGTCGGCTGGGCGTCGAGGCGAAGTCGCGCGACGTGCGCGGCGTCGATCGCGTCGTCGTGCGCGACGGCGAGCAGATCGCCGACCTGCTCACCCGGATGGGCGCCCAGGAGACCCGCCTCGACTGGGAGGAACGGCGGATGCGGCGCGAGGTACACGCCAACGCCAACCGGCTGGCGAACTTCGACGACGCCAACCTGCGCCGCTCGGCGCGCGCGGCGGTCACCGCCTCCGCGCGGGTGGAGCGGGCCCTTCAGATCCTCGGCGCCGACGCCCCGGAGCACCTGATCTCCGCCGGGATCCTGCGCCTGGAGCATCGCCAGGCGAGCCTGGAGGAGCTGGGGCAGCTGCACGATCCGCCCCTCACCAAGGACGCCATCGCCGGCCGGGTCCGGCGGCTGCTGACGGCGGCGGACCGGATGGCCAGGGCGCAGGGCATTCCCACCACAGAGGAGAGCCTTCCCGCTGAGCTGAGGGACGAATAGTGGCGCGCAGACCGGCTCCCGGCAAAATGTATGAACCTTCGGGCAGCACTTCCGTGACCCCCCTGCAATCGGGCCCCTTCATGTGGTTAGGATGGGCCTCGTCCGTTTGTTGCTTCGCTCGTGGGCGTCCGCCGACGCTGTGGAGCCGCAGGTATCTCGAAGGAGATCGCTTCATATGACCGTTAAGGTTGCAATCAACGGTTTCGGCCGTATTGGCCGTAACTACTTCCGCGCCCTGGTCGCGTCCGGTGCCGACCTCGACGTGGTGGCTGTCAACGACCTGACTGACAACAAGACCCTCGCGCACCTCCTGAAGTACGACTCGATCCTGGGTCGTTTCCCCGGCGAGGTCACCTACACCGACGAGGCGATCTTCGTCGACGGCAAGGAGATCAAGGCCTTCGCCGAGCGCAACCCGGCCGATCTGCCCTGGGGCGAGCTGGGCGTCGACATCGTGATCGAGTCCACCGGTTTCTTCGTGGATGCCACCAAGGCCCAGGCGCACCGCGACGCCGGCGCCAAGAAGGTGCTCATCTCGGCCCCGGCCAAGAACGAGGACATCACCATCGTGATCGGCGTCAACGACGGCCTGTACGACAACGAGAAGCACAACATCATCTCCAACGCGTCGTGCACCACCAACTGCCTCGCCCCGATGGCCAAGGCGCTCAACGACGGCCTCGGCATCGTCAAGGGCCTCATGACCACCATCCACGCCTACACGCAGGACCAGAACCTGCAGGACGGCCCGCACAGCGACCTGCGTCGTTCGCGCGCCGCCGCCCTCAACATGGTTCCCACCACCACCGGCGCGGCCAAGGCCGTCTCCCTGGTGCTGCCGGAGCTGAAGGGCAAGCTGGACGGCTACGCCATGCGCGTGCC
>DAOLFC010000065.1:0-19790 GCA_035326505.1 Arachnia sp.
GCCTTGTCATCCATCCCGCCCAGAAACCGACACACACGCACTAATTTCTGGACGCACCCTAAGCCTCCCCGGCGGCACATCTTCTCGTTGCGCTCCCTGCTCCGCGGGGGCAGCCCACCCGGCTGCCCCCGCGGAGCACTTCGGAGACGACGGTGAGCGTGCTCGGCCGCGGCTCGGAGGGCGCCTGGCAGGTCATCGGTGTCGTCGCAGCCCTGGGGCGGACTACCATGAGACCGGCTTCGACCGACAGGAACGCCCATGAACTCACCCGGCCCGGTGGATTCGACCACCGATCCCGTCAGCCTCGCGTTCGCGACCGTCATCGATCAGGTTCGTGCGCAACGCCTGGACGGCAAGGTTGCCGACTACATTCCCGAACTCGCGAAAGCCGACCCCGACGAGTTCGCGATCGCCGCGACCTCGGTGGCCGGCCATATCTACGAGGCGGGCGACTCGGGCAGCCGCTTCACCATCCAGTCCATCTCCAAGGCGTTCGTGTACGCCCTGGCGCTGCGGACGTGCGGCATCGAGGCGGTCCGGCGTCGCGTCGGGGTCGAGCCCAGCGGTGAGGCGTTCAACGCGATCAGCTTCGACGACCAGCAGCGGCCCGCGAACCCGCTCATCAACGCCGGCGCCGTCGTCACCACCTCCCTGATCCCCGCCACGACCGGCGAGGAACGATTCGAACGCATCAGGGCAGGGCTTTCCGAGTTCGCCGGGCGTCAGCTCGAAGCCGACGAGAGGGTCGCGGCGTCCGAATCCAGCACCGGCGACCGCAACCGGGCGCTGGCGATGCTCGCCCGGTCCTACGGGATGCTGGGCAGCACCGCCACAACGGTGGACGAGGTCGTCGAACCGTATTTCCGGCAGTGCGCGCTGCTGATCGACTGCACAGACCTCGCGGTGATGGGCGCCACCCTCGCCAACCACGGCGAGAACCCGATCACCGGCCGGCAGGTCGTCTCTCCGACGATCGCACGACAGGTGCTGTCGCTGATGTCGAGCTGCGGCATGTACGACCGGTCCGGGCAGTGGCTCTTCGAGGTGGGGATGCCCGCGAAGTCGGGGGTCGGCGGCGGAATCGTCGCGGTCGCGCCCGGTGAGTACGGCATCGGCGTCTACAGCCCGCCGCTGGATGCGGTGGGCAACAGCAGCCGCGGAGTGACCGCGCTGCGTACGCTCGCGGAGGAATTCGGGCTGCACCTGTTCAACCATCCCGACCGGCCCACGTCTCCGATCGCGCGACTGGAGACCGCCGACGACGGCGACAGGATCACCCTCCGCCTGCGCGGGACGATCGACTTCATCGCCGCCGAGCAGGTCGCCTACACCGCCGCGGAGGCCCTGGCCGACGCCGGAAGCACGACGCTGCTGCTGGACCTCGTGGACGTCACCGCGGTCACGACCGTCGCCGCACGGCTCATCCGCGACCTCTGCACGCAGGCGGGCACGGCTCGCCGTTGGCGGGTGGTCGTGCGCGACCCCGCGGGCCTCCTGAGCAGCTGAGCCGAACGCACCGTGAGCCGCCGCTGCTCACCACTCTGGGCGAGCGATCCTGGAGACACATACCCCACTTCTAGGGGTGCTGCGAACCGGTTCTGACTACGTCGGACATGCAAGACTGTGCCCCATGTCGAATCACCAGTGCTCCGCGTGCGGGTCTTACCTGTTTCTCGAGAGCCTCACCTGCCCTCAGTGCGCGTCGATGATCGGTTTCCACTTCCCCTCCCGTTCCTTCCACGTTCTGGACGACGGCGCCGGCACCGCGATTCAGATCCACGGACGCACCTGGCGATCGTGCTCGAACCGGGGATGGGAGTGCAACTGGCTCGTCGCGGAGGACGCCGAGTCCGCAACCTGCTTCTCGTGCCGCCTCACCCGACGCCGGCCGGCGTGGAACGACACCCTCGCGCTGGAGAAGCTCGCCCAGACCGCCGTCGCGAAGCGCCGTCTGCTCGTCCAGTTGTCCGATCTCGGGATGCCGATCACGCCCTACTACGAGCAGGACGGGGGCCTGGCATTCGACCTGGTGTCCAGCCGTTCCTCCGGCGAGCCGGTGATGATCGGGCACGCGAACGGGGTCATCACCATCGACCTCGCCGAGGCCCTCGACGCCCACCGGGAGCAGCTGCGCGTCCAGTTGGGCGAGGCGTACCGAACCATGCTCGGACACCTCCGCCACGAGGTCGGCCACTACTACCAGGGCGTCCTCATCCGGACGGACGAGGAATGGGCATCGTGCCGCGCCCTGTTCGGCGATGAACGAGCCAGCTACCAGGACGCGTTGAACCGGCACTACCACACGGGGGCGCCCCGGGGATGGGAGGCGGACTTCATCTCCGAGTACGCCACCATGCACCCATGGGAGGACTTCGCCGAGTGCTTCGCCCACTACCTGCACATCACCGGCGCCCTCGGCACCTCCGCCCGAGCCGGAATGGTGCTCCACAGGGACCGCTCCCTTGGCATCCTCCCCAGGGATGTCATCCCGGCGGTCAGCTACGCCGACCGCGACGTCAGCGTCCTGCTCGACGATTGGTACCTGCTCTCCCAGTTCTTCAACCAGGTGAACCGGTCCATGGGCCAACGCGACCTCTACCCGTTCCACATCACCGAGCCCGTCGCCCGCAAACTCGGCTACATCCATCGCCTCATCACCGGACGAACCGAGTCCTGATCCTGTGACCTGCGGAGATGGCGGTCCGAGTTCCTCTGAGTGTCGGCTTTTCAACCATTCTTGGTCGAAAAGCTGACACTCAAGCTCAGGTCTCGTAGGGGTTGAGCACGGAGACTCCCGCGTCTGAGAAAGGACTGGTGTCGCGTGTCGCAACCGTCAGCCGGCGCGACAACGCCGTCGCCGCGATCAGCGCATCGAAGTCGCCGATCGCGCGTCCCCGCGACCGCATGGACGCCCTGAGCTGCCCGTACGCGGCCGCGGCAGGCTCGTCGAAGCTAAGGACCCGCCCATCGAAGAAAGGCAGGACCTCGTCCTCGAAGCGCTCACGGAGCGTCGATCGTCGTCGCCCCTCTGGCAAAGCCGCGATCCCATAGCGAATCTCTCCGACGCTGATCGTGGAGACGTACAACGTCTGCGCGTGCTGCGCGTCGAGCCACACGGCCACCGCGGGATGGGGCCGCGGCGCCATCGGATCGGTCAGCACGTTCGTGTCGAGGAGGATCACGAAAAGTCGATCGGTTCGCGCGGAGTTTGGTCGCGGGTGATCGACAGGTCGACGCCACCGGCCTCGCGTCCGATGGAGGTAAGGAGCGTCCCCAAGCGCGGTCCTTCCGCGGCCACGGCGTCGAGGATGGCGCGCACCTCAGCCTCAGTACTGCGTCCGTGCATGGCGGCGCGCGCCTTGAGCGCGCGATGGGTCTCCGCAGACAGGTTCCGGACGGTGATAGCGGGCATCGCAACCTCCTACCGATATCAAACGACACTTCCGCTATCAACCCTACGTGGCCGCTGCCCCGATGACAACGGCTCGCGCCTGAGCACAATCGGTTCACGAGTCAGCCCGAGGGCGACAGGGAACCCACGACCGCAATTCGCAGCGCCTGCATCGAGATCGACGAGGAGCCCGCGCGGATCTGACAACCCCTCTTCGGCTTGTGGACTTCGGAGCAGATCCGATGAGTCGCTGTCAGTGAGCGGGCCGCAGGGTTACGTCGATGTGGGCGTGGAACGCGGAAAGCCAGCCCGACAGGAACCTCTGCGTGCTGTCGTCGGTGATCTGCCCGTCCTCGGTGATCACGCCGGGGCGGTCCTGAAGGTAGGCCTCGGGCTGCGCCATCGTGCAGGCATTGAGGAACGCGAGCACACCGCGAAGGTGCTGCTGCGCGAGGGCCGTGCCGAGCGAGCCGGGCGAGGCGCCGATGATGCCCGTGGGCTTGCGGTCGAAGGAGTTGGTTCCCCAGGGGCGGCTCGCCCAGTCCAGCGCGTTCTTCAGACCGCCGGGGATCGAGCGGTTGTATTCGGGAGTGACGATGAGGATCGCATCCGCGTCCTCGATGCCCCGCTTGAGCGCGTTACCCACCTCGGGGAAGCCCCCGTCGACGTCGTGGTTGTAGATCGGAAGTTCCTTGATCGGGACCTCGCTCAGGGTGAGGCCGGCATCCGGTGCGAGACGGCTCAACGCCAGGAACAGCTTCCGGTTGATCGACTTCTCGGACATGCTGCCCACGAGCACGCCCACGTTGTATACGGTCATGTTGTCTCCTTTGTTGTGGTGGGGTCGGGTACCTCGGTCGCCTTGTCGACGAGCGAGTCGAGATGGGTACGGAGCGCCGCCGTCGCCTCTCCGATGGCGGCGAGCTGGTGCGGCGTGAGCGCGTCCACAAAGAGCTCGCGAATGTCGCACAGGTGCGGCACCGAGCAGCGCCGGTACAGCTGCAGGCCGTCGTCGGTGAGCACGATGAGCGCCCCGCGGCTGTCGTCGGCGCAGCGTTCCCTCCGGATCAGCCCCCGCTTCTCCATCCGCCCGAGATGGTGCGAGAGGCGGCTGCGATCCCAGCCGATGTGCGCGGCGAGGTCCGACGACCGCATGGTGCGCTGCACCGCCTCGCTCAGCGTCACCATCACCGCGTAGTCCGGGTTGGACAGCCCAGAATCGGCCTGGAGGCGCGCCCCGACGAGGCGGTGCAGCTCTTGCGAGGTCTCGAAGTACGCGCGCCACACGGCCAGCTCCCGCCTCGACGGCAGACGCCGCGACGACCGCGTGCTTGCGCTCACACTCTCCTCCTCAAAATGATTGACACGTCTACTATAAAGCGGTGATGGTTGACACGTCAAATACATGGCCCTTGCGGAACTCAAGCGGCTTCTGACGCTTCCTCGACGGACCGGTGCGCTGGTTCGCCGAGCACCAGCCCGTAACCGCCATTGTCGACACCCTCCGCGGCTTGCTCGGCGGGACGTCGGTCGGCAACGGCATTTGGGTCGCACTCGCCTGGTGCGTCAGCATCCTCGTCGCAACGGCCGTGTACCGGCATCGACTGGCCGGCTAGGATCAGCACGGCATCAAGGGAGAGCAACGCGATGAGAACGCTTCGATACTCGATCAACGTCACCCTCGACGGCTGCTGCCACCACGAGGCCGGGCTGCCGCCGGACGAGGAGTCGATGGCCTACTGGACCACGGAGATGGCACGCGCGGACGCGCTGCTCCTCGGCCGGACGACTTACCAGATGATGGAGTCGGCCTGGCGCAAGCCGGCCACCGGTACGTGGCCCGACTGGATGGACGAATGGGAGGTCCCGTTCGCCGAGGCGATCGATGGGGCGAAGAAGTACGTCGTGTCGAGCACGCTGAGCGACGTCGACTGGAACGCCGAGCTCGTACGCGGCGACCTCGAGGAAGCCGTCGGGCGGCTCAAGCAGGAGCCGGGCGAAGGCCTCTGGGTGGGCGGAGTGACGCTCCCCCAAGCCCTGGCCGACCTCGGACTGATCGACGAGTACGAGTTCCTCGTCCAGCCGGTCCTCGCAGGCCACGGCCCGACGTTGCTCGCCGGCCTCCGCGAGCGCATCCGGCTCGAACTGGTGGATCGCCGGGAGTTCCGCTCCGGGGCCGTCGCCCTGCACTACCGCTCCAAGAGGGCTTCGGCCTGACCGCCTTACGCTCGGTGGAAACCTCGTCGCAAGATGGAGGAGTACCCCGCCCCCTGACCACGGCGCTCAGCCCGACCGGTCTCGGCACATCACCCGCTCTCCGCGTCGATGCATCCCAGCTCGATGAGGGACCGCGCAGAGTCGATGACGGTCTCCGCCGCGGGTCGCGCTTGCCATCCAAGGACCTCCCGGGCGGCGGCGGTCGAATAGGAGTAGCGCCGCCCCAGCATCGGAACGAGGCCACGGAGATCGGGGTTGCCCCGGGCGGCGACCTTCACCAGCCAGTCGGGCAGCTCACGCGGCGGAGCCTTGACCAACTCGGGAAAGCGGTCGCTCAGAGTTGCGCCGACATCGCGCATCGACAGGAGGTCGCCCACGACGATGAAGCGCCGGCCCGCGGCAGCGGGAGCGTCGAGCGCGAGAACATGCGCCCGAGCCACGTCGCGAACATCGACGACCCTCAGCCCGATCTTCGGCACCCAGGGCATTCCGCGCAACATCCGCTGAATGATCGCGACTGAACCGATGGTCTCGCAAGTTCGTAGCGGGCCGAACACCGCACCAGGAAGGATCGTGGTGAGACTCGTCGTCGACTGGGTCGAGACGTAGTCCCACGCCGCACGCTCCGCGAGCGCCTTCGAGCGCCGATACGCGTCGAGTCCGGGCTGCGTCGGGTCGGTCCACAGCGACCTCAAGCCCGCGCTCCGCGAGTTGAGCGCGCTATCGGACCAGGAGATTCACGACGCGCTCACGGCGCTCTGCCATTGCGTGTTCAGCGCCGCGGCCCCCGACGCATCGAGGCCGCTGATCAGATTCCCGAGTCCGGCGAGCCCAGCCCGGCGATCGCAACTCCGGCCGCCCAACCGGGCGCGGAACCGTCACAGGGAGGGACGAGGGCGGCCGCATCGACGTCGACGGCACACAGCAACCAGGAGACCACCGAGTTCGAGTTCCACATGTCGCCCGTCCCGCCCGGGTCCCGACCCCACACATGCCGCGGAACGCCAGCCACGCGCTGGACAAGCGATACAGCCTGCTCCGGCCCGAGCGAAAACAGGAGGGGCGGCACCGGCGCATACGCCTTGTCCGGGATCTCACCGCCGTCCCAGCAACGAACCTCGTACCGAAAGAGCCGGGAGCGACCGAGCCGGGGGGACAGCACCGGACCCGTCGCGACCACATTCCGGCCCTTGTCATGCCATCCCCACGCCGGCGTCATCTCGATGACGTACCGATGTCGATCAGCGAAGACCTCAAGTGCGGCGTGAAAGAGCTGATGTGCGGCTCTATGCTCCCGTCGGGCGCGAATGGCCTCCCACAGCCTGCTGGTGTGAACGACGAAGTGCCCGCCAGCACCGACAGGCAGCCACCACAGCGCCACGTGGGACTGGTTCATCTCCACTCCGCTCCTCCTCCGCCTGAGATTCCGACGACAGGTCGTACGCTACGACCTGGGATCGGTCTGACCGACCGCGGCCCCCACGAGTCTTGGCGCACCGGTGGCTATGTCATGCCACGCCCCGGAGGTGGCGGTCGAGGACGCCCTCATCGAGGCGTCGTTCAGAGAGGAAATGCATGGTCGTGCCTTTCGGGAGTGCGGTGGGGCGCTCCCGGACGACCTACCGCCCGACCGGGTCTCCCGAGGGGAGCACCCAGTTCATGTCGGTCACGGGTACCACCTCCTCAGTCAGCTCGCACGGCATGACCGAGCATAGCCCCATGCCTGGGCATCCACTCACTGGCCAGCAGCGCGTAGACGTAGGTGTCCTGCCACACCGGGCGCCCCTCGTCGTCTCGCTGGAAGGCCACGTTCTCGATCAGGTGCCCCTCGCGGCGGAAGCCGAGCCGCTCCAGCAGCCGCCACGACGCGAGATTGAGCGGGTTGCACTCGGCGACGATCCGATGCGTTCCTTCGGAGAACGCCCATCCGACCAGTTCCCGGCAGGCCTCTGAGGCAAACCCGTTGCCCCAGTCGCGTGAGTTGAACACATAGCCCAGCTCCCGGGTCTCCGGCCCGTTCTCGCCCAGCCATACGTTGCCAACGACCCTGGCCTCGCCTCTCGCCTCGACCGCCCAAAACGCGGGGTCTTCCGCCCGGCGCGCGCTCTCCTCCCTCGCCTGGGCCTCCGAGTAGACGTCGTACGGCTCGTACGCGACGACCTCGGGCCGGGACAGGTAGTCGTGCAGATCTCGCCAGTCGTCCGGCTCGAATCGACGGATCGTCAACCGGTCGGTGATGAATCGCATGTTCAGCCTTCTCGCGTTCCTGAAGCCGGGATCCACATTCAAGCAGACCGCCTCGTGCGCTATCCAGCGGGTGCTTGTTCCGTGCCCGGCAGGCTGCCAGAGAGACAGCGGGGGCAGGTCGGCGCCACCTCCCACCCCTCCTCATGGAACGTCAGTGGCAGGTCGTAGCGTGATGTCATAGCACGACACCAAGGTAGGTTGACGATGAGTGAACTGGACGTGGCCAGGAGCCCGACCCCATCAGGGTCGCTGTTCGAAAGGATCGCGGCGCTGGTTGAGCAGACGCGCACCTCGGTAGCCACCTATGCCAACTCAGCACTCACGATGATGTACTGGCAGATCGGCCACCTTATCGATGCGGACGTGCTCCAGCACGAGCGCGCGGCCTACGCTCAGGAAATTGTGGGGACACTGTCCCCACAATTGACGAGGACGTTCGGTCGAGGGTTCGACCGAAATATCCTGACGCGGATGGTGCGGTTCGCCCAGCAGTTCCCCGACCAGGAAATTGTTGCGACGCTGTCGCAGCAATTGAGTTGGTCACACATCGCGACCCTCCTGCCTGTGCGCGGTCCAGAGGCACGCGCCTTCTACGTCGACCAGGCCGTCTGATCCTCTGTACCGAGGCCAGCCGCGAGCAGGTGGAGCTGCTGGAGATGAACAAGGACGGCATCCTGGTCGCCGAGTACTGGACCGAATTGCCGCCCAAAGCCGAGTTGCAGGCTCGCATCCAAGAGGCCTACCGCGATGCACAGGAGCGCATGGCCCGAAGGGAACTGGACACCACCGACGAGGGATCACGGCGGACCGCAGATCCAGACGGTGGCAAAGTGGAGGAATGAACGATCAGACACGTCTCTCGCCCGCACAGGTCGCGACGGCCGGCCTCGCCGAATGGCGACAGATCCGGCACACCCTGCGAGCCCGATTCCGCACCGGCGACTTCACCCGCGGCCTCGAACTCATCAACCGCATCGGCGACGCCGCCGAGCGCCGCAACCACCACCCGGACGTCACCCTCACCTACCCCGAGGTCGGAGTGTCGCTCACGAGCCACGACGTCGGCGGAATCACCGGCCGCGACATCGACCTCGCGTGCGAGATCTCGACCATCGCGGCCGACCTCGGCATCGGCCACGACACATCGATCACAGACGTCGATCTGGCCCTCGACACAGACGACCACACCGCCGTCGTCGGGTTCTACGCTGCCCTCCTCGACACGAAGGACACCGGGAGCGGTGACTTGACTCCCACGCAGGCGCCGCCGATGTGGTTCCAGGAACCGAGCGACGACACGCCGCTACTGCCGCCGGCCTCCCCGCCGCAGCGCTGGCATCTCGACGTCTGGGTCCCGATCGACGACGCCGAGGCGCGCGTCGACGCCGTCCTCGCGGCGGGTGGAACGCTCGTCAGCGACGCGATGGCCCCGTCGTTCTGGGTGGTCGAAGACGCCGACGGCAACCGCTCCTGCGTCTGCTCAGTCGCCGGACCACTTGAAGGCTAGCGCCGCATTCACGAGGGATACCGCGCGACCGGCATCGCGCAACTCAGGCGCGTGACGGTCCCTCTACAGCCAGGCGTTCGACGATCTGGTCGAAGTGCCGTCTGACGGTGAGGGCAAGCGGAAGGCTCTTGTCGGTGTAGAACCACTGCAGCCTGATGCCGTCCAGGAAGGCGATCATGGCCGAGGACTCCAGTTCGGGATCGGCGTCCGGACGGATCTCACCTCGCGCGATCCCCTCCCGAACCAGCGAGACTCCCAAACCGTGGATCGACTCGTATCGGCGCTGCTCCCAGTCGCGGACCACGGAGTTCTCGAGCAGCCCCTCAGTGCTCAGGATGATCGAGAAAGCGGCGAGGCCGGGATCGGACTCGACGATGGCGCCCCACTCCCCGAGCGCCCTGATCGCCTCGAGCCCACCGGGCTGCACGAGCGCGACCAGCTGCGACACCTGGCGCTGCGCGGCGCGGTCGAGGGCGGCGCCGATGAGCTTCTGCTTCGTCGGAAAGTAGTGCAGGACACCCGCGTCCGTCAGCCCGAAACGCTTGGCGATCGCCGCAATCGAGGTACCCCGGATCCCCCGCGCGCCAAACAACTCGACGGCCACGTCGAGGATATCGTCGACCGCCACCCGGGGCGGCCTGCCCACCGGTCTGCTGGGATTCGAGGATCCGTTCACTCGCCGGAATCCCCTCCGAAAATGGCCATTGCCTCAGAATAACCGCCAATAGTATCCTTGCGGACACTAGGTAATGACCTAGTGTCCGCAAGGTATTGTTCAGAGGAGAACGCCATGACGACCTTCCCGCCCTCCGAATACGATCTCCGCGCAGCGGAGGCGGAAGCGCAGATGACCGACGACGAGCGGTTCACGCTTCTCGTCTCCCTCATCGGCGCGGTCCCCGCCATCGGCATCCCGCGCGACCAGCGCATTCCAGAGGATGTCACCAACATGAGCGCGGGCTATACCCCGGGGATCGCTCGCCTCGGCGTTCCCGCGTTGCAGAGCAGCGACGCCAGCATGGGCGTCACGAACCCCGGCTACCGGCCCGACGACGCGGGCGCCACGGCGTTCCCCGCGTCGATCGCCATCGGCGCCAGCTTCAACCCCCAGCTGGCCCGCGACGGCGGCGCCGCCATCGGGCGCGAGGCCCGGTCGCGCGGGTTCAACATCCAGCTGGCAGGCGGGATCAATCTGCATCGCGACGCGCGGGGCGGCCGCAACTTCGAGTACTACTCGGAGGATCCGCTGATGAGCGGCGTCTTCGGCGCAGCGGCCGTCAACGGTATCCAGGGCGAGGGCGTCATCTCCACCCTCAAGCACTACACACTCAACTGCAACGAGATCAACAGACACTGGCTCGACGCGGTAATCTCCCCCGCCGCCCACCGCGAGTCGGATCTCCTCGCCTTCCAGATCGCCATCGAGCTTGCCCAACCCGGGTCGATCATGAGCGGCTACAACAAGATCAACGGCGAGTACGCCAGCGGGAGCCACCACCTCCTCAGCGATGTGCTCAAGGGCGCCTGGGGATACCGCGGCTACGTGATGTCGGACTGGGGCGCCGTGGCCCAATGGGACTATGCGATCAGCGGGCTCGACCAGGAGTCCGGCATCCAGCTGGACGTCCAGGCGTGGGGCGACGAGATGTTCACCCACCGGCTGCGGGAAGCGTATGCGGAAGGGAAGCTGTCCTCGGAGCACCTCTCCGACATGGTGCGGCGCATCCTGCGGTCCCTGTACGCCGTCGGCGCCGACCAGTGGGGGCCCGCTCCTGAGGTCGACATGGCGCGGCACAACGAGATCGCCCTCGAAGGAGCCCGGCAAGGGATCGTCCTGCTCCAGAACGACGGCGTGCTGCCCCTGGCTACGGACGAGCCACTGAAAGTCGCCGTGATCGGAGGATACGCGCAGCTGGGGGTTCCGACGGGGACCGGCTCGGGTGCGGTCACCCCGGTGGGCGGCCTCGCTGCTTCCGTGAACATCGGCGGCGCGCGCGGCCTGATGGGCAACGCCCGCAATCTCAACCTGCTTCCCTCCTCGCCCTTGAAGGAGCTGCGGAAACTGATGCCCGATGCGCGGATCGAGTACGACGGCAGCTACACCGTCGCAGAATCGGTCCTGCTGGCGCAGCGCTCCGACGTGGTCATCGTGTTCGGGATTCGCGTCGAGGGCGAGGGCTTCGACCTTCCTGACCTCTCGCTGCCCTGGGGTCAGGACGCGGTGATCGACGCCGTCGCCACGGCGAACCCGAACACCGTCGTGGTGCTCGAGACGGGCAACCCTGTCTCGATGCCGTGGCGCGACAAGGTGCGCGCGATCGTACAGGCCTGGTATCCCGGCCAGGCGGGCGGTCAGGCGATCGCCGAGGTGCTCACCGGCGCGGTGAACCCTTCGGGACGGCTGCCGATTACGTTCCCTGCGAGCCTCGACGACACCCCGCGCCCGGTGTTGCCCGGCATCGAGACCGGCTGGGGAACGCCCACGACGATCGAATACACCGAGGGCGCAGAAATCGGCTACCGCTGGTACGCCCAGACCGGCAGGAGGCCGATGTTCGACTTCGGCCACGGGCTGAGCTACACGGCCTTCGACTACTCGGACCTCACCGTCATGGGAGGCGCGACCGTCACCGCGACGTTCACCGTCACCAACACGGGCGAAGTCGCCGGGGCGGACGTGCCGCAGCTGTACCTCACGGACGCGGCAGGCGAGAAGCGCATGCGGCTCCTCGGGTTCGAGCGGGTCACCCTTGAGCCTGGCGAGTCGCGCGAGGTGACCGTGATCGCCGACCCGCGTCTGCTCGCCCGCTTCGACGGCCCGAGTGGGCTCGGCCAGTGGCGTGTCGACGGCGGCATCTACCACGTCGTCCTCGGCCGCTCGGCCGGCGACCCCGTGCTGACCGCCGACGCAGAGCTCGCGGAGCGCGTGTTCGGCGCATGAACAGGACTGGTGCATACGGGGACCCTGGCCATCGGGGTGATACTCGTGGAGACATCGTTCCGCTGTCGCACACGGTTGCGCGCGTACGCCGGCGGGAACGGCGCCGCCGGCAGGTCGTCCAGCTAGACTCCCGCCATGGATCACGACCCTCGAACCGCACCTGAGGAGCAGACGGAACACTTCGCGGCTGAGTTGCGGCGGGAGGGTTACACGATGGCGTTGTACGTCGCCATCTGCCTGCTTGGTGCGCTGCTCGCGCTGCCTGAGGACGAGGTCCGGTCACGCTCCTTGCCGGTGGTCTGGGGAGTCACCGTCGGCCTCGCCGCAGCGCATTGGTTCGCGTTCCGCCTATCGACCCGGCTGGTCACCGCCGGGGCCGTCGGTCGACTGGACGTCGCGATCGCCACCGCTCAGCTCTTGGGGGCGGCAGCGGTGGCGGTGCTGGCCAGCATCGTGATCCTGATCTTCCCCGAGCGGTTGGAGGTCGTGGCGACCGAGCTGGCGCTGGCGACCTTCGTCGCGCTGGTCGGCTTCGTCGCCGTCCGCGGCGGCGGGACGAGTCGAGTCCGCGCACTCCTCTACGCGCTCGTCCTGTTCGTGTTCGCGGTCGGCCTCGCGCTGCTAAAGAACTGGCTCACGGGCCACTGAGTGATCGTTCCCGGCCATGTGCTTCAGACGTCGTCGCGCGCCTCGGCCCTGCCGCTCGCGACGGCGGCGGCGAGTGCCGCGTGGTCCTGTACGGTGAGATCCGCGTACGCCTCCCCGAAGCTCGCAACGGCACGATCGAAGGCGTCCGAACCTCCGAGGTAGGAGGCGATCGCGATCCGGTCGCCCGTTCGGGCATGCGCACGAGCCAGCGTACGGCCGCACATACGGCCGTACGCTGCCAGCGAGGGACCGTCCAGGCGCTCGATCGGCACCGAGTACTTCCAGTCTCGCAGCTGTCGCAGGTAGTAGTCCGCGCTGGGACGTCCCGAGGGAGCCGACCGGGTCCAGCCCAGGAAGATGTCGCTGGCCGCCTGCATCATCCGCTGCCCGACGACGACCCGCTGCCCTTGGTTCTCGAACTCGCTCTCGCCTGCATACTCGGCGAGGACGGACCGGCTGGCTTGCTTCGCCTGAAGAAGCAGCGGCTCCAGCCCATCGTGTGGCTCCATCAGCAGGATCCAGGCCTCGGTTCCCACGCTTCCCACGCCGACGACCTTGCGTGCGAGGCCGGTGAGCGCGTAGCGCCGCACCAGGCTTGCGCGTTCCGGGGACAGCGTTGCCGCGTAGTCGTCCACCACGCCACGCAGGAACGCGTATGCGGCGTCCACATCAACTTCGGCTGCAAGCTCTTCGATCGGGACGATCAGAGGCGGATCGCTGACGATACGACGCCGCCCGTCCACGACCTCCGTCAGCTTGCTCAAGACCTGCAGGTTGTCCCTCGTGAGGGCCTTCGCAATCTGCTTCTGGGTGGAGCGGACAGCCTTCTTCGGCAGGTCCGACCTCAGTCGGGCGAGCGCATCCTCGATATTGAAGTGGGAGTACCAGACATCCATCATCGGCATCTGTGCGAACTCGGCCATCGATTCGCGATACGTAGCAGCGGTGGATCGCGTGGCAGCCTGGCGGTCGGCGTCCGACAGGCCGTTGTCGCGACCCGCCACGGCCATGCTGGCGACGAGGCGCTTCACATCCCATTCGAACGGGCCGGGCAGCGTTTCATCGAAGTCGTTCAGGTCGAACACCAGGCGGCGCTCCGGTGAGCCGAAGGCTCCGAAGTTCGACAGGTGGGCGTCACCGCACAACTGGACCCTCAGCCCCGACGATGGCGTTGCGGCAAGGTCTGCGGCCATCGGGCCAGCGGCGCCTCGGAAGAACGTGAAGGGCGATACGAGCATCCGGCCATGACGGACGGGCACCAACTCCGCAACCCGGCTCGCATTCTGAGCCAGGATGAGTTCCACGGGATCGCGGTCCGGGCTCAGGGGAAGCTCGCTGTGGCTCTCCCGCGGCACCCGCATGCGCGCGGCCTTGCCCTCGGCGACGCTGCGCTCCCGTCCCCCAACCGCCGACGGCGTCTCCATAACGTCAGTTGTCTTCTGCTCTGCCATGGCGATGTCCTCTCTCTGGTCAACAGAAAGGCCGCGGTAAGCCGCCCAGCAAGCACCCACAGCCGACCGCGCACCTGGGATGGTCACATCCGACTCTGCGATGCACCCACCCGGCTTTACCTAGTGGTCACTAAGATACTGCCGGCCGACAGCCCTCGTCAATGGCGACAGAGCCGAGTCACGACGTAGGTGGAACCATCCGCAGCAGCCGCGGGTTCGACGCCACCGCGCCGAGTGCCTCCCTTCTCACTCAGCGCAGGACGGGCACGCATCGACTGGCTTCGCCGAACCCTCAGCTAACCGGAGCCATCGCCTGTCAGCGGGTCGTCGACTCCTCGTCGGCCTCGGAGACCGCCATCAGCTCGGCCGCCAGCTTCTTCTCCTGGACGCGACGGTAACCGTTCCAGATGACGCCGATCACGAGCACCGCGTACAGCCCGATCGTGATCGGCGAACTCACCAGGACGGCGGCATTGTTCCCCGAGTTCGCCATCGCATCGCGCAGCGAGTATTCGGCCAGCGGGCCCAGGATGAGCGCGATCAGGACGGGCGCCAGGGGGACGTCGTACTGGCGCATCACGTAGCCGAGAAGGCCGATCGCGATCATCACGGCGAGGTCGATCGTCGACGCACCGGCGGCATAGACGCCGAACGCCGCGAAGACGGTGATGCCCGCGTACAGGTACTCCTTCGGAACCCGCAGCAGCATCGCCCACATCGGAGCGAACGGCAGGTTGAGGATCAGCAGGATCACCATGGCGATGAACAGCGCGGCCAGCAGCGCCCACACGATGTCGGCGCTGCGCTCGAACAGCAGCGGCCCGGGCTGCATGCCGTACTGGCGGAAGGCGACCAGCAGCAGGGCCGCGGTGGCCGACGTCGGAAGGCCCAGCGCGAGCAGCGCACCCATCGCGGAGCCCGCGGTGGCGTTGCCTGCCGCCTCGGGTCCCGCGACGCCCTGGATGGACCCCTTGCCGAACATCGGGACCTTGCGACGGGAATCCAGCTTGCGCTCCGTGCCGTAGGCGAGGAACGTCGGGACCTCGGCGCCGCCGGCGGGGATGATGCCGAACGGGACGCCGAAGGCGGTGCCGCGGAGCCAGGCCGGCAGGGCGGCCCGGAACTCGGCCTTGCTGAGCCACGGGCGCCCTTCGGTCTTGATCAACGACTTGTCGTCGGGCCGTCCGACCTTGGACGCGACGTGCAGCACCTCCCCGATCGCCAGCAGCGCGACGGTGATCACCACCACGGAGATCCCGTCGAACAGGGCAGGGATCCCGAACGTGAACCGTGCGGTGCCGGTGGACTGGTCGATGCCGACCATGGCCAGCGCCAGGCCGATGCTCAGCGCCGCGAGGCCGCGGACGACCGAGTCGGCCACCACCGTCGAGATCGCGACGAACGCGAACAGTGCCAGCGCGAAGTACTCGGCGGGACCGAACTGCTCGGCGAGCCCGGCCATCGACGGCGCGAAGAACACCACCAGCGTGGTCGCGATGATGCCGCCGATGAACGCGCCGATCGCCGCGGTGGCGAGGGCCTGGGCGGCTCGGCCCTTGCGGGCCATCATGTGTCCCTCGAACGCGCTCGCGATCGCTGTACTGTTTCCCGGCGTGTTCATCAGGATGCCGGCGATCGAGTCGCCGAAGAGGCCGCCGAAGTAGATGCCCGCGAACATCGTCAGCGCCGACAACGGTTCGAGCGTGAACGTGAGCGGCAGCAGCAGGCCGACGGCCATGGCCGAACCCAGGCCCGGCAGAACGCCGATGGCGGTGCCGAGGAAGGCGCCGATGGTCACCCAGAGCAGGTTCTGCAGGGTGAGGATCTGGGCGAAGCCCTCCAACAGGTGTGTCAACTGGTCCATGACTCACGCCCCCAGAAGCAGGATGCCGGCGGGCAGCGTCATGCCGAGCATGCCGCTGAACACGATCTGGATGACCGACGCCAACCCGAGCCCGATGACGAGCGACGTCACGATCTTCTTGCCGCCGAGCGACACCGACATCGCGGCGAACAGCAGGGTCGCGCTGATCAGCCATCCGACGGGTTCGAGGATGAGCGTGAACACGATCAGCGCGCCGAGCGCCGAGGCGAGCTTGACCCAGTTGACCCCTTCGGGTGGGGCGTCCTCGGCGGCCTCAGCCTTGATCTTCGGGGCGACGCTCTTGTCGAAGGGGTCATGCACCACGCCGACGCCCGAGAACGGGTCGGGGTTGAAGCCGTCGGCGACGGTCCGGGGATGCCGGATCTGTTCGATGATGATGAGGGCCGCGGCCAGCAGGCAGACGACGGCGACGATCCAGGGGAACACCTGGGGGCCGAATGGGCCCGGGTTGGCGACCTTCATCGTCAGGTTGCCGTAGATCAGCAGGCCCGCAATCACGATGAGCACTACGGCGATCACCAGGACCCCGCGTACGGGGGCGGGCCGCGTGGGGACCGCGGATGCCGTGGAACCGGCGTCGGTGTGCGGCGGGGTTTTCTCGGATGCGCTCATGCCAGTCCCAGCTCCTTTAGCAGCGTCGAGATCGACTCCTGCTCCTCGTCGATGAATGTCGCGAACTCGTCGCCGGTGAGGAAGTTCTCCTTCCAGCGGTTGCGTTCGATCGCCGCCTGCCACTCGGGGGTGACCACCATCTCGCTGACGATCGCGATCAGCTCGGTGCGGTCGGCGTCGCTGATGCCCGGGGCGGCCACGAAACCCCGCCAGTTGGTGAGGTTGACCTCGGGATAGCCCAGCTCGATCATCGTCGGGATGTCGACGCCGGCGAGCGGCTCGGGCGCGACGACGGCCAGCGCGCGGAGACGCCCCGCCTCGATCATGTCGCGGAAGTCGTTGTAGCCGCTGATGCCGACGTTGACCGTTCCCGCGGCGCCCGAGAGCAGCGAGATCGTCAACTCGCCGCCGCCCGAGTGCGGCGTGTACTTCAGCGAGGACGGATCGATCCCGATGGCCTGCGCCATCTGCCCGGCAACCAGGTGATCGACGCCACCCGCGGACCCGCCGCCGATCGGGATCGATTCGGGATCGGCCTTCCAGGCCTCGAAGAGATCGTCGAGACTCTGGTACGGCGAGTCGTTGTTGACCGCGATCACCTGGAAGTCCTCGGCGAGCCGAGCGATCGGCGTCGTGTCGGCGAGGGTGAACTCGGAGCCGCGGGCGATGCCGCCCAGCATGACCGTCCCGGTGACCATGATGATGTCGGGCTTTCCGGTCATCCTGGCGAGCTGGCTCAGGCCGATGGTTCCCGCCGCGCCGGGGACGTTCGACACCTGGACCGTGCTGACGATGCGGTTCTTCCGCAGAGCGGCCTGTGTCTCGCGGGCGACGAGGTCCCATCCACCGCCGGCCGCGGCCGGAGCCATCACCGTGAGCGCAGCCCGGGAGCGGCCGCTGGTATCGGTGTCGCGCGCGTCAGCGACCGCGAACCCTGCCAGGACGGCGACGATGACCATCCCGACGATCGCCTTGATATTGGGCTTCATTGCCATGGAGCACGTCCTCCGTGTGCTGGGGGGGTCCGCCCATCGTGGCGGTGAAACGCCGCCACGTCAATGGTCAATGTGTAGTCAATGTTCCTGGCTGCCCGCTTGGGAGTTCGCTATCCCACCGTCTTCGGTGGAATAGCGAACTGCTAACCGCATGAGCCAGGGCGGCGAGACGAGCCGACGACATGCCCGCCTCGTCCCAGCGCCGGAGCCCGCGGTCGGGAGGTCCTCGTGGCGCGGGCGCGGCCTCCTTAATAATTATGAGAATCATTATCATTAGCTTATCCTGGAGGAGCCGGAACGCCCGGCCCATCCCCTAAGGAGAATGAACATGCTCACTACGCGTTCGAGGCGGGGAGCGATCCTCGTCTCGGTGCTCGCGCTGGGAATCGGAAGCGCGTTCGCCGCGTCCCCGGCCAGCGCCGCGGGTCCTTACGACGACAAGGTCGTCATCAGCAGCGGACACGTCGACGTGCTCTACCCGACGCCCACGGTCGACGGTGGCGCGCTCCTCCAGCTCCACGACGACACGTCCACCCCTCACGCCTACCGCGCGCCGGAGGACGTGGTCTTCCACGTCAAGCCCTCGGTCGCGGCACGCTCGGCCAACGCCTTCATCTCGCAGATCCCGGGCTTCACCAATCAGGGCGACACGGTCTACGTGCTCCCCCAGAACAGCGTTCCGGGGACGATCTTCGCCGGATTCGGGCACGGCTTCCCGTCGGGGACCTCCGTGCGACACACCCTCACGGAGATCGACGGTCCCGGCAACTTCGCCACCTGGCAGTCCAGCGAGGAAGGCCCGGATGTGTTCTGGAACACGGCGGCCGGCCTGCCGACCTCGTTCTCCAGCTTCGCCAACCACGAGCACCTCTCGTGGGGCTTCACGGCCGAAGGCGAGTACACCCTGAAGGTCGAGACCGTGGTGACCACGAATGGACAGCCGCTTCCGAAGACCGGAGGCACCTACACCTTCTGGGTCGGCGAGCAGCTTCCCCAGAACGTCCCTGCGCCCGATCCCGACCCGGATCCGGATCCCGACCCCGATCCGCAGCCGGATCTCACGACCACGCTCTCGATCAGCGGCTTGGCCGCGCACTACCACGCCGGCGGCGTGGCGAACCTGAACGCGGTCCAGAACCCGGCCACCGGAGAGGACCACTACCACTGGTTCACCCGCGCGGCGGGCGAGACCGAGTGGACCGCGGTCCCCGGCGCCCTGAGCGCAAGCTACGGCTTCATCGTCCGCACCGCGGACAACGGAACCGAAGTGCAGGCGAGGCTCTACAACCACGAGCACACGCTGCTCGCCGAGTCCGCACCCGTCGTCATCACCGTCGACGATCACGGCAACAGCCCCGTCGAGGGCATGACGATCACCGCCACGCTGCCGGTCAGCGAGGGATCGCTCGTGGTCTCGGTTCCGGAGGAGAACCGCGACGTGAACCTGGGTGACTTCGCGCTCAACGCCACCGCCGACCGCTACGTCGCGACGGGCGAAATGGGTGCTGTTCACGTCAGCGACACCCGCTCGGCGAACCCGGGCTGGACCGTGAACGGCCGCGTCCGCGGCTTCACCACCGTCGACGGCGAACAGCTGAGCGGCGGCCACCTCGGCTGGGCGCCCAAGGTGCTCGCCTCGGGCCCGAGTCAGCAGGTCAGCGCCGGAGCCGCGGTCACCTCCGTGCTCAGCGGCGGATCCGGCATCTCGGCGTGGAGCCCGCTGGGCTCCGCCCCAGCAGGCGCCGGAATCGGCACCGCCCAGCTGGGTGGTGACCTGACGCTCGAGGCTCCGCTCGACTTGGCCGCCGGCACCTACAGCGGTCTGCTCATCCTCACCGCGATCTAGGGAACCACTGATCAATCATTCCTCGGCTGCGGCGCACCAGATCGGGCGAT
>DAOLFC010000066.1:0-19511 GCA_035326505.1 Arachnia sp.
TGCAAGCCGCCAGCCGTATACGGCTGGCGGCTTGCACTAACGCTGGCGTCGCGCGTTAAGACAGGCGTCGAGCACCACACCGGAGCTACCACCGTTCCAGGCCCGGCCGAGTTTTCCACAGTAGTCGGACCCGATGGGAAAACGGCGGTCGTCTCTCCTATCACGGGGCTATGAGTCGAGTATTGCTGTGCGCGCGGGACGCGTCGCTGATCGAGGCGGTGGAGAGCACCACCCTCGCGTTGGGGGTGGAGCTCTGCGTTGCTCGGGGGATGGACGAGATCTCGGCGATGTGGTCGGGCGCCGCGATGAGGCTGGTGGCGCCGGAGATGGCGGGCCGGGTCGCGGGGCTCGGGCCGTCGCCGGGGCCGGCGTACATCGTGGGACGGCAGGAGGCGGAGCTGGTGAGCGCGTCGGCCGCCCTGGGGCTGCCCGTGCTCGCGCTGCCGGCAGGCGGCTCCCGCCTCGCGGAGGCGATCACCCAGGCGGCCACCGCGCGCGGCCCCAGCGCGCGGGTGATCGCCCTGGCGGGTGCGTCGGGTGGTCTGGGGACGAGCACCCTGACGGTCGCCCTGGCGGCCAGGGCCGCAGCGGGCGGCGCGGTCGTCTCGGTGGTCGAACTGGATCCCTGCGGGGGCGGGCTGGACCTGCTGCTCGGCGCCGAGACCCAGCGCGGCTTCCGCTGGCCCGATCTGCAGCACGTTCGCGGCGAACTGGAGGACCTGCGCGCCTCGCTGCCCTGTGTGGAGGGCATCGCGGTGCTGTCGGCCCGGCACAGCAACTACGTGCCCCTCGCGAGCGGCGCGGTCGCCGCCGTGCTGGCGTCGCTGCGGCGCACGAACGACTATGTGTTCCTGGATCTGGGTCTCGGCGCGGCGGGGCAGCCGGCGGAGGTCGAGGAGTTCGTGCTGCTGATCGGGGCGGACGTGCGCAGCGTCTCGGCGGCCCGGATGCGCACCGCCATGACGGGCGCCAGGCCCACCCGCGTGGCGGTGCGCAGCGGCCCCGGCCGGCGGGTGCCGCCGGGCAAGGTGGCGGAGGCGCTGGGATTGCCGCTGCTCGGCGAACTGCGACACGACGATGCGGTGCCCCGGCTCGCCGAGATGGGCATGCTGCTCGCGGGACGCCCGGCCCGGCGGCTGACGCGCGACGCGTCGAGCTTCTGGAAGAGGCTGGCCGATGACTGAGGAGCAGTGATGACTGGAGCGGTGATAACGGAGGAGCAACTGGATGCGGTGCGCCGGCGCCTTGCGGGCCTGGGGCGTGCGCACACGCCGGCGGACGTCGCGTCGGCCATGCGCGACCTGGGCCTGGTGGTCAGCGACTCGGGCGTCAGGGAGGCCCTGGCAGGGCTCCGGCTGAACAGCGTCGGCGCCGGGCCGCTGGACGACCTGCTCCGGCTGCCCGGGGTCAGCGACGTGCTGGTCAACGGCCCCGACGACGTCTTCGTCGACCGGGGCGAGGGCCTGATCCGCACGGCGGTGCGCTTCATCGACGACGAGCAGGTGCGGCGCCTCGCGGTGCGCCTGGCGGCCTCCACCGGCCGCCGCCTGGACGACTCCCAGCCCTTCGCCGACGGCCGGCTGGCCGACGGCACCCGCCTGCACGCTGTGCTGGCCCCGGTGGCGGAGCCGGGCACCTGCCTGTCCCTCCGCGTGCCGGCAAGGAGATCCTTCGCGCTGGCCGATCTGGTGGCCGCGGGCGCGGTGCCGGAGGCCGGTGCCGGGCTGCTCCGGGGGATCGTGAGCCGCCGGATCCCCTTCCTGGTCAGCGGCGGCACGGGCACCGGAAAGACCACCCTGCTGGCCGCGATGCTGGCCCTGGTGCCGCACCGGGAGAGGATCGTGCTGGTGGAGGACGCCCGCGAGCTGATCCCCGATCATCCGCACTGCGTGCGACTGGAGGGCCGGCCGCCCAACGCCGAGGGCGCCGGCCGGATCGAACTCGCCACCCTGGTGCGCCAGGCCCTGCGCATGCGCCCAGACCGGGTGGTGCTGGGGGAGGTGCGCGGCGCCGAGATCGTCGACCTGCTCACTGCGCTCAACACCGGCCACGAGGGCGGGTGCGGGACGGTGCATGCCAACTCCGCGGCCGACGTGCCGGCGCGGCTGGAGGCGCTGGCCGCGCTCGGCGGGCTGGGACGGGAGGCCTGCCACGCGCAGGTCGCCGCGGCGCTCAAGGTGGTGGTCCACCTGGCCAGGGACGCGTCGGGACGGCGCCGCGTCGACGAGATCGGGGTGCTCCGGCGCGACGGCGACGGATTCGTGCGCGTGCGGCCTGCCGCGTCGCTGAGGGACGGCGTGAGCTATCTCGAAGGCGGGGACGAGCTGCGCCGGCTGGTGGGATCGTGATCGGGGCGGCGCTCGTCGCGACGCTGGCCGTCGCGCTCTGGATGCACCCGCCTCGCGCGGCGAGCCTCCGGCGGTTGGAGGGGGTCGTCGCGTCCGCGGGACGACGCGGCCTGCCGCTGGTGGCGGCCGCGGCCACCGTCGTCGCGGGCACCGCGCTGCTCGCCGGGAGATGGCTGGCCTGGTGGGCCGCGGTGGCGATCCTCGCGACCACGATCGCCTGGGTGGTGGAGAAGAGACGGCGCCGCCGAGCGGCGTCGAGGGCAGCCGAGCAGATCGCCCACGGCGCCCGGCTGCTCGCGTCCCTGCTGCGTGCCGGCCAGATCCCTTCGGCCGCCCTGAGCGAGGCGGCCCGCGACTGCCCCGCCCTGGAGCACGCCGCCGGGGTGTCGGCGCTGGGCGGAGATACGGGCGACGCGCTCGCGGAGGCGGCGACGCAGCCCGGCCGCGGGCAGTTGGCGCTCGTCGCGGCGGCCTGGAAGCTCAGCGAGCGCAGCGGTGCGCCGATGGCCGACAGCCTCGCGCGGGTGGCCGAGAGCCTGCGGCATCGCCGCGCGCTCTCCGCGCTGATCGACGCGGAGCTCGCCGCCGCGCGGACCAGCGGGCACATCATGGCCGGCCTGCCCTTCGCCGCGGTCGCACTCGGCGCCGCGGTGGGCGCGGACCCGCTGAGCTTCCTCTTCGCCGGCGCGGCGGGACCGGTCCTGGTGCTGGTGGCCGTGGGGCTCACCGCCGTCGGAGTGCTGTGGACGGAACGCCTGGCGGAAGGGGCCCAGCCGTGAGCGCGGTCCTGGTGCTGGTGGGGGTGAGGCGTACCGCCGTCGGGGTGCTGTGGACGGAACGCCTGGTGGAAGAGGTCCAGCCGTGAGCGCGGTACTGATCGCCCTGCTGGTGGCTCTTGGCGTGTGGCTGTCGATCTCGCCGGCCCCTCTGCGACGGTTGACGCCCGGGCCGACGTGGGCCGGAGGACTCCCGCGCGCGACGGTGGTGATGGCCACGGCGGTCGGCGCGCTGGTCGCGGCGGCCACTGGGAGCGCTGCCGTGGCGCTGCTCGGCGGCCTCGTCAGCCTCGGGGTGCCGCCGCTGGTGCGCAGGATGCGCGCCGGGCGCCCCGACCGCAGGATGGCGGCCCAGCTTCCCGACGCCCTCGACTTCCTGGCCGTGGTCCTCCACTCCGGCGCACCCCTGCCTGCCGCTGTGCAGGCCGTCGCCGAGATCAGCCCGCAGCCGACGGCCGAGCTGCTTCACGGGGTGGCTCGCTCGACGCACCTGGGGGTCGATGCCGCCGAGGCCTGGAGTGCTTTGGCCGGTCATCCCGTCTGGGGACGGGCCGCGGCCGACGTCGCCCGCTCGGCGAGGTCGGGCACCATGCTGGCCGGGACCCTGCGGATGCATGCCGAGGAAGCCCGTCAGGAGTACCGAGACCGGACGATCAAGGCCGCGCGCACCGTCGGGGTGCGGTCGGTGCTGCCGCTGATGGTCTGCTTCCTGCCCGCCTTCGTCCTGGTGGGGGTGATTCCGATCATCGCCGGCCTCCTGGGCGGTCTGCTCGGGTAGCCGAGGTTCGGCAAACGCACTCACCTGTGGTCGTGCGCGTCTGACGCAGTTCACGTGTGTCGGTGACTCGTGGCGCTTGCCCAAGCTCTGGCTGCGGCGACGCCGTGCTGCTCAGTCGTTCAGTCGGTGGAGCCAGTAGCCCGGCTCTCGGCGCTCGTGGGCGTAAGCGAGGATCAGGATCGTGTCCGGCTCCACCGTGTAGACGATGCGGTACGGGTATCCGCGAACAGCCTTGCTGCGGATAACGGTGCCATCGTCAGCGGTCGTGAATGGTGGTGCGGCGTTCGGCCACTGGTCAAGGTCTTTCCGGGCTTGCCGCGCTCGGTCGATCAGCGCAAGGCCGATTCCTGATTCCTGCTCTTCAACCAGCGCACGGCGGCGTCGAACTCCGCGACGGCCTCCGGGTGCTCCCGCTGGGGCCGGGTCATGCGGTGAGCGAGGCCCGCAAACGCTCGTAGTGCTCGTCAGCATCTACCAGCTCGACCGCGCCCTCACGCACCTCGGTAAGTCGCCGTGTGGCCTCGGCGCGCCAGGCCGCATCGACCTCGCTCGCGTCGCCTGCATCATGGAGGCTTTCGAGCAGGGCGTTAGCAACGACCGCGCGCTGATCGGCGTCGAGCGCGAGGCCGTCTCGGATCAGAGTTGCGGTGTCGGGTGTCATGTCGTCGAGTGTACGTCGAACGGCCGACAATCGCCTCGATGAAACGGCCGACAATCGCCTCGATGAACTGTGCTCGCGCATCGGCTATGTCCTCTGCGACGACGTGGAGCCGGTTCTGCTGGCGGCCTCGGGTCATGCCGACGTAGACGCCTGCCGCGCTCGTCGCCTCGTACTCGTCGGCGGTCAGCAACCGCGCGGCGGTGACCTCGCATCGAGAGGTAGGTGCGTTTACCGAACCGCGGCTAGCCCATCTTCACTTTCGCCACACGCCTTACTATCTGTGCATGCCTTCTTCCGCTCCGGGCCGGGCGAGCGCCGCCCGCTGGGACTGGCTGCTTCGCAGCGACGAGGTGGTGGCGATCCGGCGGGTTCCCGCGTCGGCGGGCCGGCGCGCGTCGTGGCCGGGATGGCTAGGTGCCGAGACGGTGGAACGGATCCGGGCGGCGGGTGTGCCGGAGCCCTGGCAGCACCAGGCGGAACTGGCCGAACACGCCTTCGCGGGCCGGCACGCGGCGATCTGCACGCCGACCGGATCGGGCAAGTCCCTGGCCTACCTGATGCCGGTGCTCGCCGCCACCGTCGACGCTCGGGTGGGGGTCGAGACGGGGTCCACCCGCGAGCGCCTCACCCGGGCCAGGCATACGGCGCTCTACCTCTCGCCGACGAAGGCGCTGGCCCACGACCAGCTGCGGGCCGCCCGGGCCTACGGGCCGCCCGACTGGCGGGTCACCGCCCTCGACGGCGACTCCGACGCGGGGGAGCGCCGCTTCGCCCGCGACCATGCGTCGTTCGTCCTGACCAACCCGGACCTCCTGCACTACTCGATGCTGCCCCAGCACCGCAGATGGGCCTCCTTCCTCGGCTCCCTGCGCTACGTGATCGTCGACGAGGCGCATCGCTACCAAGGGGTGTTCGGGGCGCACGTCGCGCAGGTCATCCGGCGGCTGCGGCGCCTGGCGGCGCAGTACGGTGCCAAGCCGGTCTTCGTGCTGTCCTCGGCGACGACGCCCAACGCCTCGGAGTTCGCCGGGCGGTTGATCGGCGAGGACGGCGTCGCGGTGGTCGACGCCGACACCGCGCCCGCTCCCGCCCGGACGGTGGTGCTCTGGCGGCCGGAGGAGTCGCTCAATGCCGACACCGCGCGCCTCCTGGCCGGGCTCGTCGACGACGACGCGCAGACGCTGGCCTTCGTGAGTTCCCGGATCGGGGCGGAACTCGTCTCGGCGCAGGCGCAGGAGCGGACGATCGCGCCCGGCCGGATCGGGTCCTACCGGTCGGGGTACCTGGCCCTCGACCGCCGCGCGCTGGAGGCCGGACTCCAGGACCGGGAACTGCTCGGGGTGGCGAGCACCAACGCGCTGGAGCTGGGCGTCGACATCTCCGGCGTCGACGCCGTGCTGGTGGCCGGATATCCGGGCCGGCTATCGGCGCTGCGCCAGCAGTTCGGCCGGGCCGGACGCCGCGGGCAGGAGGCGCTGGCCGTTCTCCTGGCCCGGGAGAACCCCCTGGATGCGTACCTGCTGGAGCACCCGGAGCTGGTCTTCGACGCCCCGCTGGAACATGCGGTCCTGCATCCCGGCAATCACTTCGTGCTCGGACCCCACCTGGCCGCCGCCGCCCAGGAGCTGCCCCTGTCCGCGGCCGATGAGTACTGGTTCGGGCCCACCTTCCCCGCGCTGGTCGCCGAACTCGCCCGGCAGCGCGTGCTGCGGGACCGCGCGGGCCGCTATTACTGGACGCGCGCTGACCGGGCGGTCGACTACATCTCGCTGCGATCGGTCGGGCCCAAGCCGCTGGACATCGTCGAGCGCGACACCGGCCGGGTGATCGGCGTGATCGATCATGAGGCCGCCGATCGCACCGTCCATCCGGGCGCGGTCTACCTGCACCAGGGCGAGAGCTACCGCGTCGAGGAGCTGGCCCTGGCGGACAACCAGGCGCTGGTGGTGGCCGACCGGCCGCGGTTCTACACGCAGGCGCAGAGCAGCTTCGAGATCGCCGTGGAACGGGAACGCGACAGCCGTGCGTTCGGAGACACCCGGGTGCATCGCGGCGAGGTGGTGCTCACCTCGCAGGTGGTGGGCTACCTCCGCCGCGACGACATCACCAACGAGGTGTGGGATGCCACCCCCTTGGAGATGCCCCGCCGCAGGCTGACCACCGAGGCGGTGTGGTGGACGGTGCCGATGGAGACGATGGCCCGGCTCGGATGGCCCGACCTGCGCATCGGCGCCGCGCTGCATGCCATGGAGCACGCGGCGATCGGGCTGCTGCCGGCCTTCGCGCCGTGCGACCGGTGGGACATCGGCGGGGTCTCCACCCCGGTGCACCCCGACACGGGGCTGCCGACCGTCTTCGTCCACGACGCCCTCGCCGGCGGGGCGGGCTTCGCCAGGCGCGGCTTCGACGTCGTCGAGGCCTGGCTGGCCGCCACCCTGGAGCGGCTGGAGCGCTGCGGCTGCGAGGACGGCTGTCCCGCGTGCGTGGTGTCGCCCAAGTGCGGCAACGCCAACCAGGTGCTGGACAAGGACGACGCCACCGCGCTGCTGGCCCTGTTGCTCGGCCGGTGACGGCCGCGCCGCAACGGACGGCGCCGATTTCGCCGTTTTCCACAGGCCGGGCATGGACGGCCGGGATTTCTTCCACAGGACGCAGATCCGATGGGCATCGCGGGGCCTTCCTCACTATCACGGTGATGACTCGGGCGACGGTCGCCCGGGCTGAGGAAAGGTCACTATCGTCATGTCTGATTCCCTTGAGGCTCGTCCCCGCCGCCGCGCTGTCCGGCGGCTGGCGGAGCGCGGCCTGACCACCGTCGAGTACTCCATCGGGCTGCTGGCCGCGGCCGCGGCGGCTCTCGTCCTGTTGCGCATCTTCAACGACAACAAGTTCTTCCAGACCCTGTTCGAGTGGGTGATCCAGGTGTTCAACCAGGTGGCGAGCGGGCTGTGAGAGAGCGCGCTCGGCTCCGCCAGCGCGGCATGGTGACCGTCGAGCTGGCCCTGGGCTTCGTCACCGCCACTGTGATGCTGGCGGGCCTGGTCACCATGGGGCAGATCGGCGTGGCCCACGCCGCCTGCGCGGAGTCGAGCGCCGAACTCGCACGCCAGGCCGCGCGGGGTGATGAGGCGGCCGTCGCGGCCGCGGAGAGCCGTCTCCCGCGGGGTGGACGTGCGGAACTCGAACGACGCATCGACGGGGTCCGTGCCGTCGTCGTCGCCGAGGTCGCCGTGCTGGGCATCGGCCAGGTGCCCGTCGGCGCGGAGGCCTTCGCGGCGTGGGAGCCGGGGGAGGCGCCATGAGCCGCGCGGAGCGGGGCGCCGGGTCGGTGCTCGTCGCCGGGGTGTGCGCCGCCCTCGCGGCCACCCTGTTCGCCTCCGCCATCCTCATCGGGTGGTTCGCCCAGTCCCGGCGGGCGGAACTCACCGCGGAGCTGGCCGCGGTGGCCGGCGTCGGGGCCGCGGTCGAGGGGGCCGACGCCTGCGCGGCCGCCCGGCGGGTCGCCGACGCCAACGGTGGCAGCCTCGCCTCCTGCCGCGTGCTGGGGCTCTCGCCCGACGTGGTGGTCGCGACGGAGGTCGTCGCCAGGCTCCACCCGGCCCTGCCGCTGGGAGGCCCCGACGAGGTCCGGCGCGCAGCGACGGCAGGCACTCGGTGAGCGGGACCTCTGGACGGGCCCATAGGCTGAGGCCATGACAAACCTGGTGCGCGACGACCGAGACGAGTCGACGGGATCCCACGGGCTCGGCGCCTCGTCGGTGGCCCCGCTCGATGCCGCCGCGCTGCGGCGCGCCTTCCGGAGCGCGGGATACACCACTGACGCCGTGATCGACCGGATCGGCGCCCTCGGGCAGGAGGGGCTGGGCCGCAACTGCACCGTCCCGTCGGATGCGGCGCTCGCGGACGCCTACGACCCGCAGGCTGCGCTGATCCGGATGTTCCTCCTGCAGCAGGAGGTGCCGGTGGCGGCCGTGGCCGGCCTGATCGACCTCGACGGTCTCGTGAAGGGCGGGCTGATCGAGGTCGAGGGGCAGCGAGCCAGGGCGTTGGTCGACGTCCACCCCTTCGCCTCCCCGGACGACGACGCCTCCGGATGGGTGGTCTCGGATCTCACCCCGGGGCTCGATCAGGTCGTCGCGCCCACCCGTCCCGACTACGTGCTCGGCGTCTCGCCGGCATCCACCACCCTGGCGCAGCTGGTGGCGCGCGCGCCGGTCGAGTCCGCCCTCGACCTGGGCACCGGATGCGGGGTGCAGTCGCTGCACCTCGCGCGCCACGCCCGCCGGGTGGTGGCCACCGACATCAACGAGCGCGCGATCGCACTGGCTGGGCTCACCCTGGCGCTGAGCGGGGCGGAGGCGGAGCTGCGCCTCGGCTCGTTGTTCGAGCCGGTCGCCGGCGAGCGCTTCGACCTGATCGTCTCCAACCCGCCCTACGTGATGAGCCCGCCGTCGGAGGAGGCCTCCACTCTGGCCTACCGCGAGACCAACCTGCTCGGCGACGGCCTCGTCGAGGCGATCGTCCGGCAGGCTCCGGCCCATCTCACCCCCGGCGGCAGCCTGCAGCTGCTCACCAACTGGGCCGTCGTCGAGGGGCAGGACTGGCGCGACCGGCTGTCGTCCTGGTCCCCGGAATGCGACCTGTGGGTGATCGAGCGCGAGCGGCTGGACGTGTTCTCCTATGTCGAGATGTGGCTCACCGACGCGGGACTGGCCGGGTCGCCGGAGTGGCTGCCCGCCTACCGGCGCTGGCTCGCCTACTTCGACGAGCTCGGCATCCGCGAGGTGGGAATGGGCTGGATCCTGCTCACCCGCGTCGTCGACCGCGAGCCGGTCCATCGGCTGGAGAGCTGGCCGCACGCGGTCAACCAGCCGGTGGGAGAGGCGTTCGCCCGGCATCGCGTGGCGCTGGAGGCCTCCCTGCTGCCCACCGACGCACTCCTCGCCAGCGCTCCGCGCCTGGTCGACGTCGTCCAGGAGACCATCGGAGCGCCGGGCGAGGCCGACCCCCAGCACATCGTGCTGCGCCAGCGCCGGGGGTTCCTGCGGGCGATCGAGGTGGGCACCGCGGAGGCCGCGGTGTTCGGCGCGCTCGACGGCGACCTCACCGTCGGGCAGGTGCTGGCGGCCGTGGCGGAGGTGCTCGGCCTGGACCCGGTGGAGCTGTCCGCCGGCATGATCCCCCTCATCCGCGAGGCGATGCGCGATCAGTTCCTCGAGGTCCCGAGACCCTGACCGGCGGGCGCCCCTCGGCGGGCTCTTGGCGGCGGATGTGTAGCATGTGAGCCTGTTGTGCGACGGCGCTCGCCGGCCGGCGTCTCGGCTCCGGGTGTCCGTCCGCGGTGTCCCGGCGGTGTAGCCTCGCACAACGTCGTCTCAATCTGTGAAAGAACGGGAAGTGTCCGAATGGCTGAGAAGCTCACGCGCCTGGTGATCGTGGAGTCGCCCACCAAGGCGACCAAGATCGCCGGTTTCCTCGGCGACGGCTTCATCGTCGAGTCGAGCCGGGGCCACGTCCGCGACCTCCCGACGAACGCCTCCGAGGTGCCCGCCAAGTACAAGGGCGAGAAGTGGGCCCGCACCGGGGTCAACGTCGACGACAAGTTCCAGGCGATCTACGTGGTCTCGCCCGACAAGCGCGCCACGATCAAGGACCTGAAGGCGAAGCTGGCGGGGGCCGACGAGCTCCTGCTGGCCACCGATGGCGACCGCGAGGGCGAGGCCATCGCGTGGCACCTCCTGCAGGAGCTCAAGCCCAAGGTGCCGGCCCGGCGGATGGTGTTCCACGAGATCACCAAGCCGGCCATCGAGGAGGCCGTCGCCAATCCCCGCGAACTCGACGTCGACCTGGTCGACGCGCAGGAGACCCGCCGCATCCTCGACCGCCTGTACGGCTACGAGGTGTCGCCGGTGCTGTGGAAGAAGGTCATGCCGAAGCTCTCGGCCGGCCGCGTCCAGTCGGTGGCCACCCGCCTGATCGTCGACCGCGAACGCGAGCGCATCGCGTTCGTTCCCGCGAGCTACTGGGACCTCGACGTCTCCCTCGACGCCGGCGCCGACGCGGAGCCGCGGGTCTTCCCGGCGCGCCTGAGCACCCTGGGCGGGCGCCGCGTCGCTCAAGGACGCGACTTCGACGCCGCCGGCCGCCTGCGTTCCCCAGACCTGGTGGTGCTCGACGAGGCGGGAGCCTCCGCGCTCGCCGACGGGCTGCGGAGCGCGCCCTTCACCGTCGCCACCGTCGAGGCCAAGCCCTACACCCGCCGCCCCTACGAGCCGTTCCGCACCACCACCCTGCAGCAGGAGGCCGGGCGCAAGCTGGGATTCTCCTCGCAGCGCACCATGTCGGTGGCCCAGGACCTGTACGAGGCCGGTTTCATCACCTATATGCGCACCGACTCGGTGACGCTGGCCGGCTCCGCGATCGAGGCCGCGCGCGCCCAGGTGCGAGAGCTCTACGGCGACCGCTACCTCCCGGCCAAGCCCCGGGTCTACGCGTCGAAGGTGAAGAACGCCCAGGAGGCGCACGAGGCGATCCGTCCTGCCGGCGACAGCTTCCGGCATCCCGATCAGACCGGCCTGGCCGGCGATCAGCTCCGCCTGTACTCGCTGGTCTGGAAGCGCACCGTCGCCTCGCAGATGGCCGACGCCAAGGGCGAGTCCGTGACCGTCAAGATCGACGCGACGTCGAGCGCCGAGGTGGCCGGCGCCACCCAGGTGGGCCTCACCGCCTCGGGGCGCACCATCACCTTCCACGGCTTCCTTCGCGCCTACGTCGAGGGCGTCGAGGAGGGCGCGGACTCCGACGACACGCAGGCGCGCCTGCCCCGGCTGGCCTCCGGCCAGGAGCTGGCCGCCGAGTCGATCGCCGCCGCCGGGCACTCCACCGCGCCGCCCGCCCGCTACACCGAGCCGTCGCTGGTGGCGAAGCTGGAGGAGCTGGAGATCGGCCGCCCGTCCACCTACGCGTCGATCATCCGCACCATCACCGCGCGCGACTACGTGTTCAAGAAGGGTGCCGCGCTGGTGCCCACCTGGCTCGCCTTCGCGGTCACCCGGCTGCTGGAGGAGCACTTCCCCGAGCTGGTCGACTACGACTTCACCGCCCAGCTGGAGGACCAGCTCGACGAGATCGCCGGCGGCAAGGCGGAGCGGATCAGGGTGCTGAGCGACTTCTACCGGGGGCCGGCCGGCGCCGAGAATCAGGGACTGGAGCGGCTGGTCAGCGAACTGGGCGACATCGACGCCCGCGCCATCTCCACCTTCCCGCTGGGCGACACCGGCATCTCGGTGCGCGTGGGCCGCTACGGCGCCTACGTCGAGGCCGCCGACGGCCGCCGGGCCAATCTCCCGGAGGATCTTCCGCCCGACGGCCTCACCAAGGAAGTGGCCGAGGAACTGCTCAGCAAGCCCCTCGATGAGGAGCGCGAGCTCGGCGTCGACGAGGCCAGCGGCCACATGATCGTCGCGAAGAACGGCCGCTACGGCCCCTACGTCACCGAGCTGCTGCCGGAGGACGCGCCGAAGTCAGCCAAGCCGCGCACCGGGTCGCTGTTCACGTCGATGTCCCTCGACAGCATCGACCTGCCGACGGCGCTCCAGCTGCTGTCCCTGCCCCGCGTGGTGGGCTACGACGCCGACGGCGTCGAGATCACGGCGCAGAACGGGCGCTACGGGCCGTACCTCAAGAAGGCCACCGATTCCCGCTCCCTCACCTCGGAGGACCAGATCTTCTCGATCACGCTGGAGGAGGCGGAGACGATCTACGCCCAGCCCAAGACCAGGGGACGGGCCGCCGCCGCGGCGCCGCTGAAGGAGTTCGGCGCCGATCCGGCCTCCGGCAAGCCGGTGGTGCTGAAGTCGGGCCGCTTCGGCCCGTACGTCACCGACGGCGAGACCAATGCCACGCTGCGGCGCGACGACGATCCCGAGACGGTCACCCCGGAGCGCGCGTTCGAACTGCTGGCCGAGAAGCGGGCCAAGGGGCCTGCCCCCAAGCGCACCACGCGGAAGACCACCACGACTCGCAAGACCACCACGCGCAAGCCCGCGGCCAAGAAGCCGTCCGGCTCGTAGGCGGGGCCGAGGATGCGCGGGGCGTTCGTCTGCTTCGAGGGCGGGGACTCGGTCGGCAAGACCACCCAGGTGGCGCTGCTGGCCGAATGGCTGGAGCGCGCCTGCGTCCCGCACCTGATCACCCGCCAGCCGGGAGGCACCGCGATCGGCAACGAGCTGCGGCGCCTCGTGCTGGACCCGGAGATGGGCGACGTCGACCCGCGGGCCGAGGCGCTGATGTACGCCGCTGACAAGGCCCAGCACGTCCACGAGGTGATCCGGCCCGCGCTGCGGCGCGGCGACGTGGTGGTCACCGACCGCTACGTGGACTCGATGATCGCCTACCAGGGGGCGGGGCGCGCGCTGGGCACCGAGGAGATCGCCACCATCGCCTCGTGGGCGGTCGGCGGGCTGCGGCCCGACCTGACGGTGCTGCTGGACGCCGACCCGGAGGACGCCGTCGCCACCATCGTGCGCAAGGACCGGCTGGAGGCGGCGGGCGACGAGCTGCATCGCCGCGCCCGCGAGCACTTCCTCGAACTCGCCGCGGCCGACCCCGACCGCTATCTGGTGTTGAATGCGCGCCGGAGCCGCGAGGACATCGCCGCCGAGGTGCGACGCCACGTCGCCGCGCTACTTCCTTGACCGTCGGTCGATGCTGGCAGGATGGGCGACGTGGGTGACGTATTCGGTGAGCTGATCGGGCAGGAGCGCGTGGTGGCGACGCTGCGTCGCGCGGTGTCCGGTGAGTCCCATGCCATGAGCCACGCGTGGCTGTTCGTGGGGCCGCCCGGGTCGGGACGCTCCAACGCGGCCCGCGCCTTCGCCGCGGCCCTGCAGTGCGACCGAGGCGGCTGCGGGCAGTGCGAGGCCTGCCGCACCACGCTCGGCGGCGCGCACCCCGACGTCACGCTGGTGCGCACCGAGCAGCTCTCGATCGGCGTCGACGAGGTGCGCGCCATGGTGGGCCGGGCCAACGTCGCTCCCGTCGGACGCCGCTATCAGATCGTCGTGGTGGAGGACGCCGACCGGATGACGGAGCGGGCCGCCGATGCCCTGCTGAAGGGGCTGGAGGAGCCGTCCCCGCGCACGGTCTGGCTGCTGTGCGCTCCCACCCCGGAGGATGTGATCGTCACCATCCGCTCGCGTTGCCGGCTCGCCCGGCTGGTCACCCCGTCACCCGGGGCGGTGGCGGCGCTGCTGGTGGAGCGCGACGGGATCGATCCGGAACGCGCCGAACAGGCGGCCCGGATCGCCCAGGGGCATGTGGGGCGCGCCCGCGTCCTGGCCCGCTCCGACGAGGCCAACCGGCGGCGGCGCGAGATCCTGGCCATCCCTCCCCGGCTGAAGACGCTCACCGATTGCCTGGCCGCCGCCCAGAGCCAGGTGGAGGCCGCCGCCGCCGAGGCCGGCGAGATCACCGCACCGCTCGACGCGAAGGAGATGGCCGCGCTCCAGGAGGCGCTGGGCATCGGGGGGCGCGGCACCAAGCCCCGGAACGCCCAGGCGGCCGTGCGGGAACTGGAGGATCAGCACAAGCTCCGGCTGAAGCGGCTCCAGCGCGATGCGCTCGACCGGGTGCTGACCGAGCTCACCGCCTACTTCCGCGACGTGCTGGCGCTGCAGACCCGGGCCGGGGCGCCGCTGATCAACGCCGACCTCGCCGGCGAGATCGAGGAGTTGGCGAACCGGTCGTCGCCGGAGCACACCGTCCAGGCGATCGACGCGCTGCTGGAGGCGCGCACCGCGCTGGAAGGCAACGTCGCGCCGCTGCTGGCGCTGGAGGCGATGTTCATCGCCATCTCGCGCGCCGTCCGCGCCCGATAGGCGCCTTCTCGGAAAGGTGCCATGCACAAATCTCGCTATGTGCCGAGGCCTGCTCGATATAGCGAGGCCTCGGCACATAGCGAGATTTGTGTTTGCTCCTGAGGGGGATGATTGTTTCAATGCGCTCCCACGCGTGTCCGCCCTGGACGATGACCGGGGGGATGTCAGGATGGGTGCGGAAAATCGCCGAGAAACTGAGGTAGGACATGTCGACGAACCAGGATGGCTCCAACGGCTGGGTGCGGGAGTCCACCCCTCACGACACCGACTGGACCGAGGACAGCGAGTACGGCATCGCCCTCGGGGAATGGGACGACTATTCGTCCGACCAAGCCGATCCCACGCCCACGCCCCCCGAGGGGGCCGATACAACGCCGCCCCCTGAGGGCGCCGATCCTGCGCCTGAGGCGACGCAGGAGCTCGTCGAGACCGAGGAGGTCGCCGAGGCCGACGACGCCTTGGCGGAGGTCGCCGAGCCGGAGCCCGAGCAGGCCCCCGAGCCGGTCGTCGAACCCGAACCCCAGGCCGCGGAGGAGCCCGAGCCGGCCGTCGAGCCTGAAGCGGTCTTCGAGCCCGAGTCCGAGCTGGTGGTCGATCCTGAGCCGGCGATCGAGCCCGAGCCTGCCGTCGAACCCGAAGCGGTCGTCGAGCCCGAGCCGGCCCCCGACGCCGAGCCGGCCCCCGACGCCGAGCCGGACCTCCTGGCTGTGGACGACCTGGATGCCTCGGACCACGAGGAGCAGGTCCGGCCCAGGCCGGAGCCGTTCGACGCCCCGGAAGAGTCGGCTGACGTCGACGAGCGACCGGCGGCGGAGGCGGACGAGTCCGAGGCGCCGATCTCCGGCGCCGGCTTCGGCCGGCCGGTCTCCTCGCCGGTCCGGCACGAACCCGCCGCGGAGGAGCCGTTCGCCGAGGGGGAGTTCAGCGCCGCCTCGGGCGCGCCCGAGGCGAGCGAGGCCGCGGAAGCGCCGGTCTCCGAGGAGGCGGCCATGGTGCAGGAGACCCAGCAGATCGACGGGCTCTTCCGCGACCCGGAGCCGGCGGTCGAGGCGACGGCGGTGATCGCTCCGGCGGTCCAGCAGCGTCTCGACGCGGAGCGCCTGGAGGAGGAGCGGCGCGCCAGGGAGTTCCAGGCGCTGCGGGAGGAGCGCGACGCCCGGCTGGGCGTGGTGTCGACGTCGCAGGAGAACGCCAGCCGGCCGGTTCAGCCCGAGCAGAAGCTGGTCACCGACAAGTTCCTGGGCAGCTTCGGCCTGTTCGTGCTGCGTCTGATCGTGGCGAGCATCGTCGGTGTGGTCGGCTATCAGATCCTCTCCGACATCGACGCGACCGCCGCGTTCCTCGGCGCCACGCTGCTTCCCGAGCCGCGCCTCGTCGCGTGGATCGTGGGCTTCGCCCTGGGGGCGATCGCCGTGCTGCTCGTGATCGGGCTGCTGGTCAGGGTGGCTGCGTTCCTGCTTCTGGTGGTTTCCGTCGGGTCGCTGGTGTTCGTCCGCTGGGGAGCGTTCAGCATCTTCGTGCCCGGCATGGAGGGCTTCCTGGGCGATCTTGATCTGCTGATGGCGGGCGTCTCGCTCCTGCTGCTCTGCCTGGGCGGCGGTCGCTGGGGCATCGACGGTGCCTTCCGTGCGGCGCGTGCGGATGCCCGCAAGGCCGGGCAGGCGTAGCGGGGTGAGTGCCGCGCGCTCCGGGGTGAGGCTGCGGTCGGTCCAGGTGCTGCTGGCCATGCTGGCGGTCGGGGTGACCGCCGGCGTCGTGCTGGCGGCCCTGGGCGGGGGAGCGGGGCCGGCTCAGCCGCAGCCGACGGCACCGGCAGGCACCGAGACGCCCAGCCCGGTGCCACAGGGGGAGCGCATGCCGGGCGTGCCGGAGCGGCCGATCGGAGAGTTGGCCACCTTCGAGCGGCCCGCCACCGCGAACGCGAATCGCCAGCTCGACTACGAGCCCTCGGGCGCCCCCTCCGTCGAGTTTCCCGACGGGCTGGGCGGCTTGGACGCCTACGCGACGCAACCCGTCGCCTGGCGGAGCTGTGGCGGGAACACCGCCCATTGCGCGACGGTGCTGGTGCCGCTCGACTGGGAGCAGCCGGACGGGCCTGCCCTGGAGATCGCCGTGCGGCGCTATGCCGGCGCCGACGGCAGCCTGGGGCCGCTCTTCGTGAACCCGGGCGGCCCCGGGTTCGGCGGGCAGGACTTCGCCGGCTACCTGTCGCAGAAGGACTGGGACGAGTACGACGTCGTGGGCTGGGATCCCCGCGGCACGGGGGAGTCCACGACGGTGCGCTGCGGGACCACCGAGCAGACCGACGCCGTCTTCGACCTCGACCAGAGCCCCGACGACGACGCCGAGGCGCTGGCGCTGCGCGAGGGATACATCGACTTCGCGCAGCAATGCCGCGACGCGTCGGGGGATCTGCTCGATCACCTCTCCACCATCGAGAACGTCCGCGACCTCGACCTGCTGCGGCACCTGCTGGGCGCGGAGAAGCTGAACTTCGTGGGCGTGTCCTACGGCACCTTCGTCGGCGCCGTCTACGCCGAGCTGTTCCCGCACAGCGTCGGGCGGCTCGTGCTCGACGCCGCCGTCGACATCACCGACGACGAGGACCCCACGCCCCAGGTCGCCGGGTTCGAGCTGGCGCTGCGCAACTGGGCCGCCTGGTGCTCGGAGGCCGACGACTGCGTCTTCGACGGCTCCGCGGACGAGATCATGACCCAGCTGGGCGACTGGTTCCAGCACCTCGACGAGAACCCCGTCGCGGTGGGCGACCGGTTCCTCACCCAGACCCACGCGGCGGTCGGGGTGGCCTCCTACCTGTACGAGGACGAGCAGGCCTACCCGTTCCTCGACGACGCCATCGCGGCGGCCAAGGAGGAACGGGATGGGTCGAGCCTGCTGAATGCGGCGGACGCGCTGAACGGGCGCACGCCGACGGGCTTCGACACCGTCGCCTTCGCCTTCCCCGCGACGCTGTGCGTCGACATGTTCGACGAGGGCATGGCCGCCGCTCCGGGGCTGTGGCGCGACTCCTTCTCGCTGGCGCCCGTCATGGCCCCCAATATGGGGATGAACTACGTGTGCGAGGCCTGGACGGCGGCCTCCGCGCCCACGCTGAAGATCACCGCGGTCGGAGCCCCGCCCATCCTGGTGGTGGGCACGACGGGCGACTCCGCCACCCCCTTCGAGCATGCTCGCAGGATGGCGGAACAGCTGGAGTCGGGGCGCCTGCTCACCTTCGACGGGGCCGGTCACGGGGCGATCAGTGCCGACAATGAATGCCTGCGCGCCGGCATCGACGACTACCTGCTCGACGGCGTCGTGCCCCAGGAGGGGATGGTCTGCTCCTGATCCGACGGGCGGTCTCGCGCGCCCCGGCGTACGGGATTTCGCCGCGGGCGAGTGGACCCGCTATAGTAACGGACTGCCGCCGCCCTAGCTCAGTCGGTAGAGCGACGCTCTCGTAAAGCGTAGGTCACGGGTTCGATTCCCGTGGGCGGCTCCAAAGGTGGAGTGGGGTCCATCTTGTGAAGTTGGCCCCGGATGCAGTTGCTAACCACCCCCGCCCTGGGAACAGGCTGGGAGGACCGATAGTCTCGTCTCTGGGAAACTTTCGAGGAGGGACAATGATCGACTGCGCCATCATCGGTGCCGGCCTGGCCGGGCTCGTCGCCGCGCGCAATCTGGTCGAGCGGGGCCTCACGGTCGTCGTCGTGGAAGCCCGGGATCGTGTGGGCGGGCGTGTCGAGAACGCCATCCTCGATGATGGGCAGTTTGTGGAGCTGGGCGGCCAATGGGTCGGCCCTGGCTTCGACAATCTCGTCGACCATGCCGAGCGGTACGGGCTCGCCACCATCAACATCGCACCGATGGGCAACCTGGTCGTGCGGCTGCGTGGGCAGGCGCTGCAGGTGCCGTCGGCCGTCGAGGGGCCGCAGTTGACGCCGTTCGAGGTGGCCGACCTGGGGCAGGGGCTGCTCCGGCTGCGCCGGCTCGCGGACCGGTTCCGCTCCGACGCGGTGTGGGCCCAAGCGAACCACGTCTGGCTGGAGCAGGACCTGATGCGCTGGGTCACCACGAACCTGCGCACCCGCGGAGCGAAGCAGCGTTTCATCGAGGTCTACGAGGCCGCGTTCGGAGACATGCCCAAGGACGCCACACTGGGGCAGGGGCTTCGTCAGGTGATGTCCGGCCCCGACCTGGAGACCATGCTCGCCAGCAGCGGCGGCCTGCACCAGAAGCGGATCACGGGCGGGGTCGCCGCGCTCGCCGAGGCGATCGCCGATGAGCTGGGCGACGTGGTGCGGCTGTCGTCGCCGGTCGTCAAGGTGGTTCACGGCCCGCAGAGCGCCACGCTGGAGTTGGCGGACGGGGAGCGGATCGAGGCGCGGCAGGTGATCTCGACGCTGCCGCCCCGGCTGGCGGTGCAGCTGGAGCACGAGCCGGCGCTGGCGCCCTGGCGGGCCGAGGTGGCCTCCAAGGTGTCTCCCGGGAACGTGATCAAGGCCTTCCTGGTCTACGAGACGCCGTTCTGGCGCGAGCGCGGCCTGTCGGGCCAGTCGTCGGCCGACGCCGGGGCGATTCGCGTCACCCTGGACGCGTCGGTGTCGGATTCCCCGCGCGGCCTGCTGATGGGCTTCTTCGAGGGAGCCGAGGCGGATTCGCTGTCCCGGCGCTCCCGCACCCTGCGCGAGCGGGCCTTCACCAACGCGGTGAAGGAGGCCTTCGGCGACGACGTGCCCAAGCCGCTGGCGTATCTGGAGCGCGACTGGTCCGCCGAGCCCTACACCGGCGGCTGCCACGGCGCCCACTTCGCTCCGGGTGCCTGGAGCGCCAACGGACCGCTGCTCGCGGAGCCGGACGGCGTGCTGCACTGGGCGGGAGCCGAGTACTCCGCGCGCTTCAACGGCTACATGGAAGGCGCCGTGCGCTCCGGCCTGGAGGCTGCTGCTGAGGTCGCCCGCAACTGCGCGTAGGGCGGGACGACGCTCCTCCCCTGACGCTCGTTGAGGAGCTCTCCCCGGTCCCTGTACTTCGAGACGCTCGTACCTCGCTCCTCAGCACCCGGGATGC
>DAOLFC010000194.1:0-3622 GCA_035326505.1 Arachnia sp.
AGGAGATCCTGCCGGGTCGGTCGGTGTCGGCGGCGTTCTCGACGCGCGTCGCGTCCCTTGCCGCGGGCTCGGTGACGGTGGCTCAGGGCGGCGAGCTGCCGGTGGAGGTGGAGGCCGACTACGAGGCGCGCTCCTGCGCGTAGTCCGGTTGCTCCATCGCTGATCGAGGGGGGTGGTACCGCGCCTGTCGCGCGGTGCCACCCCTCCGCTTGCAATGCCCCGCGTACGCAAGAAAGCAAACGTTAGCGCGCATAGATCCGCCATAATCACGCTTGACATCACACCAAGGGGAGCATATTGTGCAAGCGATAGCTCACAGGGCTTCCCAGTCGGCACAAGGAGGTCCGCATGGCATCCAGGATCCGAGTCCCCCGAGGCATCCCCACCCGCGTCGTCGGCGCGATGGTCGCGTTCGCGCTCGCGATCGGCTCGGTGTTTCTCACCGTGACGCCGAGCCGTGCGGATGACCCCGGCGTGGCGATCACCGACAACGCCTGGGTGCGGTGGACCACTCCCGGCGCCAACTACGGCACCGGCCAGAACCTCGTCATCGGCAAGGACGCACACACCTACATCCGCCTCGACGTCTCCCCACTCGATGCCGCCGAGCTGGCCTCCGTGACGCTGAACCTCACGAAGTACAACAACGCCGCGAACGTCATCGCGGTGCGGGCGAGCGAGTTCCTCACCCAGGCCGGCGTCGCGACGACGACGCCCTGGACCGGGACCACCGTCACCTACAACACGCGGCCGCTGGACATCCCCGGCTCCCCGACGGCGACCGCGACGGTGCCGCAGGGCAACGCGAGCTTCCAGCTCGACATCACGGCGCTGGTAACGGCGGCCAAGGCGGACGGGGGCAACGCGCTGACCCTGCACCTGATCACCGACAAGCAGGACGACATCAGCGTCTCCGGCACCGACATCTACTCCACCAGGGCCTCGAACGCGACCACCATCCCCTGGGTCCAGGTGACGCGCACGACGGACGAGCCCGCGGTCGACTATCCGATCGCGCAGCGGTTCGGCGACTACCTGTCCGACGGCCGGGCCGCCCAGGACGTCGTGCGGATCGCCGCCCCGGACGGGCGCTACCTCGCGGTGAACGAAGCCTCCGGTGCGATCGGGCTGACCGCGACGGCGAGCCAGGCGTCGCTCTTCGCGATCTATGGCTACGACTACACGGCCTCCGAATATGACGGCACGGGCGGCGGCCAGCAGACCAGCTACGCGATCAAGAGCCTCTCGAACGGGAAGTACCTGACGATTCAGAACTACGGCACGGGCGCCGGTCGTCCGTACTACCTCAAGACCGGGTCCGACTACGTCGTCGCCGCGACGGCGCCCAGCGTGCAGTGGAACGAGCGGTTCTCGCTCAAGGGCTACCCCGCCGCCGGCACCTACGCGATCAGCAGCCACCTCGATGCGCTGCGCGACGGGTCCGAGGCGGCGACCTCTCCCGTGCAGGCGGGGGATACCTCGATGCGGGTCGTCCCTGGGGATCGCCGCACCTACCTCTTCCGGTTCGAGCCCGTCGACGCCGCGCTGCTCGAGGTGCAGCACGCGGTTCGCGGCACGAGCGCCGAGCTCAGCTGGCTGCCCGTCGCCGGCGACACCGACCCGGCCCACTACACGGTGGCCGGCAGTGGGGGCGTCTCGTACGCCGACGGCCTGCTGACCGCGACGGTGCCGAACCTCGCCGCGGGCGCCCACACCCTGACCGTGAGCTACGCGCACGACGGCACCGCGCTGTCCGGCGACGCGGCGGTGCGCGTCTTCAGGCATCCGGGCGTCTCCCTCACGGAGGCGCAGCTGGACGCCGTCCGCGATCACGTCGCGGCGAAGGCCGAGCCGTGGTACTCCGACTACCTTCGCCTCGCGAACACGACGCCGAACGGCCTCTCGTCGCTCGACTACGAATTCACCGCTCGCGTCGGCGTGGGGCGCGGATCGCCCCAGGGGTCCGGCAACATCGGCGACTGGGAAGAGTCCGCGGCCGCGGCCTACCATCTCGTGCTGCAGTGGGTGGCCACGGGCGACGACCGCTACGCGGCGAAGGGCGTCGAGATCCTCAACGCCTGGAGTTCGACCCTCACTCAGATCGACGGCCGCGACCAGATCCTCGGCGCGGCGCTGGCGACCCTCAAGCTGATCAACGCCGCCGAGATCCTTCGCTACCACGACGGCGGGTTCGAGGGATACGCCGCCGACGACTTCGCGGCCTTCCAGAGGCTCATGCTTGAGGTCGTCTACCCGGTCCTTCAGGACGGCGGGGCGCCCATGCTCGCCAACGGCAACTGGGACGTCATCGCCATGGCGACGCTGACGGCCATCGCGGTGGTCACCGACAACGGCACGATCCTGGACGACACCATCGCGATGTACGAAAGCCCGTACATCAACGGCTCCCTCCAGAACTACGTGACCGACTCCGGCCAGACTGCCGAGGCGGCGCGCGACCAGGCGCACGGGCAGTTGGGCGTGGGGGCGCTGGGCGACCTCAGCGCCATCGCCTACAACCAGGGCGTCAACCTCTGGGCGCTGGAGGACAACAAGCTGGCGCGCGCCTTCAACTGGGCCGCCCAGTACAACCTGTTCAGCGGCGAGGGAAGCCTGCCCGCCGAGCCGGTGAAGAACATCTTCGGCCGCACCGACATCTGGGCCTACTGGGACGAGATGGAGCAGCAGGGCATCTACCGGGGGCAACTGCGCCCCATCTATGAGAACGCCCTCGCGTACTACTCGACGGTGGACGGCGTCGACGTCACCTGGATGGAGCGCGCCGCCCGGGCCATGCGGCCGGAGGGATTCGTCCACTTCGACAACCTCAACTTCGACACCCTGACGACGTACAACGGGCCCGCGACGGAGAAGGCGCAGCCATACTTCCAGCTGCGGACCATGCTGACGCCCTGGTATCAGACCACCTGGACCGAAGTAGGCCGGTGGGGCGCCATCTCGTCGGCCGACCGTCGGCTGCAAGCTGGTGGCGTGCTGCCGGCCGGCCTGACCACCGAGACGCTCGACTCGTACTTCGCGGTCCAGCCGGACGGCTCCGTCGCCGTCGATGCCATGCAGAAGGATGCCCCGTACTTCCGTCTGGTCACCAACGAGGACGACACCTACTCCATCCGAGACGTCGCCTCCGGGAAGTACCTCGGCGTGACCGAGACGGTGGTCGACGGGGAGAACCTGATCGCGCCGACGACGCGGGTCCCGGGGGCCGCGGAGAAGTTCCAGCTGCGCAACTGGGGCATCGGACGGTTCTACCTGGTCCACGACGGCCGGCTCGTGAAGGTGTCGGTCGATGGCTCGGCGGAGGCGCCGCGGGACGCCGCCCTCACGCTTCGCCTGGGCACGCAGCCGGAGACCGCCAATCGGAACACTGGCGTGGCCAACTGGCTGCTCTTTACTTACGTCCCGGCGGAGCAGGTGGGGCCTGAGGCGACGCCGCCGACGGTGGCCGCGACCACGCGGTGTGTGGCGGGCAAGGTGGTTCTGGCGGTGACCGTCGGTAACGCGAGCGATGCTCCGGTTCCGGTGACGATCACCAGCGATTTTGGGTCCAAGGCGTTCGAGGAGATCCTGCCGGGTCGGTCGGTGTCGGCGGCGTTCTCGACGC
>DAOLFC010000195.1:0-3594 GCA_035326505.1 Arachnia sp.
TCATCCCGCCTGACGCCCCATCCTGATCCGCACCTTCAGGCGCGACAGACTACTACTCAGTGGCGCCGAAGTGCAGTACGGTCTCACCGTAGCCGCGTTCCCACACATCGGTGAACACCGACGGCCAGCGCGGCGCGGCCCCCCGGGCGGAGCGTTCGACGACGACCAGCGCCCGGGGCGCCAGCCTTTCCCCGGCCACCAGGCCGCTCAGCACCTCGTCGACGATGTCGGCCTCGTAGGGCGGGTCGAGGAAGACCAGGTCGTAGGCCTCCCCCGGCGCCGACGCGAACTGCTCCGCCTTGCCCGTGAGCACGTCCACCCGCAGGCCCGTGGCCCGGGCGTTGGCCGCGATCAGCGCCGCGGCCGTCCGGTCGTGCTCGACGGCGACGACGCGGGCCGCGCCCCGGCTGGCGGCCTCCAGGGCGATCGCCCCCGAGCCGGCGCAGAGATCGAGCACCGTCAGGCCGGAGAGCTGCTCGGCGGGCTCCGCGTCGGTGCCGTCGAACCAGGACGCCAGGGCCGAGAACAGCGCCTCCCGCACGCGATCCGTCGTGGGCCGGGTCTTGCTGCCCTTCGGCGCTTCGATCCGTCGCCCCTTGGCCGTTCCCGCGATGATCCGCGCCATCAGTTCGCCTCCCGTCGCATCAGGACTTCTCCGCCCACTCGCTGCCCCACATCTCGGCCTGCATGACGAGATCCGCCAGCAGCGGATCCTCCGTCGAGCGCGAGTCGTGCAGCACCCGCTCCGCCAGCTCCTTGGCGTGGCGGATCATGTCCTCGTCCTCCAGCACCCGCAGCAGCTTCAGCGACGAGCCACCCGACTGCGCGGCGCCTAGCACGTCGCCCTCCCGGCGCAGCAGCAGGTCCTGCTCCGCCAGGTCGAAGCCGTCGGTGGAGCCGGCGAGGGCGCGCAGGCGCCGTGCCGCCACTGAGTCCTCCTCGGGGAGCGGCGCCAGGAGCAGGCACAGGCCCGGCCACTGCCCCCGGCCGATCCGGCCCCGCAGCTGGTGCAGTTGGGAGATGCCGAAGCGGTCGGCGTCGACGACCACCATCACCGACGCGTTGGGAACGTCGACGCCGACCTCGATCACGGTGGTGGCCACCAGCACGTCCAGCTCGCCGGCGGCGAAACGCGCCATCGCCTCGTCGCGCTCGGCGGTGGGCAGCCGGCCGTGGGCCATCCCGACGCGCAGCCCTGCCAGCGGCCCCTGCGAGAGCTGGGCGTGGAGCTCCGTGACGGCGGTAGGTTCCCGGTCTGCCGCCGCGGCCATGCCCGGCTCCAGCTGCTTGCCGCTGATCGCGGGGCACACCACGAAAGCCTGGCGCCCCTTCGCCACCTCCTCCCGGATGCGCTGCCACGCCCTGTCCACCCAACCCGGGTGGGCGACGGTGTCGACGGGCACCGTCTGCACCTCAGCCCGACCCCCGGGCCGCTCGCGCAGTTCGCTGACCTCCAGGTCTCCGAAGACGGTCATCGCCACGGAACGCGGGATGGGGGTGGCGGTCATCACCAGGGTGTGCGGGCGGCGCTCGGCTTTGGCGGCCAACGCGGCGCGCTGCTCCACGCCGAACCGGTGCTGCTCGTCGATCACCACGAGCCCCAGGTCGAAGAACTCCACCGGATCGCTGAGCAGCGCGTGGGTGCCCACGACGATGCCCGCCTCCCCGGTGACGATCCGGTTCAGCGCATCGCGCTTAGCGGCCGCGGTGCCGCTGCCCGTCAGCAGCGCGACGGAGGTGGCCACAGGAGGGGCACCCAGCGTGCCGCCGTCTGCCAGATCGCCCAGCAGCGTCGTGATGGTGTGATGGTGCTGCTTGGCCAGCACCTCGGTGGGCGCGAGCAGCACCGCCTGTCCCCCGTTGTCGACCACGGCAAGCATGGCCCGCAGCGCCACGATGGTCTTGCCGGAGCCGACGTCGCCCTGAAGCAGCCGGTGCATGGGCGAGGAGGCCGCCAGCTCGTCGAAGATCTCCTCCCCGACGGCCTGTTGCCCCCGGGTGAGCGGGAAGGGCAGCCGCTCGTCGAAGGCGTCGAGGATGCCCCCCGCCCGGCGCCGTCGCGGGGTTGCCGGCTGCGCGGCTTGCTCGGCCCGTCGCCGGGCCATGGCCAGCTGGATGCCGAAGGCCTCGTCGAAACGGAGCCGCTCGATGCCGTCGGCGGCCTCCCGCTCGTCGGTGGGCTCATGCACGGCGGTGAGCGCCGTCTGAAGGCTGGGCACGCCGGCGGCCTGGACCACCCAGGTGGGCAGGGTGTCCCCCAGATGCCGCAGGCCGGGAAGCACCAGTTCTATGGCCTCCGCCACGTTCCAGGTGGGCAGCGTGGACGTGGCCGGATAGATGCCGACGAGCCCCGCGCGCTGCACCTGGCGGCCCATCACCTGCCGGTCTTCCGCCTTCTTGCCCCGCACATGCGGCCCGTCGAGCATCACGAACTTGGGGTGAGTGAGTTGCAGATCCTGCTGGAAGACGCCGACCCTGCCGATGAAGATGCCGCGGTCCCCCGGCTTGAGCGCCTTAAGGAAGGCGTCCTCCAGGTACTTCTTGGGCGCGAAGAACGTGATGCCCAGATGCCGCTGCCCGTCGGTGATCACCGCCTCGACGCGGTTCACGCGGCCACGCTTGACCTGCGCGCCCTGCACCTTGGCCACGACGGCGACGTCCTCGCCCACCTGCAGATGGGCGAAGGAACTCATCTCGGTGCCCGCGATGTAGCGCCGCGGAACGTGACGCACCAGATCGTCGAGGGTCTCCAGCCCCAGCTTGGCCAGCTCGGAGGCGGTCTTGTCCCCCACCACATCCGGCAAGCGACGGTTCAGCTCGCGATAGATCGGGGTGCGCCACATGACCAACACCTTATCGACCGCCACCGACAGCAATCGGCGGCCCGCCTGAGCGAGCCGCCGATCGTCGGTGCGAAGGGGAGGAAGGTCAGCGAGAGACCTTGCCCGCCTTGATGCACGAGGTACACACGTTGAGGCGCTTGGGCGCGCCTTCGACGGTGGCCCGCACACGCTGGATGTTAGGGTTCCAGCGGCGGTTGGTCTTCTTCTTCGACCAAGGCACGTTGTGCCCGAAGCTGGGACCCTTGGCGCAGATGTCACACACGGCAGCCATCGGAATCTCCTTGTTGCTGATACCAGGCACGCATCTCGCGCCCGGTCGGATTGAAGGGCGGTCCACGGCCGCAGGGCCGCAGACAACCGAAGAATCATAACGCGCCCGTGTGCGATTCGCCAAAATCGAGGCCCCCTGTCAGGTGGCCGCGCCGGGTCCTCATCGCCGCGGGGCGGCGCCGTCAGGAGCGCTTCTTGCCTCCGCGACGGCCCCCCTTGCGTTCTCCTCCGTCGGCCGGCGCCTGGGAGTCGACGGGCTCGTCGAACTTCAAGTAGCCGGCGCCGTGGCAGTGCGCACACTCCTCGGTGAACGCCTCCGCCAGGCCAGTGCCCAACTTCTTGCGGGTCAGCTGAACCAGTCCGAGGCTGGTCACCTCCGCCACCTGGTGGCGGGTGCGGTCGCGACCCAGGCACTCCACGAGACGACGCAGCAGCAGCTCGCGGTTGCTGGGCAGCACCATGTCGATGAAGTCGATCACGA
>DAOLFC010000196.1:0-3580 GCA_035326505.1 Arachnia sp.
GGGCGGGATGGATGACAAGGCGGAGGTCCGCCCTTGTAGTGGGGCTCCATGGGCGGGGCCGACAACGAAGTCAGGCGCCCGATCCAGGAAGCGACACACAGCGATCATTTCTGGACGGGTCCCCAGCCCCGGCAAACCCGCGCGCCGGAGGACCTTCAGGCGGACAGCGGCCCGAACGGAACACCCAGGGCCCGCAGCCGGGCCTCTCCTCCGTCGGGTTCGGTGAGCACCCAGACGCCCGCATTGGTGAGGGCGACGGTGTTCTCCCAGTGCGCCCCGCGCGAGCCGTCGGCGCTCAGCACGCTCCACTCGTCGTCGGCGACATCGCTGTGCCTGCTCCCCCGCGTGATCATCGGTTCGATGGCGAGCGTGGTGCCCGTCTCGAGCCGCGGGGTGCGAGCCAGGCTGCGATGCCAGTTGGGGACGTCGGGCTCCATGTGCATCTCGGTGCCGATGCCGTGGCCGGTGTACTCGCGGAGGATGCCGTAGCTGCGGGAGGCCTTCCGGATGCTGGCTTCGATGGCGCGCGAGATGTCGGCGACCTTGTTGCCCTCCCGCATCGCGGAGGCCCCGGCCCAGAACGCCCGTTCGCAGACCGAGATCATCTCTTCGTCCAGGGGGTCGGGCCTGCCGACGATGACGGTGCGCGCGGCGTCGCCGTGCCACCCGTCGACGATGGCGCCGAAATCGATCGACACGACGTCGCCGTCGGCCAGCGGCCGCGCGTCGGGGATGCCGTGCAACAGCACGTCGTTGACCGAGATGCAGGCCACGGCGGGGAACCCCGGCCCGTACTCGGCCGCATAGCCGAGGAAGGACGACGAGGCGCCGCGACGCGCGAGCACCTCGCGCCCGATGGCGTCGAGTTCCGCGGTGGTGACGCCCACCGCGGCGGCCTCCGTCATGGCGGCGAGGCCCTCGGCGACGACCAGCCCTGCCGCGCGCATCAGCGTGAGCTGCGCGGGAGACTTCCGTTCCAGGTTCACGCGGCCGAGGTCTTCAGGAACGCGTCCAGCTGCACGAGCATGCGCTGCCGGATCTCGTCCACCTCGCCCGTCCCGTCGACGTCGACGAGCAGGCCCTTCGTCTCGTAGTGGATGAGCAGCGGCGCGGTCTGGCCCGCGTACACCTCCATCCGTCGCCGGATGGTGTCCTCGTTGTCGTCGGCCCGTCCGTCCTTGGCGGCGCGAGCGAGGAGCCGCTCCACCAGCACATCGGGGTGAACGTACAGCGAGACCACAGCGTCGAGGCGACGGCCCTGCTTCGCGAGATGCGCGTCGAGGAAATGAACCTGATGCATGGTCCGCGGGAAGCCGTCGAGGAGGAAGCCCCCCTCGCAGTCGGGCTCCGCGATCCGGTCGGCGACGATCTGCTCGGTGATCTCGTCGGGGACGTACTCCCCCGCGTCGATCAGGTTCTTGACCTCGCGGCCGAGCGGGGTCTGCTTCCGGATGTTCTCCCGGAAGATCTCCCCCGTCGAGATCGTCGGGACGCCGAAGTGCTGGGCGAGATCGGCCGCTTGGGTGCCCTTCCCGGCGCCGGGCGCCCCCATGATCAGAAATCTCATCTAAGGAAGCCCTCGTATCTGCGCTGCTGGAGCTGGCTCTCGATGCGCTTGACCGTGTCCAGGCCGACGCCCACCATGATGAGGATGGAGGTGCCACCGAAGGGGAAGTTCTGGTTGGCGCCCACCAGCACGAAGGCGATCGACGGGATGAGCGCGACGGTGGCCAGGTAGATCGAGCCCGGCGCGGTGAGCCGGGACAGCACGTAGGCGAGGTAGCGCTCGGTGGGCTTGCCCGCCCGGATGCCCGGGATGAAGCCGCCGTACTTCTTCATGTTGTCGGATACTTCCTCCGGGTTGAAGGTGATCGACACATAGAAGTAGGCGAAGGCGATGATCAGCGCGAACTGCAGGATGTTGTGCCACCAGGAGAACTGGCCCTGCTGTCCGCCGAGGTTCTGCTGCACCCAGGCGGAGAAGGCGCTGTCGGGGCGGAAGGTGGCGTACATGATCGGCAGGTACAGGATCGAGGTCGCGAAGATCACCGGGATGACGCCGGACTGGTTGACCTTCAGCGGGATGTAAGTGGTCGATCCGCCCACCAGGCGGCGACCCACCATGCGCTTGGCGTACTGCACGGGAATGCGGCGCTGCCCCTGCTCGATGAAGATGACGCCCAGCATCACCAGCAGGCCGACGCCGATGACGGCGAGGAACATGAACCACCCCGTGGCACCCGGGTTGGACTGCTTGATGAACCACAGACCCGACGGGAAGGACGCCGCGATCTGGGTGAAGATCATGATCGACATGCCGTTGCCGACGCCACGGTCCGTGATCAGCTCGCCCATCCACATGATGATCGCGGTGCCCGCCGTCATGATCATGACCATGGTGATCAGCGGGAACAGGTCGTCGCTGTAGAGGATGTTGGGGCAGGCACCGCCGAACAGCTGCCCGGTGCGGGCGAGCGTGACGAAGGCCGACGCGTTGAGCACGGCCAGCACCAGGGTCAGGTAGCGGGTGTACTCGGTGATCTTGGCCTGCCCGGAGGCGCCCTCCTTCTTGAGCGTCTCCAGCTTCGGGATCACCACCGTCATCAGCTGCATGATGATCGACGACGTGATGTAGGGCATGATGCCCAGCGCGAAGATCGTCAGCTGAAGCAGCGCGCCACCCGAGAACAGGTTGATCATCGAATAGAGGCCGGCCTGATCCCCTTGACTGGTGACGGCGATGCACTCGCTGATCCGCGCCATGTTGACGTTCGGGGTGGGGATCGTCGAGCCCAACCGGAACAGGGCGAGCACGCCCAGGGTGAAGAAGATCTTCTTACGCAGGTCCGGCGTGCGGAACGCGTTGAGGAAGGCGGAAATCATCCGGCACTACTTTCGTCTACTCGTTTTCGGCGCACACATCGGCGTGCGACAACCATGGCAGCTTATCAAGGCCACAATATGACACCCAAAAGCTGTCCGCGATTTCGGGGAGGCTCCTGACGACGCAGGTCCCCGGATGACGCACGAGGGCGGCAGGTCTCCCTGCCGCCCTCGTCAGTCGTTGAGCCGGAGCTCAGGCCACGGTGGCGGAGCCGCCCGCCGCAGCGAGCTTCTCCTTGGCCGAGCCGGAGAACGCGTCGGCGGTGACATCGAGCTTGATCTCGATCTCGCCGGCGCCCAGCACCTTCACGGGACGGCCCGCGCGCACGGCGCCGGCCTTGACCAGATCGGCGACGCCGACCTCGCCGCCCTGGGGGAACAGCTCCACCAGGGTGGCGATGTTCACCACCTGGTACTCAACCCGGAACGGGTTCTTGAAGCCCTTGAGCTTCGGGATGCGCATATGCATCGGCATCTGCCCACCTTCGAAACCCTCGGGCACGTTCTTCCGCGCGCCGGTGCCCTTGGTGCCCCGGCCTGCGGTCTTGCCCTTGGAGCCCTCGCCGCGACCCACACGGGTCTTGGCGGTCTTGGCCCCCGGAGCAGGACGCAGATCATGAATCTTCAGCGCCATGTCACTTGACCTCTTCCACGGTAACGAGGTGGGCGACCGTGCGGATCATGCCGACGACCTCGG
>DAOLFC010000067.1:0-19025 GCA_035326505.1 Arachnia sp.
GGAGTCATAGCGGTGTGACTCACGTCGACCGACGACAACGTCGTCAATCGCCCGCGTGGCGTTCCATACCCGTGCATTTAGGCGCGACGGGCTACTAGAGTGGCGTCGTGCTCGTCGTCTCCCTCGGCGGCACGATGGGACTGGCTGGGGAGTTCCCGCATGCACGATGTGTTCATCAGCTACTCGTCGAAGGACAAGTCGACGGCTGACGCTGCCTGCCATGCCCTGGAACAGCACGACGTGCGCTGCTGGATCGCCCCGCGTGACGAGACCGCGGGGGTCAGTTTCGCGCGTCAGATCAGCGACGCGATCCGCGTGTGCTCGGTGATGGTCCTGGTGTTCTCCGCGAACGCCAACCTGTCGAAGCACGTCATCCGGGAGGTGGGCATCGCGTTCGAGTCGGGCACGGTGGTGATCCCCTACCGGATCGAACCGGTGACGCCGCGCGACGATCTCTCCTATCTGCTGCACGGTCTCCACTGGTTGGATGCGTACCCCGACCCCGACGAGTTCGCCCCGCTGGTGGATCACGTCCGGCGAAATCTGTCCACCGACGCGGAACCCGCGCGTCCGGACGACCCGCCTGGCGAGCGTCGCCCGGCGCCGCCAGTCAGGGCGCAGATCCCCGTCGCGGCACCGGGGGTTGCGCCGAGAGCCAGTCCTCCGGTCGGTGCCGAGGCGTCGCAGGGTCTCGCCCCCGGCGCACGCCTGGTCGGGCAGGTGTTCAGCGGATTTTCCCTTGCCGGCGTGAATGCCAAGGGGTCGACGTTGTCCAGATCGGTGTTCAAGAAGACCGATCTCACCGGCTCGCGGTTCGACAGCAGCGTCTTCTCGGGCGCGAACCTGGAGGGAGCCCGTCTCGATGGCGCGGTCTTCCGCGACTCCCGGATGGACATGGTCAACCTCCTCGGTGCTTCTTGCGTCGAAACGGATTTTGACTACGTGAGGATGACGAGGGCCGACCTGCGGCGCACAAACCTCACCCGGGCCAACCTCCACATGGCCGACGCCACAGAGGCGAACTTCGAGGATGCCATCGCGGTGGGCGCGAGTTTCGCGCTCGCGCTGCTCACCGATGCCGACTTCAGTTCCGCCGACCTCACCGATGCCGACTTCACCGACGCGGTGCTGGACGGCTGCCGCCTGGACGGGGCCAACCTCACCGGAGCTCGAGGGCTGACCGACGCGCAGCTCCGCGTCGCGATCACGGATCGGTATACGATTCTCGATCGGTGATCCCGCGCCGGTTCTTTTCGTAACTGCCTGAGACGTGTGCGTTTCTCGCCGCGATTATCTGACGCGCCGTCGTCGACGATTCTCGACGGTTGGGCTCAACTGGGGATTGCTGGCGTTGCGTGCCTTCCCCAATGCCGATGGGTTGGCCGACCGATCTCCGATGAGGGGGTTGGACGGCCCATGGCGCTCCCCGCTTCTTCAGGGCACTGTGTGAGCATGAGATCAACCTTCAGGGGGAGGAGCTGTGGTGAACGAGTCGGGACGCGCATTCGCGCCGCTTTCTGTCTTCGTCAGCTACAAGCGGAGCGATGAAGAAACCTATGGCCTGGTCGGACAGCTGAAGCGTCACCTTCCTCATCGTTTCAGTTCCCACACCGGCGATAGATTGAGCCTCTTTGTCGATACCGGAATGGCGGGCGGTGTGGAGTGGAAGAAGTCCATCAAAGAAGCGGCTGCTTCTTCTGATTTCATGCTTTGTCTGTTGTCCGTCGAGTATCTTTGCGGTGAACATTGCCGGAACGAGGTCTCCTGGTTCCTGGACTCTCGGGAAGCGTCGGAGAAAGGGGTTTCGATCTTGCCGATTCCCCTGATCGATCCCGCGGTGCTCACAAAATACTGCCCGCGGGAGGGGCGAGAGGTCCTGGAGAGGCTTGCCCGACTGAACTGGGTCGATGGGTCTCCGGCGATCGATTCGGCGTACGCCGGTCCAGAATGGCAGATCTTCTTGCGGCGGCTGGTGAATGACAGCTTGGTCCCTGCCTGGGAGAGAAAGCGGGACCGTCAGCAGCCCTTGTGACCGGATCCGGAGTCGCGTCTCAGTCCTGGTTGACCTGACCGTCGAGCACCCACTGCAGGAACTCCCGCAGTTCGCCGGTCTCGCCGTCGCGGCCCCCGCGGCCGACGATCAGGGGCGGGTCGGTAGGCGTGAGCTTCACCCCGCGCAAGCGCTCCAACCACCCGCCGGGCACGGTGAGGACGTGATAGCCGCCGTCGACGTCGATGCCGATGGAGTGGTTCTGGCGCAGATACCAACCGGTCTTGTCGGTCTTCACGACGTGCCCGTCGAGGGTGGTCGCCTTGAAGGGCACCGGCGCGATGCCTCGTTGCGCCACGTCGATCAGGAACTGGTCGATCAGCTTCTGCGCGGCCTGGGACTCCGCCTTGGCGTGAGCGTCGCTCAGCGCTTGCCGTACTCGCGCTGCTTCCTGCCGGGACATGTCGTTGGCCACGGGCCCACCCTACCTTTCGTCACCTTTCGTCGCCTCCTTATCGTCGCCGCTTTCGCGGGACTTGCCGTCGAGACACGATGCAACTCGCCGCGCAGGATACGTCAGCAGCGACCTGGAACGCCTGCCTTCGGCCGCAAACGCCAGCGCTCCTGCATTCCGCCAGCCGTATACGGCTGGCGTCAAGCAAGAAGGCTGGCGTCGGGCAGGAGGGCTGGCGTCGGGCAGGAGGGCTGGCGTCGCGTGGGAGGGCAGGCGTTCGCGACGGAGCGGGAGCGCGACTTGCGTAAATCGGCCCCGCGCCCACGCGGCGGAAGCACGCGTGGGAGGATGTTGATCGACGACGACGTGGGTTCAACGTCGCCACTAGAGGACGTAAACCAGGAGTGCATGATGCCCGAGTTCCGCTACGTTGACATGCTGCCGATCGGCAAGGACGAGACTCCGTACCGGCTGCTCACCACCGAGGGCGTGAAGGTCGTCGAGGGGCCGGACGGCCGGAGGTTCCTGGAGGTCGCGCCCGAGGCGCTGACCCTGCTGGCCGAGACCGCCATGCACGACATCGCGCACTACCTGCGTCCCGCGCACCTGCAGCAGCTGCGCAACATCCTCGACGATCCGGAGGCCTCCGCCAACGACAAGTTCGTCGCGCTCGACCTGATGAAGAACGCCAACATCGCCGCGGGCGGCATCCTGCCGATGTGCCAGGACACCGGCACCGCGATCGTGATGGGCAAGCGCGGCCAGCAGGTGCTCACCCCGGGCGTCGACGAGCGGGAGCTGTCGCGGGGCATCTACAACGCCTACACCCAGCTGAACCTGCGCTACTCGCAGAACGCCCCCCTCACCATGTGGGACGAGCGCAACACCGGCAACAATCTGCCCGCGCAGATCGAGCTGTACGCCGACACCGAGGTGGGCCACGAGAACACCTACAAGTTCCTGTTCATGGCCAAGGGCGGAGGTTCGGCGAACAAGTCGTACCTGTACCAGGAGACGAAGGCGATCCTGAACCCCGATTCGATGATGACCTTCCTGGATCAGAAGATCCGGTCGCTGGGCACCGCGGCCTGCCCGCCGTACCACCTGTCGATCGTCGTCGGTGGCACGTCGGCCGAGTTCGCGCTGAAGACCGCCAAGTACGGCTCCGCCAAGTACCTGGACACCCTGCCCACCGAGGGCTCGATGGCCGGACACGGCTTCCGCGACCTGGAGCTCGAGGAGAAGGTGCTGGAACTCACCCGCAACTTCGGCATCGGCGCCCAGTTCGGTGGCAAATACTTCTGCCACGACGTGCGGGTCGTGCGCCTGCCCCGTCACGGCGCGTCGCTGCCGGTGGCGATCGCGGTGTCGTGCTCCGCAGACCGCCAGTGCCTGGGCAAGATCACCCCGGAGGGCGTGTTCATCGAGCAGCTGGAGACCGAGCCGTCGCGCTTCATGCCCGACGTCGTCGACGAGGACCTCGACGCCGACTCCCATGGTGTCAGCGGCACCGGCAAGGGAGCCGCGGTGCGGATCAACCTCGACCAGCCCATGCCCGACGTGCTGGCCGAGCTGAGCAAGCACCCCGTCAAGACCCGGGTGCAGCTCACCGGCTCGCTGATCGTCGCCCGTGACATCGCGCACGCCAAACTGAAGGAGCGTCTCGATGCCGGCGACGAGATGCCGCAGTACATGAAGGACCACCCGGTCTACTACGCCGGCCCCGCCAAGACGCCCGAGGGGATGCCGTCGGGCTCCTTCGGCCCCACCACCGCGGGACGCATGGACTCCTATGTCGACCAGTTCCAGGCCGCGGGCGGCTCGATGGTGATGCTGGCCAAGGGCAACCGCTCGCAGGCGGTCACCGACGCGTGCAACGCCCACGGCGGCTTCTACCTGGGCTCCATCGGCGGCCCGGCCGCCCGCCTGGCGCAGGACTGCATCACGCACGTCGAGGTGGTGGAGTACGAGGAGTTGGGGATGGAGGCGATCTGGAAGATCGACGTGGTCGACTTCCCGGCCTTCATCGTCGTCGACGACAAGGGCAACGACTTCTTCGCCGAGGTCAGCAAGCCCGCCGTCCTGACCATTCCGAAGCGCGAAGGCCTCTGAGCCTCGGCAGGCGGGCGCGTGGCCGTCGAGATCAGGACTCGTCGAGGGCCTCGCGCGCACAAATCTCGCTATGTCGCGAGCCCTCCCGGATATAGCAAGGCCTCACAACATAGCGAGATTTGTGCATGGCACCGGGCGTGCGGACGGCACGAGGCCCCTGCTCGCGACGAGCAGGGGCCTCGAAAACGGGTCAGCGGTTCAGCGCTGGTCGATCGGCACGTAGTCGCGGGTGGGGTGACCGACGTAGACCTGCCGGGGGCGACCGATCTTGCGGGTGGGATCGGCCTGCTGCTCGCGCCACTGGGCGATCCAGCCGGGCAGGCGCCCCAGCGCGAACAAGGCCGTGAAGTGGCTGGCCGGGAAGCCCATGGCTTCGTAGATCAGGCCGGTGTAGAAGTCGACGTTGGGGTAGAGGCGACGGGAGATGAAGTAGTCGTCGTTCAGCGCCGTCTCCTCCAGCTCGAGGGCCATGTCCAGCAGGGCGTTGGAGCCGTTCGACTTGCGCAGCAGCGTGTCGGCGTGGCCCTTGATGATCTTGGCCCGCGGGTCGTAGTTCTTGTAGACCCGGTGCCCGAAGCCCATCAGCTTCACGCCCGACTTCTTGTCCTTCACCTGCGACACGAACTTCTTGATGTCGAGGCCCTCGTGGTGGATCTTCGACAGCATCTCCAGGACGGCCTGGTTGGCGCCGCCGTGCAGCGGGCCCGACAGGGCGTTGACGCCGGAGGAGACCGAGGCGTAGATGTTCGCGTCGGCGGAACCCACCATGCGCACCGTCGAGGTGGAGCAGTTCTGCTCGTGATCGGCGTGCAGGATGAACAGCGTCTCGAAGGCGCGCACCACCGACGGGTCGATCTCGTACTCCTCCACGGGGGAGCCGAAGCTCAGCCGCAGGTAGTTCTCGACGTAGCCCAGCTTCGTCAGCGGGTACTCGAACGGCGCCCCGACGGAGGACTTGTAGGCGTAGCCGACGAGGGTGGGCATGGAGCCCAGCAGCCGGTAGCTGGCGGCCTCGATCTGCTCGGGATCGTCGACGGAGAGGGTGTCGCGGTTGAACGCGCCCAGCGCCATCACGCCGGCGGCCAGCACCTGCATGGGATGGGCGCCGCGGGGGAAGCAGCGGAACAGTTCGCGCATCCGCTCGTCCAGCACCATCCGGCGGGAGATCTTGCCTTCGAACTCCGCGAGCTCGTCGGCGGTGGGCAGCTCGCCGTAGATCAGCAGGTAGGCGACCTCGATGAACGTGGCCTGGTCGGCCAGCTGTTCGATGGGATAGCCGCGGTACTGCAGGATGCCCTGGTCGCCGTCGATGAAGGTGATCGCCGAAGTACACGACGCGGTGTTCACGAAGCCGACGTCGAGCATGGTGTGGCCTGTCGTCCGGAGCACCTTGCTGGCTTCCAGTGCCGGATCCCCTTGGGTGGCGGGGACGACGGGGAGTTCGAGTTCGGTGTCGCCATACTTAAGGAGGGCGCTATCGGTCATGCGGTTTCCCTTTCGAGATTGACAGCCCGACGAGTACGACAGCATCGTCGGCGAGGGGTGGCTCACTGGCCGCGTCAGTCCTAAACATATCGGACGACAACAAATCGTGGAAGAAATCGTCCATTCCCCACAAACGCGGCGGTCCGCGCGCGGGGTACGCGGAGTAGGTTGTGGGCGTGAGCCAGGTCAAGCAACCCTCCTCCGGCGCCGGCCCGCGGGCCCTGGGACGCAGCGAAGTGCCGACCCGAAAGGTGCTGGCCTGGGCGATGTGGGACTGGGGCACCCAGCCCTTCGCCACCGTCGTGACCACCTTCGTCTTCTCCGTCTATCTGGTCAGCTCGGCATTCGGCGAGGAGGACGTGCTCTCGATGCGGCTGGCCTGGGTGACGGCGGCCGCCGGCGTGCTGATCGCGCTGCTGGCACCCGTGCTCGGCCAGGGCTCCGACCGGTCCGGTAAGCGCATGTTCAATCTGCGCTGGCAGACGTGGCTGCTCGCCGCGATCTGCGGGGCGATGTACTTTGTCGCCCCCGAACCGGGGTATTGGGTCCTCGGTGCGCTCCTTCTCGGCGCGGGTAACATCGTCGCCGAGGTGGCCAACGTCAACTACTACGCGTCGATCGATCAGGTCTCCACCCCCGACAACGTCGGCCGGGTCTCCGGCATCGGATGGGGCATGGGCTACTTGGGCGGGATCGCGATCCTGCTGCTGATCATCGCGGTGCGCGGCTCCGAGTTCGGCCCCGACGACGTTCGCGTCGCCATGCTGTTCTGCGGGGGATGGACGGTGCTGTTCACCATCCCCACCTTCCTCGCCATCCGCGACGCCCGACGCTCCGGCCCGGCGGAGAAGGTGGGTTTCCTCCGGTCCTACCGGGAGCTCTGGGCCTCCATCAAGCGGATCTACGCCACCTCTCCCAGCACCATCCATTTCCTGATCGCGTCCGCGATCTTCCGCGATGGCCTCGCCGGCGTGTTCACCTTCGGCGGGGTGCTGGCCAAGGGGACCTTCGGTTTCAGCTTCTTCGACGTGGTGGTCTTCGGGGTGGTGGCCAACGTGACGGCCGGCGTCTCGACGATGGCCTTCGGCGTGCTCGACGACAAGATCGGCCCCAAGAAGGTGATCGTGTTCTCGCTGGCCTCGATGGTGGTGCTGGGGCTGCTGGTGTTCTTCCTGCACTCCCATGGCGCGATCGTGTTCTGGGTGTGCGGCCTGCTGCTGTGCCTGTTCGTCGGGCCGGCGCAGTCGGCCAGCCGGTCGTACCTGGCGCGGCTCATCCCCGCAGGGAAGTCGGGCGAGGTGTTCGGGTTGTACGCGACGACGGGTCGCGCCGTCTCGTTCCTCTCCTCGACGGCTTTCGGTCTCGCCATCGCCATCGCCGCCCTCGTCGGGGGAGAGGGGCAATGGCAGTTCGCCGGCATCCTGGGCATCGTCGTCGTCCTGCTGGTGGGCCTGCTGGTGCTGCTTCCGGTGAAGCCCGACGCCGACCACCGCTGAGCGCGGGGCGCGGGGCGTCCGCCGACGGCAGTATTCCATCTACCGCGCAGGAATGATGTGCGCCGGTGCGACGATGGGCAAGGATGGGCGAACCATCCCATCCCGACCCAGGAGGACCGCCATGCCCAAGTCCAGCTCACTGAGGAACGCCGCCGAGCAGGTCACGGTGCGCGACGCCGGTGGGATCACGGTCCCGGGGTGGGGCGTGCGGGAGGACACCGTCGTGGCCATCGCCGGGGGACTGCGCGAGCCGGTCAGCGTCCGGCTGGGCGGGAAGTGGATCACGGCGGAGCGGCTGCATCAGACGGCGCCCGACGGTAAGTCCGATCAGCCGTGGATCGCCTTGGAACTGCCGTCGGGGAGCCTGGCCGTCGCCGGGGAGAAGTTCCCGCCCCTGCTGCCCCAGGCCACCAGCGACGTGACCGGCGACGCCGCCACCATGAAGGCCCAGGTGCCGTTCTGGTGCCTGGTGTTCCCGCTGATGAAAGGGTGCCGGCGATAGGGATCTCGGCCTATTTCGACAGGCAGCGCACCCTCCGGCTGATCTTCGCGCTGGGGGCGCTGGGGGTCGATCTCTGGGTGTGGGGCGGGGACAACCGCACCTGGAACGGCGGACAGGTCCCCGCGTGGACGATCGTCGTGGCCGCCGTGCTGGCCCACGCCTGCCTGGTGATCTGGCGCTCGCCGCTGCCCGGGTATCTCGCGATGTGGCTGCTGGCCTTGTCGGGGCTGGTGGCCCCCACCGTCGAGGGCTTCGCCGGGTTCCTGGTGGCGCTGTTCCTGATGGCCCGGACGATGCCGCGGCCGATGGCGGTGCTGGCGCTGGCCGGGTCGTCGTTGCCGATCCTGATCAACGCGCTCAAGGTGGTCGTCTTCGTCGACGACGACCTCGTCTTCCTGGCGCTCAACGTGGGCCTGTGGATGCTGCTGATGAGCGCGGTGTGGGTGGCCGGGCGCGTCCTGGCCCGCAGCGACCGCCGGTTGGACACGGAGCGACGGTGGGCCGAGCAGGCGAAGGCCGAGGCGCTGGCCGTCGAACGGCTTCGGCTCAGCCGCGAGATCCACGACACCGTCGCCCACAGCCTCACCGGAATCGTGCTCCAGGCCGCCGGGGCCCGGGCCGGGCTGGCGCGCGGGGCCGCGTCGGTGCAGGACCTCGACCGGGTGCTGGGCACCATCCAAGGAGCCGGCGAGCAGAGCATGCGTGAGCTGCACCGGCTGCTGGGCCTGCTGCGCGAGGAGCCGGGCGAGGCCGTCGACCGGCTCAACGGCGTCGAGCAGATCGGCGACCTGATCGCGTCGGCGAGGGCCTCGGGGCTGGGCGTCGTCTCCCAGTCCTCCGGCGAGCCGGTGGAGCTGGACCCGAGCATCGCGCACACCGTCTACCGCGTCGTGCAGGAGGGCCTGTCGAACGTGATGAAGCACGCCGGGGCGGGAGCGCGGGTGGAGGTGGTCCTCGATTGGCTGCCCGAGAGCCTCGCGGTCACCGTGCGCAACACCGCCGGCGTCGCGGCGGCGTCGGGCGAGCCGGCGGCACCCAGCGGCGGCTTCGGGCTCGTCGGCCTGCGCGAGCGGGTGAGCGTCAGCGGCGGCACGCTGGAGGCCGGCCCCGTCGCCCAGGGCTACCTGCTCTACGCCCGCCTGCCGACCCACAAGGGTCGCAGCACCACATCCCAGGGGGACTCATGATCACCGTGTTCATCGTCGACGACCAGCCGCTCGTGCGCGCGGGGATCGGCATGCTGCTGTCCGGGGAGGCCGGGATCGAGGTGATCGGCGAGGCCGGGTCCGCCGTCGAGGCGCTTCCCGAGGTGCGCCGGCTGAGGCCCGACGTGGTGCTGATGGACGTGCGGATGCCCGGGATGGACGGGGTGACCGCGACCCGCGAGCTGGTGGCCGATTCCGGCTCCGACCAGCTCGTGCGAGTGCTGGTGATGACCACCTTCAACGACGAGGAGGTGGTGGTCGACGCGCTCCAGGCCGGGGCCAGCGGGTACCTGCTCAAGCACGCCTCGCCGACCGAGATCGCCGACGCCGTCCGCCGCGTGGCACTGGGCGACACCTGGCTGGATGCGACGGCTGCCACCAGGCTCGTCGAGCGGCTGCGGCCCCGCGGCGCGGTGAGCGTCGACGTGACGGTCCTGCTGACTCCGCGCGAGCAGGAGGTGCTGCGGATGGTGGCGGCGGGGATGTCCAACGCGGAGATCCGGGACCATCTGGTGCTGAGCGAGGCCACCGTCAAAACCCACGTCGCCCGGATCCTGCTGAAGACCGGCTCCCGCGACCGTGCCGCCGCCGTCGCGCTGGCCTACCGCAGCGGCTTCGTACACCCTGACGACCCGATGCCGACGTAGGGGTTCCACTGGCACCACAGGGTCGGCCCCGGGCGTCGGTGTCATCCCTGTGGGGTATGCAGGTGCCTGCTGTCGGCCGATGCGGAGGAGGGCCGGTTCCCGGAAAGCTGGGGAGCGCTGGTCGGCAGGAAACAGGTGCCTCGCCGACCGGCATCATTCCCGGGGCCGCCGGATACGTCAGGAGGAGTCATGACGCCAGGAGCCTCCCTGCTGCTGCGGGCGATCGTCGTCGGCCTCGCCGGCGTCGTCGTCGCGGTGCTGCTCCTGGGTGCGGCGTGCCCGTGGTTCGTCTCCCTCGTCGATCCTCATCGCGACGGGGGGCCGCCGTTCGAGCGGATCGTCCCCGTCGCGCCGGATGTGTTGGGCGGGACTGACCGCTAGGCTTCTTCATCCTCACTGTCTGTTTACCTTGATGTGGCAGAGTTCCGCTGATCCGCTATGACAAAACGCAACACACTCCCAGACGCCGAGGCTTCCGATCGCTCGCAGCTGCCGCTCATGCGCGGCGAGCTGGCGGCACCAGAGCGCACCCTCGTCGACATTCTGCGCGCCACGGCCGCGGCTCACCCCGAGGCGAGTGCGCTCGACGATGGTTCGGGGGCGCTCAGCTACGCCGAACTGCGTGACGCGAGCGAACGCCAGGCCGCCGCACTGCGTGCCGCCGGCGTGCGCCGGGGTGACCGCGTCGGCCTGCGCGTCGACAGCGGTTCGAGGCAGCTGTACATCGCCATCCTCGGCATCATGCTCGCTGGCGCCTCGTACGTGCCGGTCGACGCCGACGACGCCGATGAGCGGGCACGCCTGGTGTTCGACGAGGCCGAGGTCGCGGGCATCGTCGGCAACCAAGGCTACGTCGCGCGGCGGGCGCACGGGGCTACCCCGGCCGCCGAAGTGGCGCCCTCGGATGCCGCAGACCCCACGCTCGACGACGATGCATGGATCATCTTCACCTCCGGCTCCACCGGCATACCCAAGGGCGTCGCAGTGACGCACCGCTCCGCCGCCGCGTTCGTCGACGCGGAGGCCCGGCTGTTCCTGCAAGACGCGCCCTTGGGCCCTGGCGACCGTGTGCTCGCGGGCCTCTCGGTCGCCTTTGACGCCTCGTGCGAAGAGATGTGGCTGGCGTGGGCGCACGGGGCTTGCCTGGTGCCCGCGCCGCGTGCGCTCGTGCGTTCCGGTGAAGACCTCGCGCAGTGGTTGGTCCGTCAGGACATCACCGTTGTCTCGACCGTACCGACGCTCGCGGCGATGTGGCCGCACGAAGCGATCGAGAACGTGCGGCTGCTCATCTTCGGCGGCGAGGCATGCCCACCCGAGCTGGCGGCACGGCTGGTTGAGGAGGGTCGCGAGGTCTGGAACACCTACGGCCCGACCGAGGCCACGGTGGTCGCATGCGGCTGCCGCATGGACGGCGTCTCCCCGGTGAGCATCGGCTTGCCACTCGACGGCTGGGACTTGGCCGTCGTCGACGGCGAGGGCAACCGCGTCGCGGTGGGCGAGACCGGCGAGCTCATCATCGGTGGCGTAGGCCTCGCGAGATACCTCGACCCGGCGAAGGATGCCGAGAAGTTCGCACCGATGCCGTCGCTCGGCTGGGATCGCGCGTACCGCTCGGGCGACCTGGTGCGCTACGAACCCACCGGTTTGATGTTTGTCGGGCGTGCCGACGATCAGGTGAAGGTCGGCGGTCGCCGGATCGAGCTGGGCGAGGTCGAGAACGCGCTGCAAGACCTTCCCGGTGTCACCGCCGCGGCCGCCGCGGTGCGCAAGAGCGAGGCGGGCGTTCCGGTCCTGGTCGGCTACCTCGTGGTCGAGGGCGACGAGCCGCTCGATCGCCGCGCGGCGCGCGAGTACCTGGCCGGCCGCCTCGCCGCAGGCGTCATGCCGCTGCTCGCCGTCGTCGCCGAGTTGCCCGTGCGCACCTCGGGCAAGGTCGACCGCGACGCGCTGCCGTGGCCGCTACCCGACATCGAGGGTCCCCGCGTCGAAGGGCTCAGCGACACGGAGCAGTAGCTGCTGGAGCAGTGGCAAGCTGTGTTGGGTGTGCCCGTGCCATCAGCCGCTGCCGACTTCTTCGACCTCGGCGGCGGCTCGCTCGCCGCAGCACAACTGGTCTCGCGCGTGCGCGTCCGGGTGGCGGAGTTCACCGTCGCCGATATCTACGACGTACCGAGGTTGCGCGCGATGGCCAAGGCGATCGACGCCACATCCGAAGCCAGCGGCGACGGCGGATTCCGTGAGCCGAAGCCGACGCGGCGCCGCACGCAGTGGACCCAGACCCTGGTCGGGGTGCCGTTGTTCATCGTGAGCGGCGTGCGCTGGATCGTGTACATGCTGACCACCGGCGCGATCCTCAACCTGACAACCGGGTTCGCGGTCCTGCCGAGTGTGCCCTGGTGGGTGTTGCTCATCGCGATCGTGCTGGTGTGCACACCGCTCGGACGTATGGGCATTGCGGCGCTGGCCGCACGTCTCCTTCTGCTTGGCGTGAAGCCGGGCGACTATCCGCGCGGCGGCAAAGTACACATGCGGCTTTGGCTCGCCGAGCAGTTCGCGGCGCAGATCGAAGCCGTCGGGCTGGCTGGCGCGCCCTGGGTGACGCTGTATGCGCGCGCCCTCGGAGCAAAGATCGGGCGCGGCGTCACGATGCACACACTGCCGCCCATCACTGGCATGCTGCGCGTCGGCGACGGCGCCGCGATTGAACCCGAGGTTGACCTCACCGGCTACTGGATCGACGGTGACCTGCTGCGGATCGGCGAGGTACGCGTCGGGGAGAACGCCACCGTCGGCGCGCGCAGCACCCTCGCGCCCGGCACCCGGGTCGGGGCTCGCGCCGAGATCGCCCCGGGGTCGGCAGTCTTCGGGGGCGTGAAGGCCGGCCAAACCTGGGCGGGCTCCCCGGCCGTGCGTGTGGGTGGCGGCACCGAGGCGCACTGGCCGAAAGGTTCCGCTCCCCGATCCCGCTTCTGGCAAGCCGTCTACGGCGTCTCCTCTGTGTTGGTCGCCCTCCTGCCGGTCATCGCGTTCGCGCTCGGCGGGCTGGTGGTGGCCCACGGCCTCCGTGGGAGCGAGACGCTCGGCCACGCGTATGTCGCTGCGCTGTGGTGGCTTGTGCCCGCCGTGCTCCTCGCGGGGTTCAGCTACGCGCTCTCCGTGATCGTTCTCGTCCGGCTGTTCTCGATCGGGCTCGCGCCGGGCACCCACCCTGTGCTGAGCCGCGTGGGGTGGCAAGTCTGGTCGACCGAGCGCCTGCTCGACGCGTCTCGCAACTTCTTGTTCCCCATCTATTCGAGCCTGATCACCCCCACCTGGCTGCGATTGCTAGGCGCACAGGTAGGCAAGAATGTCGAGGCCTCGACGGTGCTCCTGCTGCCCAGCATGACGCGCATCGACGACGGCGCATTCCTCGCCGACGACACGATGGTCGCCTCGTACGAGTTGCGTCGCGGCTGGCTGCGCATCGGCCCCGTGCATATCGGCAAGCGCGCATTCTTGGGTAACTCGGGCATGGCTGGCCCCGGCCACCGCGTGCCGAAGGATTCGCTCGTGGCTGTGCTGTCCGTCGCTCCCGAGAAGGCGAAGGCCGGGTCGTCGTGGCTCGGTTCGCCCCCGGTGCGGTTGCGCCGCGTCGCGCAGTCCAGCGACGATTCGCGCACATACAACCCCGGAGGCGGGCTGCGCCTTGCCAGGGCGCTGTGGGAGATGTGCCGTATCTTCGCCATGGTCGCCAGCTGCTGGCTCGGCCTCAGCGTGCTGTTCACCTTTGCGTGGCTGTGGCAAGACATCGGATGGCTCTGGACGCTGCTGCTCTCCGGCGTCATCATGCTCGTCGCCGGGGCCGTCGCCGCCGCGATCTCAACCATCGTGAAATGGGTCGTCGTCGGCCCGATCCGGCCTGGGGAGTCGCCGCTGTGGTCGAGCTTCGTGTGGCGCACGGAGGTGAGCGACACGTTCACCGAAATGCTGGCCGCGCCATGGTTTGCGCGCAGCGCCGCCGGCACGCCCGCCCTCACCGTGTGGCTGCGCTCGCTCGGCGCGAAGATCGGCCACGGCGTCTGGTGCGACACCTACTGGTTGCCCGAACCCGATCTCGTGACGCTCGGCGACGGCGCGACCGTCAACCGCGGCTGCGTGCTGCAGACGCACCTGTTCCACGACCGCATCATGAGCGTCGACGGGGTCGAGTTGGGCGAGGGGGCGACCCTTGGGCCGCACAGCGTGATTCTGCCCGCCGCGCACATCGGCGCGCACGCCACCGTCGGCCCGGCCTCCCTCGTGATGCGCGGCGAAAGCGTTCCGGTCGGCTCGCGGTGGAGCGGCAACCCGATCGGGCCCTGGCGGGCGGTGAAGGTGCGCGCGTACCAATCGACGAAATGACCTAGAGTCGTCATCCCATGCCGAAGCAGTACACGCCGCAGAGCGGAGACCGCAGCTACCGGGTAGAGCACTACCATCTTGACCTTGGCTACACCCCGCGTACCAACCGTCTCGAAGGGCGCGCGACGATGACGATCGAGGCGCTCGAGCCGACGAAGTCGCTGCGCTTCGACCTCGTCGGGCTGCGCGTCGGCGCGGCGCGTGTGGACCGCAAGACGCACAAGCAGGTGAAATCGGATGCCCGCGCGGTGTGCCTGCGCTTTGCGAAGCCCCTGGCCGTCGGCCAGCGGCTCACTGTCGAACTTGATTACGCGGGCCGGCCCGGCCCACGCCGCTCGCGGTGGGGTGCACTGGGCTGGGAAGAACTCGACGGCGGCGCGCTCGTCGCATCACAGCCCACCGGAGCCCCGACGTGGTTCCCCTGCAACGATCGCGTCGACGACCGTGCGACCTACTCGGTGCGCTTCACGACGCACCGCGACTTCTTTGTGGCGGTCACCGGCGCGCCAGGTCGGGTGAAGGCGAAGGGTGACACCCGCCGCTGGAGCTTCGAATGCGACGTGCCGACTGCGACCTACCTGCTGGCCGCCCACGTGGGCCCGTATCGGGAATACCCCCTCGCCATCGAGAGCGTGCCGAACGCGCGGCTGGTGACGCCGCCCGCTCAGGCGCAGCAGACGCGGGAAGCCTTCGACTGCGTGCCTGAGATCATCCGCGTCTTCGAGGAGTGGTTCGGTCCGTACCCGCAACCCAACCTCACCATTGTGGTCACCGCCGAGCAACTTGAGATTCCGCTTGAGGCGCAAGCGATGGTGACGTTCGGCATCAACCACAACGCTCCCGAAGAGCAACGGCTGATCGCACACGAGCTGGGACATCAATGGTTCGGCAACAGCGTCGGCCTCGCCGAGTGGCGCGACATTTGGCTGAACGAAGGTTTCGCGTGCTACTCGGAGTGGATCTGGTCGGAGGCGTCCGGTGGTCTGACGACCGCCGACCACGCCGAAGCGCACCACGCGCGACTCTCTGACCTTCCGCAGGACCTGAAGCTCGCGGATCCCGGCCCCGACGACATGTTCGACGACAGGGTCTACAAGCGCGGAGCGCTGGTGCTCGAGTCGCTGCGGCGCACGGTGGGGGCGACGCGCTTCCGCGAGTTGATGCTGCGTTGGGCAACCGAGAACCGACACCGACTCGTGGTCTCCCGCGACTTCCAGCGGCTGGCCGAGGACGTCGCCGGCGAGCAGCTGGCCGGGTTCTGGCAGGCGTGGCTCGAAGGCGCCGCGCTGCCACCGTTACCGCCGCGCCTGGCGTAGATCTTCAGCCGATCGCGACACTGACCAGTGCTCGCTCTCCGGTGTCCAGCTCGACCGCGAACTCGTGAAACGTGAGCGCCGGGGAGTTCGATGTCTCCGTGGCCGGGAGCTCACGCAGCCCGGTGCCGCGCGCCTTCGCCGCTGCCTCCCAGCGCAGCCACGCCCGCAGATCATCGGCACCGATCGCCTCGCGTACCGCCCGTCGCGTGGCATCCGATTCGATCTCGGCGTCGATCCCCAAGGCTGTCGCGCCCGGCGGCGCGACTGCCACGACGGCCAGCTGCCCCGTGTAGCTCACGCTGACCAGCGGCCCCGGGCGCCCGTCGATCAGCACGCGCACCTGCCCGTGCTCGCCCCCGCACCGGCTGCAGACCTGAGTGAACGCAAGACGCGTACCAACGCTCAGCAGCTCGCGCAGCAGTGTGCGCGCACGGAACCGTCGGTCGCTTCGGGTCTCCGCCGCTGCCCACGCGAGCTGCACCCCGGCGACATTCGCGCGCCCCCCGCCCGCCAACAAGATCATCACGCGCCCAACTTACGCCCGACCTGCTCGTCCCCTGCCTTCTCCGCCAGTGGCGCGGGTTCCCTGCAGCGACGCCCGGAGCGGTGCCTGCGGTCATCGTCGTGGCGCGCATCGAGCCGTCGCAACGGATGCAGCTTGACGACCGGGTGATTGAGGTGCTCGACCCCTATCGGAGTCAATGGGGGCGGGAGATGGCTCATCGTGCGGAGGTCCGGCGCGTGCGGCGTCCCGGCCCGAAGCGCACGCCCAAGGCGGTCGACGATGCCTGACGAGCGTGCGCGTCGCAAGATCGAACTGCATCTTGATCGGGGTGGCAGGACGGTCGCCGTCGGTACTCTGACCGTCAGGGGCAGGGGAGAGCGGACCACGTCCCAGTTTTCGTACGACGTGGAGTTCGCCTACGGTGGCGATGGCTTCGAGAGGCCTGGACATCCATGAGCTGATGGTGAGTCGTAGATGTTCCAAGATCCGGTGCTGGGGTGCTGCTCCTGGGCGCGGCGTGCCCGTGGTTCGTCTCGCTCGGTCCCGTTCGCGACGTAGGCCCGCTGGTCGAGTGGATCGTCCCCGTCGCGCCCTCCAGGCTTCCTGGGCCGCTCGCTCCCGGGCCGGACGAGACGGCGTAGGGATCAGCGTCCTGGGGCGCTCGCCCAGGCCGACAGGCGGGTCGCCGCCTCGCGGAGGACATCGTCGCGCTTGCAGTAGGCGAAGCGCACCAGGGTGGTGAGGTCGGTGCGGGATGGGCCGGCGAAGGCGGTCAGCGGGATCGCCGCCACGCCCGCCGAGGTCGCCAGCTTGCGGCAGAACGCGGCCGCGTCGGTGGCGCCGAGGGGCGACGCGTCGGCGACGACGAAGTATCCGGCCTGGGGGAGGGACAGGGCGAAGCCCGCGGCGCGCAGGCCCGGGGTGAGGAGGTCGCGTCGGGCCTGCAGCCGCGTCGCCGCATGGGCGAACCACTCGTCGGGGAGGCCCAGCCCGACGGCGATCGCCAGCTGGAAGGGAGCCCCGCCGGTGAAGGTGAGGTATTGCTTGACCGCCAGGATGCGTGCGACCAACTCGGCGGGGGCGGTGAGCCAGCCGATCTTCCAGCCCGTCACCGAGAAGGTCTTGCCCGCCGACGAGACGGACACGGTGCGCGCGAACCCGCCGGGCAGTCCCGCGATGGGCAGATGGGGCGTGCCGAAGGTGAGATGCTCGTAGACCTCGTCGGCGACGATGAGCGCGTCGTGCCGATGGGCGAGCTCGATGATCAGCTCTAGCGTCTGGCGGTCCAGGACCGTGCCGGTGGGGTTGTGGGGCGAGTTGATCAGGATGATGCGGGTGCGGTCGGTGACGGCGCGACGGAGGTCGTCGGCGTCGGGCCGGAAGTCGGGATAGCGCAGCGGAACGGGGCGGAGGCGCCCGCCGGCGAGCGCCGTGATGGCGGCGTAGGAGTCGTAGTAGGGCTCGAGCACCACCACCTCGTCGCCGGGCTCGATGAAGGCGAGGAGGGTCGCCGCCAGGGCCTCGGTGGCACCGACGGTGACCAGCACCTGCGTGTCGGGGTCCGTGTCGATGCCGTAGAAGCGGCCTTGGTGAGACGCGATGGCTTCGCGCAGCGTCGGTAGCCCGCGTCCCGGCGGATACTGGTTGGCACCGCTTGCGATCGCGTCGCGGGCGGCGTCGAGCACCTCGTCGGGGCCGTCCTCGTCGGGGAAGCCCTGGCCCAGGTTGACGGCGCCGGTGCGTGCGGCGAGGGCGGTCATCTCGGCGAAGACGGTGGTGGTCAGAGAGCCGTCGGCGCCCAGCAGTCCCGCGCCCGAGGCGGCCCGTCGCCATGGTTCGGAGTGCGTCTTCATGTGCTCAGCCTACGAGCCTTCCGGGTGGGTGGATCAGGCGCGGGTCTGCTCGGTGTCCGGGGGTTTGCCCAGGGCGATCTTTGGTTGAGACGCTCAGCCCCACCTCTGCTGGCGGGTGCCGGGTGACAACGTGGAGTCTTACGTCGCAATGTGCTTGACCAGAGCGGTCAAAGCTGAGCTGGAGGGCAGCGGGCGCGGTCGGTGGGGACGACACGGTGTGGTCATGGCTGTTGACGGTGATCAAGGGCGTTGAAGCGCGCTCGGGTGAGGAGACCGCCGCGGTGACCCGGGATGCCTTGCTGCTTGTGGGTGAACCGTCTGAGGTTGCCTACGAGGCGCGAGAGGATCGCTCGAGCGCCCTCCCTTGTCGGTAGGTGCCACCTTCGGCTGGATGGCACACTGGCCTGGCTCGGGCCCGCTCACTATCACGCGAGCGGGCCTTTGTTGCTGCAAACAACATCAGCCATGTGTTGCGATCCTCGCCGTGAGGCGCTGTCTTTGAGGAACATCCTCGTGAAATTTAGAGTAGTGCATACATGGTCACCCAATTCACATGAATGATGTTGTTAGCATGCTATGGTGAGCAAAAGTGTTCGCGACTACCAGGTTGCGCGAAACCCCGTCACACCGACGATGGGTCGGGAAGGGTGAGACGCCTGGTCGTTCCTCGCAGGAAGAGAGAAGCAGATGGCTAACAGAAGCGACCGAGGCAGCGGATCTGCGGCCCACCACCGGTGTGTCGCATTGGTGATGCAGGCTTTGCGTGCAGTGGCGGCTCATGGATCACCCACCTCTGTGATAGGCGAAGTCGTCGCCGTAGCCAGAGAACTTGGTATCTCCTGGCCCAGTATCGGGGCTCAGCTGGGGATGCCGGGATGGAGAGCTCAAGAGATGTACGACAGGTAGGCTCCACTGCTGCTAGCGCCGCGTCACTTATCCTCGCAACCTCGACGCAGTCCTCGCTGCCCTTGAGAGGGCAGCGTCACCCGGGACCGCGTAGCCGTACGGGTCGGGGGTCGTGTTGCGATCCTCGCTGCCCCCGCAGGGGCAGCGCCACCGGAGGCGCCGCAGGGCGGTGCT
>DAOLFC010000068.1:0-18878 GCA_035326505.1 Arachnia sp.
AGAACCAGGACACCGACTTCACCTGGGAGGAGTTCGTCCGCCGGATCAACTTCGAGCTGGCCAACGAGTGGGGCAACCTGGTGAACCGCTCGATCTCCATGGCATTCAAGAACACCGGCGCCATCCCCGCCGCTGGTGAGTTCACCGACGACGACCGCGCCCTGCTCGACGCCGCCAAGGGCGCCTTCGACACGGTGGGGGAGCACATCGCCGCGCGCCGCTTCAAGGCGGGCATCACCGAGGCGATGCGCATCGTCGGCCTGGCCAACAAGTACCTCTCCGACCAGGAGCCCTGGAAGCTGAAGGACGACCCGGAGCGCCGCGACACCGTGCTGCACGTCGCCCTCCAGGTGGTCAGCGACTGCAACACCCTGCTCACCCCCTACCTGCCGCACTCGGCGCAGAGGATCTTCGAGGCGCTGGGCAACGAGGGCGTGTGGGCGGCGCAGCCGCAGATCGTCGAGGTCACCGACGAAGACCTCACCTACCCGACGCTGCAGGGCGACTACGCGTCGCAGCAGGCGGTCTGGGCGTCGCGTCCCGTCGTCGCCGGCACGCCGTTGGCCAAGCCGTCGCCGCTGTTCCAGAAGTTGGACGAGAAGCTGGGCCAGACCGGTCCGGAATGGGCGCCCATCGGCTGAGCCCTGCCCGCCTCGGGCTTACAAACGCCAGCCTTCCTGCTCGACGCCAGCGCTAGTGCAATCCGCCAGCCGTATACGGCTGGCGTCGAGCAGGAAGGCTGGCGTCGAGCAGGAAGGCTGGCGTCGAGCAGGAAGGCTGGCGTCCGTCGGGTGGCTGGTCAGGCTGGGGTGTGCGACGGTCGCGACGACTACCAGGAGCCGACGCCGCCGCCGCCGAAGCCGCCACCGCCGCTGAAGCCGCTGAAGCCCGACGAACTTCCCGTCGACGAGGTCATGCCGGCCGCGACGGCCGAGTTCATCGCGCTGGACAGCGACGACGACACGGTGTTGAGCGCCGAGGAGAAGAAGTAGGCGTTGTACAGGTTGGCGCCGTAGTACCAGCTCAGGTCGGCGTCGTAGACGCCGCGCTGGCCGAGTTCGGAGAACACCTTGGCCCACCGGTCGGCCACGCCGAAGATCATGGCGTAGGGCAGGTACTTGCTGAAGACGTCGACGCCTTCCTCGAACTTGATCTGATCGGCCTCCGCGGTGCGCAGATAGAGCTCGAAGCCCTTCGCCTGGGCGAGGACCGCGGAGCCCTGGGCGGTGCGGGTGCGGAACTTGCCGATCAGCGCCAGGACGCCGATGCCGAAGACCAGCAGCGGGATGCCCGCCAGCCCCCACCCGGCGAAGCCGAGGAACAGCGTCATCAGGAGGCCGCCGACGGTGAGGAAGATGCCGAGCACGAGCGGGGCGACGATGGCGTGGTCGGGGCGGCTGTGGAACCAGCCATTGGCCACCACCTGCTTGTATAGGCGTTCCTTCGTCTTCGGCTGGAGCGTGGCGTACGACTCACCCTTCAGGTCCTCCATGGTCACCACAGGGCCGGCCTTGAAGAGCTTCGTGAGCAGCTTCGACTCGAAGGGCTTGAGCTCGCCGACGTGCGCCGGAATGGGGAGCTGCACCAGGCGGATCTCCTGATTGGGCAGCGTCTCGATGCGCAGGTAACGGCGCACCGCGAGGTCGACGATGGTGGCGGAGATGTCGATGTTGTTCGCGGTCGCGTCGATCAGCGTCCCGATCTCGCCGGGCGTGGATCCCTTCGGCGGCTGGAATTGCACCGCGACGGTGATCTTGCCCTTCTGCTTGCCGATGGTGCCCTCCTGCCCCTTGACCGGCGTCACGCCGGGGGTCAGGCCGACGAACACCTCGTCGCGGGTGAAACGCCGGCGGATGGCGACCCACCCCAGCACCGCCGCGGCCAGGCCGGCGCCAGTGACGCCCAGCGTCGTGGGGTTCGCTTCGAAGGCGTTGCCCACGACGTTTTCGAACGTGGGCTTCTCGCGCAACGTCTGCTGCACCCCTCCGAAGGTGCCCGCGGGGAAGCCCGCGACGATCTGCATGGGGGCGCCGGGGTCGAGCGCTTCCACGGAGTACGTTGCGGTGTCACCGCTCGATTCAGCACGGCACTTGTTCTGGTAGGACGAGCCGTAGAAGCAGTCCACCTGCTCGACAACAGCCGGCCCCGTCACCGTCGCCTGGAGGTCCTGGATCCGGGAGGTCGCGGACTCGCCCATCACGTCCCAGCTGAACTCGTCCATCCCGCTTTTCGGATGATCGGAGACGATGAATCCCGTGACGTCGTAGCGCACGGTGTACTGCTGCGGCTCGTGGTTGACGTAGTCCTGGTGGCCGATCCTGAGGCCGAGCGCACCGTTGCCGCGTTCCTGATGCATGTCGACGCGCGCCCCCGTGTCCGAGGACACCTGCCAGTTCGCGTAGTCGAAGACGTACTGCATGTTCGGATGATTGTCGCCCGCGTCCTGGACTTCGGGAAAGAGCAGCTGCGGCCCGCGCCCGCTGACGACGGAGAAGTCCATCACCATGTCGATCGTCACTTGAGCGACGCCCTCGGGAGTGAGGTTCACGTCGACGTGGTACCGGGTGATCGGAGCGCTGTCGTCGGCCATCGCCGGGGAGACCACCCCGAACACGCCGATCAGGGCGAGGAGAAGAGCCGATAGTGCCAGACGCGCGGTTCTCATGTCTTCCAGAGTACCGAGGCGCCCCAGTGGGGAAGCAGTGGTCATTTCCTGTGGGTACACCAACAGGAAATGACCACTGCCTGGATGGTTCGGCTAGAGCCCGATCGCCGTCGCCATCTCCCTGCGCAGCCTCGCCAGGCGGCGGGCTCCTTCGGCGCGGGCCTGGGCCGGATCGGCCGACTCCTCGAAGCTCAGCCGGGCCTCCAGATAGACCTTCAGCTTGGGCTCCGTGCCGGACGGGCGCGCGACGACGTGGACCGTCGCGCCGGTCAGCTCCACGCCGTCGGTGGGCGGGAGTTCCGGAGTGCCGGCGGCCAGATCCACCACCTCGACGGGCTCGCCCAGCAAGGTGGCCGGAGGGGCCTGGCGCAGGCGCGCCATGGCGTCGGCGATGACTGACACATCGGCGACGCGCACCGCGAGCTGGCTGGTGGCGTGCAACCCGTCGCGCCTGGTGATCTCGTCCAGCCGGTCGGCCAGCGTCAGCCCGGCGGCCTTCAGCTCGGCGACGAGGCGCAGCACCGTCATGGCGGCGGTGATGCCGTCTTTGTCCGGCACGGCGGCGGAATCGACGCAGTAGCCGATCGCCTCCTCGTAGCCGAAGGCCAGGTCGGGCACCCGGCCGATCCACTTGAAGCCGGTGAGCGTGGTCCGGTGGTCCCGGCCCGCGGTCTTGGCCATCGTGGAGAGCCAGGTGGAGGAGACCACCGAGCTGGCGAACCGGCCGGGCACCCCGCGACGGATCGCGTCGTCGCCCAGGATCGCGCCCAGCTCGTCGCCGGTGAGCATTTGCCAGCCGCCGTCGACGATGGTCGCGACGGCGCACCGGTCGGCGTCGGGATCGTTGGCGATCACTACGTCGGCGGCGGTGTCCCGGGCCAGGGAGAGGGCCAGGTCGATCGCGCCGGGCTCCTCCGGGTTGGGGAAGGCCACGGTCGGGAAGTCGGGGTGGGGGTCGGCCTGCTCGGGTACCTCGGAGGCCGCAGGGAACCCGAGAGCGTGCGCGGTGGCCCGGACGGCTTGCGCGCCGACGCCGTGCAGCGACGTGTGGACCCATCGCACGTCGCGGGGGCCGCCGGCGGGAAGAAGGGAGCTCGCGCGCAGCACGTAGGCCTCAAGCAACTCGCCGCCCACCGTCGCATAGTCGCCGGAGCGGGGCAGTTCCAGGACGGAGTCCACCTCCGCGATCCGGTCGGCGATCTCGGCGTCAGCCGGCGCGACGATCTGCGAGCCGTCCCCCAGGTACACCTTGTAGCCGTTGTCCTGCGCCGGGTTGTGCGATGCGGTGACCACCACTCCCGCGACGCAGCCGTCGTGCCGGATGCCGAAGGCGACCACGGGCGTCGGCGTCGGCTCGGCGCACAGCAGCACCTCGAACCCGGCCCCGGCCATGATCTCCGCAGTGTCGCGGGCGAACGCCGCCGACTTGTGCCGCGCGTCGTAGCCGACGATCACCCTTCCGCCGCCGAGGCCCCGGCCGGTCAGCCACGCGGCGAAGCCGGCCGCGGCCCGGGTGACGACGACGCGGTTCATGCGTGCGGGACCCGGCCCGAGCGGGCCGCGCAGCCCGGCCGTCCCGAACTCCAGGGGACCGGCGAAGGCCGAGGCCAGTTCCTTGCGGGCGGGCGCGGAGATCGCGTCGTTCTCGGCCGCCGACTGAACGAGCAGCTGATCGAGCTGCTCCCGGGTGTCCTGGTCGATGTCCGCGTCGCGCCACGCAGTCGCGGCGGCGATCAGTTCCGTCATGGCAGGCACCTCACAGCTTCGCGACGATCCGGGACAACAGGGCGGCGAGCCGGGGGCCCGCGTCGCGACCGGCGGCCAGCACCTCGGCATGATCGAGGAGCGACGCGCTGAGCCCGGCCGCGGCGTTGGTGACCAGAGACAAGCCGAGCACCTCCAGCCCCGCCTCGCGGGCGGCGATGGTCTCCAGCGCGGTGGACATGCCCACCAGGTCGCCGCCCAGGATGCCGGCCATCCGCACCTCCGCCGGGGTCTCGTACTGGGGGCCGGGGAACTGCACGTAGACCCCCTCGGGCAGCGTCGGATCCACCTCGCGCGCCAGGGCGCGCAGCCGCGTCGAGTAGGCCTCGGAGAGATCCACGAAGGACGCCCCCACCAGCGGGGTCGCGCCGGTGAGGTTGATGTGGTCCTTCAGCAGCACGACGGTGCCCGGCGCCCAGTCGGGGTTCAGCCCGCCGCAGCCGTTGGTGAGCACCAGCGTTGTCGCCCCCCAGGCGGCGGCGGTGCGCACGCCGTGCGCGACCGCGGCCACCCCCCGCTGCTCGTAGTAGTGGGTGCGTCCGGTGAAGATGGCCGCCACCTTGCCGCCCGCGGTGCGCACCGCGACGATGGCGCCGCCATGGCCGGCCACCACGGGTCTCGCGAAGCCGGGAACGTCGCCGAGCGGGATCTCGCCCAGCTTCTCGCCCAGTCGATCGGCGCCGCCGGCCCAGCCCGAGCCCAGCACCAGGGCCAGGTCGATCCGGGGGAGCCCCAGTTTCTCGGAGAGCAGCGACGCGGCCGTGGCCGCCAGGGTCTGCGGATTCTCGGTCATGCTGGCAAGGATATGAGGTGGCGCGGGCGGAACCTCTTCCCCGCGGAACCGCGACGGAACCGGCACCGGGGGAAAGGGTGTGGGAGGATGTGTGGCGTGACCAGAGTTGTGATCGTCGGCGGTGGACCTGGTGGGTACGAGGCCGCGCTGGTGGGCAAGCAGTTGGGCGGCGACGTCACGTTGATCGAACGCGACGGACTCGGCGGCGCCGCGGTGCTGACCGACTGCGTGCCGTCGAAGGCCCTCATCGCGACGACGGAGGTCGTCGCCCGGATCCAGAGCGCGAAGCAGATCGGCCTGAAGTTCCACGGCGAGGCGCACGAGGTGGTCCACGTCGACCTGGCCGAGGTCAACCAGCGTGTGATGGAGCTGGCCCGGGCCCAGTCGCGCGACATCCGCGCCCGCTTGGAGGCCGACGGCATCCGCATCGTCATCGGCACCGCCCGGCTCGACGGGCGCGAGCGCGTGATCGTCACCACCGACGCCGGCGACGAAGTGCTGCCCGCCGACGTCATCCTGGTGGCCACCGGCACCACGCCCCGCGAACTGCCCGATGCCCGCTGCGACGGGGAGCGGATCCTCAACTGGAAGCAGGTCTACAACCTCACCGAGGTGCCCGAGCGGCTCATCGTCGTGGGCTCCGGGGTCACCGGCGCCGAGTTCGCCTCCGCCTACGACGCCATCGGCTGCGACGTGGTGCTGGTGTCCTCGCGCACCCAGGTGCTGCCGTCGCAGGACCAGGACGCCTCGGCCGTGATCCAGCGCAACTTCGAATCGCGAGGCATGACGATCATGTCCGAGTGCCGCGCCGTGGCGGCCCGCCACGAGGGCGACGGCGTCGTCGTCACGCTGGCCGACGGGCAGGAGGTGCGCGGATCGCACTGCCTGATGGCGGTGGGCGCCACCCCCAACACGCAGGACCTGGGTCTGGAGGGGGCCGGCGTGCAGTTGACGCCGTCCGGTCACATCGTCGTGGACAAGGTCAGCCGCACCTCGGTGCGCAACATCTACGCCGCCGGCGATGTGACCGGCGTCTTCGCGCTGGCCTCCGTGGCGGCCATGCAGGGCCGCGTCGCCATGTGGCACGCCCTGGGCGACGCCGTCACCCCGCTGGACCTGCGCCTGGCATCGTCGAACGTGTTCACCACCCCCGAGGTGGCGACGGTGGGGGTGACGCAGAGCCAGGTCGATGCGGGGGAGGTGCGCGTCGCCTCGGTGCTGCTGCCCCTGGCGCCCAACGCCCGGTCGAAGATGCAGTCGTTCACCGACGGCTTCGTCAAGCTGTTCTGCCTGCCGACGACGGGGATCATCATCGGCGGCGTCGTGGTGGCCCCGCGGGCGTCGGAGTTGATCCACGCGGTCTCCCTGGCCGTGGCGCAGCGGGTCAACGTGGACGACTTCTCGCACGTCTTCACCGTCTATCCGTCGATGTCCGGGTCACTGGCTGAGGCCGCGCGTCGCCTGCACCGGCGCGACTCGCCGCTGCTGACGAACTGACTGCGAACTCGCGGTGCGCCCATTGAGCTGGGCCGCAAGCGCGTCGGACTCCTGCGAGAGAGTCGCCCTGTCGACCAGACCGGTCGCACCGTTCCACGCCGCGTCCTCCGGGGTGAAGACCACCGAGCGCTGCATCGCGTAGCTGGCGATGAACAGCGTCGCCTCGGTGAGGATCTTCGCTGCCAGCAACGGCAGGCCGACGCCGGTCAGGATGGTCAGGAGACCGTAGTTGGCCGCCAGCAAGATGATCGCCAGCCCGGCGTAGCGCAGCGCGGCGGTGCGCACCGGAACCTCGCGACCCCGGTGGAACACCACGCGACGGTTCACCGCGAAGTTGACCGACGAACTGATCAGGCGCGCGCCCACCACGGAGGGCAGCAGGCTCCCGGTGAGGCCGTGCAGTGCCAGCAGGGAGACGGTGTCCACGGCGAAGGCGAGCAGGCCGGAGCCGGCGAACCTCAGCAGGGGGGCGCAGACCCGCGCCGAGTCCCGGAGCGGCCGGAAGTGACTGGAGGAGTTGCCGTCGGTGTAGACGGTCTCGATCGGCACGGTCGAAAGCTCGACGCCCGCCTCCGAGGCGCGAAGCAGCAACTGGAACTCGTATTCGAAACGATCCCCGGGCACACTCAGTGCCCAGTCCAGCGCGGTGGAGGAGAAGGCGCGCAGCCCGGTCTGGGTATCCGGGATGTCGCGACCCGTCGCCGCCCGGTACGCCCACCGGGTCACCGTGTTGCCGAAGCGGCTGCGCGCGGGAACGCTGCCCGTGAACGCCCGGCAGCCGAGGACCATCAGGCGCCCGTCGCCGGGGACGCCGTCGAGGGCGGACGCCACCGAGAGGATGTCCGCGACGGTGTGCTGGCCATCGCAGTCGGCGGTCACCACGGCGTGGCCCGGCAGCCGCCGGTGGATCTCGGCGAAGCCGGTGCGAAGCGCAACCCCCTTGCCGCGGTTCTCCGAGTGAGGGAGCACGATGGCCCCCATCGAGGCCACCGTCGCGAAGATATCGGTGTACCCGGCCCCCGAGCCGTCGTCCACCACGAAGACGGGCACACCGGGCAGATGGGAGTCGAGCTGAGCCACCAGCTGCGCCAGGCGCAGGTCTGGCTCGTAAGCGGGAATGAGGATTGCGAACATGGGTGCTCCTATCGGATGTAGAGGATGTCGCTGGTGGCGCGCTCACCACCGTTGGAGGGCTGGTTGACCACCTCGCCGTCGAACCAGAGCTCGCTGGAACCTCCGCCGTCGAGGTTGTAGGCCGTGGTGGCGCCGAGGTCCTGCATGATCTGGGCGAGCTCGGTCATGGAGACCCCGCGGCTGTAGCCCTTCTCCCGGCCGTCGACCACCACGAAGAGGAAGTGATTGGAATCGATGATCCCGATGGCGGTGCGGGGATGCGTGCCTTGCACCGAGTGATTGCCGACGTTGGTGTCGATCTCCACCTCGTCGATGCCGTCAATGATCTGGCCGTTCTCGACCAGGGCCGGCCCGAAGCTCAGCGTCTGCCAGGCACCGTCGGCCAGCAGTTGCTCGGCGCTGGTGGTGGTCTCGTCGTAGACCGCCATGGCGCCGTCGCGGTAGATCACCAGCCCGGTGCGGGCCGGATCGTCGCGGTAGATCGTGCCGTTGCGGATGAGGATGCCGTCGTCGCGGAACCCGTAGTAGTCGCCGTTGATGGCGAGGGTAGCGTCGTTGTCCTCGGCGATCTCGCTGACCAGAGCGGTGATGTTGGCGCCGAACTGGTTCTCGGCGAAGGCCGAGCGCAGCTGCGTCGCATCGGAGAGCACGATATCCGCGACGTAGTAGGTGACGGTGTTGCTGCCGGTTCCCGTGGTCACCGTCTTGACGGTGATCTCGGGTTCGGCCGTGGCGGTGGAGGCGGTGTCCTCGGTGGAACCGGTTTCGCCGATGGCCGCATCCGCGGTGGCCTCGTTCTGCTGGGCCTCGTAGGCCGCGGTATCGGCGATCTCCACGTCGGGGATCACGAAGCGTTCGAGTGCCCACGCAGTGGTGGCGGAGAACGCGAGCAGGATCGGGACGACGACGGCGAGAATGGCGCGCCGGAGGCGTCGCGGGCGGGATTCCTTGGGATGTGTAGCCATGCGCTCCTTTCTACGGAGCGCGGTCATGGCCGGGCTATGGACGTCCTATGGGGGCGCTGTGATCGTTGATCCGGCGGAAAAGTGCGGCCATCAGTGGATTCCGGTCCTTTGGGGGTGGCAATTCGCTGATGGCCGCACTTTTCCGTCGGAACGGAGCGAGACGGGCTCAGCCGAGGTCGTCGAGCAGGCCCATCAGGATGCTGAAGCCGCCCACCATGACGGCACCGGTGACCAGCCGGCCGACGTTGGGGTCGTCCTTGTAGCGGCGGTAGTAGCCCTGGACCCAGGGGGCATAGTCGCGGTTCTCCCAGTAGGGCACCAGCGCGCCGCCGGCATTGACCATGCGCACCCGCGGATCCGCGCCCACCTGGACGCGCTGCGCGTCGGCCTCGCAGGCCGGCACCTGGCGGGCGATACCACCCGGGGGAGCCCACGTCACGTCGCGGGTCGACGGGCCATGGGCCGGGTCGAAGAAGCACGGCGGGCGCTTGGTCGGCACCGGCCGGCCGTTGACCCGGGCCCGCACGCACGCCATGGCGTAGCGGCCCTCCTCGAGGATCTCGGCGACGCGCCGCACGTCGATGTCGTACTGCGCGCGCGTCAGATGCAGCTTGGCCGCGTCATAGGCGTCGAGGGCACGGGTGTAGTCCTGGTGGGCGGCGTCATCGAGAGGGCGCCCGACGACGTCGAGGTCGAGATCGCGCAGCTCCGTGCCGAAGGCGGTGATGTCGTCGTCGCACGCCTGACGGGCGGCGGGGGTGAGCGGGTGGACCGGCCTCCCGCCGTTCGGGGGGACCAGCATGGGCGTCATGATCCGGTGGGGCATGCGCGGGCCGGGCAGATGGGGTGGCTGCCGGGGCGGCTGGAGGTGCTTCTGTCCTCCGCGCCCGGTGAGCGCGCGAACGGTCATGCCCGTGACAACGACGAACACCATGGCCATGATCAGGAACGTCAAGAACGACAAGGCCATCTCGCTTCCTCTTCCCTACTCCCGTCAAATGTAACTGGGGGTTCCAAGAATCTCTGGGAACCCCCAGCGTCCACGGACGACCTGTGGGCAGGCTGTGCGCTACTCGGCGTCGACGATCTCGCAGATCACGAAGCCGCTGGTGATGGCGTCGCCCGCCGCCACCTTCAGGTTCTTGATCACGCCGCCGCGATGGGCCTGCAGGGGCTGCTCCATCTTCATGGCCTCGATCACGACGACGGCCTCGCCCTCGCTGACCTCGGCGCCCTCCTCGACGTTGACCTTGACCACGGTGCATTGCATCGGCGACGCCAGCGCGTTGCTGTTGGGCGCCGCTGCCTTGGCGCCGCCGCGGTCGCGCTTGGTGGGCTTCTTGGCCACCTTGCCGACCGCCGGGCGCGTTCCGCCGCCGAAACCGCCGGGGAGCTTCACCTCGACGCGCTTGCCGTTGACCTCGACGACCACCACCTCGGGCTCCGGCTCGTCGTCCGCCTCGCCGAGCAGACCCGTGTACGGAGCGATCGTGCCCGTGAACTCGGTCTCGATCCAGCGGGTGTGGACGGTGAAGTCGCCCCCCGGCGCCGTGTAGGCCGGATCGTCGAGCACCACCTGGTGGAACGGCACGACGGTGGGCATGCCCTCGATCACCAGCTCTCGCAGCGCGCGGCGCGAGCGGGCGAGGGCCTGATCGCGGTCGGCACCGGTGACGATGATCTTGGCCACCAGCGAGTCGAAGGCGCCGGGCACGGTCATGCCGACGTGATAGCCCTCGTCGACGCGCACGCCGGGGCCTGTGGGGGCCTGCCACTTGACCAAGGTGCCGGGGGCCGGCATGAAGCCCCGGCCCGCGTCCTCCGCGTTGATCCGGTACTCGATGGAATGCCCGCGCACGACGGGGTCGTCGTAGCCGAGCTCCTCGCCCTGCGCGATGCGGAACATCTCGCGCACCAGGTCGATGCCCGTGACCTCCTCGGAGACGGGGTGTTCCACCTGGAGCCGGGTGTTGACCTCAAGGAAGGAGATCCGGCCGTCGGTGGCCACCAAGAACTCGCAGGTGCCGGCGCCGACGTAGCCGGCCTCCCTCAGAATGGCCTTCGACGACGTGTACAGCGTCTCGATCTGCTCCTCGTTGAGGAACGGCGCCGGGGCCTCCTCCACCAGCTTCTGGTGGCGGCGCTGCAGCGAGCAGTCGCGCGTCGAGACGACGACGACGTTGCCGTGCGCGTCGGCCAGGCACTGGGTTTCGACGTGGCGGGGCTTGTCCAGGTACTGCTCGACGAAGCACTCGCCCCTGCCGAACGCGGTGACCGCCTCGCGGGTGGCGGACTCGAACAGCTCGGCGACCTCGCCCAGCTCCCGGGCCACCTTCAGGCCGCGGCCGCCGCCGCCGTAGGCCGCCTTGATGGCGATGGGAAGGCCGTACTGTTCGGCGAACGCGATCACCTCGTCGGCACCGGCGACGGGGTCTGCGGTGCCGTGGACGAGGGGGGCGCCCACCTTCTGTGCGATGTGACGGGCCTTCACCTTGTCGCCGAGGTTGTCGATGGCCGCCGGCGGGGGACCGATCCAGATCAGACCGGCATCGATGACGGCCTGGGCGAAATCGGCATTCTCGGCCAGGAAGCCGTAGCCGGGATGCACCGCCTGCGCCCCCGATCTCTCGGCGATGTCGAGCAGCTTGGCGACGTTCAGGTAGGTGTCCGCGGGGGTTGCGCCGTTCAGGGCGAAGGCCTCGTCGGCCAGGGTGACGAACAGGGAGTCGGAATCGGAATCGGCGTAGGCCGCCACCGAGGCGATACCTGCGTCTCGAGCGGCCCTGATGACCCGCACGGCGATCTCGCCCCGGTTCGCGATCAAGACCTTGGTTATGGCGTTGGCCACGTTGCCTCCTATATAACGCTTCTTGTGCCGGAGTCTATAGCCAATGCTCGGGGGTCGTGTGCGGGGGTGGAGTTTTCGGGGAGGCGCGGAACACAGGGCCTCTGCGCGCCGTCGGAGCCGTCGCGATGAGGGGTCGCTTCCCGAAACCTGCCATTATTGGCCCATGCCGGTTCCGCAGTTCATCCTGGATCTTCGCCGTCACGTCGGAACCATGCCGCTCTGGCTCATGGGCACGTCGGTGGTGGTGCTGCGCGAGGGGGCGGAGGGCCCGGAGGTGCTTCTGGTGCGACGCGCCGACAACGGCTTGTGGGCGCTGATCAGCGGCATCGTCGATCCGGGCGAGAACCCGAGCGTCACCGCCGTGCGGGAGGCGAAGGAGGAGGCCGCCGTCGACATCCAGGTGGAGCGGATGCTGTGGCTGGGCGTCACGCATCCCAGCCGGTACGACAACGGCGACATCTGCCAGTACCTCGACCACGGCTTCCGGGCGCGCTATGCGGGTGGCCTCGCGGAGGTGGGCGATGACGAGTCGACCGCCGTCGGATGGTTCCCCGTCGACGCGCTCCCGTCGCCGCGTGCTCACAGGGTGGACTACGGCGTGCGGCTCGCGCTGGAGGATCCGCGCGACGTGGCGCTCGACGATCTGATCGACCAGTGAGGCGCGCGTTCGCGACGGCGCTGGCGGCCTGCCTGCTGCTCGCCGGCTGCTCCGCCGCGCCTGACCCGGGCGCGTCCGCGTCCCCGAGCCCCGGCGCCACCACCCTCGCGCCCGCGGTGCCCACCGTCGCTCCGGAGGGGGGAGTGCTGCTCTCCGAGCTCGGCTTTGTTCATGCGCCCGCCGGTTTCTCGGTGCCCGCCTCTGTCGGGCTGGTGGAGGTCGTCGACCAGGTCAACAACATCACCGTCGTGGCGCGCGAGCCCGGCGGGTCCGCCTTCGCCCAGTACCTGCGCGACAACCTGGCGGACATGGGCTACGAGATCGTCGCGGACAACGACGACTCCCTGCTCTTCGAGAACGACAAGTGGGTGGGGGGCTTCACCGTCACCGGAGACCTCAGCGCGCTGTCACTGCGCACGGACGCCGAGCGCTTCTCCTGAGCGACGTGCCCGACTGGGGCCGTCGAGGTGCGGCGGGGAGGAAAGGCCGGCGACCGTAAAGAAAGCCCCGTCGTGAACCCATCCGTCACAGGAGCGGTGAACGGAGGCCGGCAGGTCGCCGGCCTTTCCTTCCCGCCGCGCCGGGATGGGTCGTAGACCCGGGGCAGGTCGTAGATCGGAGCCGACTCCTCTGGCGACGCCGCTGGGTAACCTGTTGGCCATGACTACGGAAGACCGTCCCAGCACCGGGATCGCCGGCCTCGACGAGACCATCGACGGTCTGCTGCTGGGCGACAACGTCGTGTGGCACGTCGACGTGCCCAGCGACTTCGCCGTCGTCGTCGAGCCCTTCATCGCTCAGGCCAAGCGCGACGGGCGGCGCATCGTGCATGTCCGCTTCGGCCTGCGCGAGCCCTGGCTGGCGCACCACGACGACATCGAGACCGTGGTGATCGACCCCACCGTCGGCTTCGAGAGCTTCTCCGTCGAGGTGCTCTCCCTGCTGACCGAGGTGGGGCGGCTCTCGTTCTACGTGTTCGACCCGCTCACCGACCTCCACCGGGCCTGGAACTCCGACCTGATGGTGATGAACTTCTTCCAGGTCACCTGCCCGCGCCTGTTCGAGCTGGACACCATCGCCTACTTCGCGCTGCTGCGCCACGAGCACACCTTCGCGACGGTGGCCGGAATCCGGCAGACCACCCAGCTCCTGCTCGACCTGCATCGCATCGACGACGAGCTGTACGTGCAGCCGCTCAAGGTGTGGCGCCGCCATTCTCCGACGATGTTCTTCCCGCACCTGCTCGCCGGCGGCGACGCGATCTCGATCACCTCCTCCGGCGTCACCGCGCGGCTGTTCGCCTCGGTGGCCCGGCGGGTGGACTATCCGGAGCCGTGGGAGCGGCGGGTCGACGAGGCCTGGACGGCACTGGCGGGCAGCGACGCCGAGCAGCTGGCGGCCCGCGACGAACTGCTGGGCATGATGGTGGGCCACCACGGGAGGATGGTCGAGCTGTGCCGCGCGCACATGAGCCTCACCGACCTGCTCGCGGTGGCGTCGCGGATGATCGGCACGGGACGCATCGGCGGGAAGTCGGTGGGCATGCTGCTGGCCCGCTCCATGCTGGAGCACGACGAGCAAGGCCGGTTCGCGGGGAGGCTGGAGCCCCACGACTCGTTCTTCGTCGGGGCGGACGTCTTCGTCAGCTTCCTGATCGCCAACGGCTGGTGGCGGCTGTGGACCCGGCACAAGCAGGAGGGCTACTTCGACGCGGCCTCCGAGTTGCACGCGGTGATCCCGCAGGGCCGCTTCCCGCAGCGGGTGCGCGAGGAGTTCCTGCAGCTGATGGAGTACTTCGGCTCCTCCCCGATCATCGTGCGCTCCAGCTCGCTGCTGGAGGACGACTACGGCAACGCCTTCGCCGGCAAGTACGAGAGCGTCTTCCTCGCCAACCAGGGCGACCCTGACACCCGGCTGGACGCCTTCGAGGATGCGGTGCGCACCGTCTACGCCTCGGCCGTCGGGGTCGACGCGCTGCGCTACCGGGCCGACCGCGGGCTGGGGGAGCACGACGAGCAGATGGCCGTCCTGGTGCAGCGGGTCTCCGGCGACCTCTTCGGCGACCTCTTCTTCCCGCCCGTCGCGGGGGTGGCGAACTCCTCCAGCCTCTACGTCTGGGACTCCGACCTGCCCGACCGGGGCATGGCCCGGCTCGTCGTCGGGCTGGGCACCCGCGCCGTCGATCGCAAGGGCGGGGACTTCGCCCGGATCGTCTCGCTGGCCGATCCGCTGGCCTCACCCGGCGGCGAGGAGGACGCCGGCAAGTACTCGCAGCGCCGCGTCGACGTGCTCGACCTGGCCGGCGACACCATCCGGCCGATGCCCATGCCGGTGGTGCGCGAGGCCGCCGCCCGGCTCGACTGGACGCTGCTGGCCAGCTGCGACGTGGGCGCCGAGCGACGGCTGCGTGAGCTCGGCCGCGCCGCGCCGAAGTGGCCGATGGAGGTGATCGACTTCGCCGGCCTGCTGCGGGGTGACCTCCCCGAGCTGATGGCCGAGATGCTGGAGGCCCTCGCCCAGGCCTATGACCACCCCGTCGACACCGAGTTCACCATCAACGTCGACCGCTACGGCCAACCGTCGCTCAACCTGGTGCAGTGCCGGCCCTTGCAGACCCGCGGCGTCGGACGCTCCGTGCGGATGCCCGACTTCGACGCCGCCGGCAGTCTCGCCGCCACCGTCGGCTCCTTCATGGGCGGCAACGCGCAACTTCCCCTCGACCTCGTCGTCGCGGTGCGCCCCGACGCCTACTTGGCCCTGGGCGAGCAGGCCCGCTACGAGGTGGCGCGGCTGATCGGCCTGGTGAACCGGACCCTCGACGGGCGCTCGGCCATGCTGATGGGCCCGGGCCGCTGGGGCACCACCACCGCCTCGCTCGGGGTGCCCGCGCACTTCGTCGACCTGAACAAGTTCGCCGTCCTGTGCGAGCACACCTACGCCGCCGGCAGCTTCCGCCCCGAGCTCAGCTACGGCAGCCACTTCTTCCAGGAACTGGTGGAGGCCGACATCTTCTACCTGGCGATCTTCGACGGGCGCAGCGGCGTGCATTTCAACCCCGGCCGGGTGCTGGAGCGGCCGAACGTCCTGTCTCAGCTCGTACCCACCGCGGGTCCGCTCGCCGACGTGGTACACGTCGCCGACGCCGAGGGACTCACCCTCTACGCCGACATCGTCACCCAGCAGCTGCTGATCCAGTAGCCCACAGGCTGGGCCAGTCGATCCCGAGATCGATCACCATCTGGCGGAACAGGGGCAGGCTGAGTCCGGACACGTTGAAGTGGTCTCCGGTGACGGCTGTGATGTAGGCACCGCCGCGACCGTCGATGGTGAACCCGCCGGCGACCCGCTGGGGCTCGCCGGTGGCGACGTAGGCATCGATCTCGGCGTCGTCGAGGTCGACGAAGCGCACCATCGTGGTGCCCAGGCGCGCGTCCTGACGCTGCGTCCCCCCGGAGCGCACCCATACGAAATGGCCGGTGTGTACCACCCCCTCCTGGCCGCGCATCCGCCGCCAGAGCGCCGCCGCGGCCTCCGGGGTTCCGGGCTTGCCGTGGACGCGGCCCTCGAACTCGAGGACGGTGTCGCAGGCGATCAGCACCGCGTCCCCGGCGATCCGGGCGGCGACATCGTGGCCCTTCGCCGAAGCCAGCAGCATCGGAAGCCGGGCCGGATGGGGCTCGACGATGGCCGACTCGTCGACCTCCGAGACGATCACCTCAGGCGTCAGCCCGGCCTGGCGGAGCAGTGCCAGCCGGGCGGGCGACTTCGAGGCGAGAACCAGGCGCATCATTGCTGATGGTAGGTGCGCCAGGCGTCGCGCCCGTAGACCAGCGGCGAGCGCACCCCTCGGTAGTACGACGCCCATCCTCCGGCCCGCGGGCGATCGTCGGCGGAGTGCAGAGGCTCCTGACGGCTGCCCGCGTACAGCACGGCCAGCAGGGCCGCGGTCTCCTCCTCCGAAAGGTTCGCCTTCGAGAGGCTGAGTCCGCTGCCCGTCGGCGTGGTCTCCTCGGTCATAGCGGGATGTTCCCGTGCTTCTTCGGGGGCAGCGCGCCGCGCTTGGTGCGCAGCAGCCGCAGCGCCCGGATCACCTGGGCCCGGGTCTCGTGCGGATAGATCACCTGGTCGACGTAGCCGCGATCCGCTGCGACGTACGGGTTGGTGAGCTCGTCGTCGTACTCCTGGATGAGGCGCGCGCGCTCCTCGTCGGGGTTCTCGGAGGCCGCGAGCTGGCGGCGGTACAGGATGTTGACCGCGCCCTGGGCACCCATCACCGCGATCTGGGCCGTCGGCCAGGCGAAGTTGATGTCGGTGCCGAGGTGCTTGGAGCCCATGACGACGTAGGCGCCGCCGTAGGCCTTGCGGGTGATCACCGTCAGCAGCGGCACGGTGGCCTCGCTGTAGGCGTAGAGCAGCTTGGCGCCGCGGCGGATGATGCCGTTGTGCTCCTGCGCGACGCCGGGCAGGAAACCCGGGGTGTCGACGAAGGTGAGCACCGGGATGTTGAACGCGTCGCAGGTGCGCACGAAGCGCGCGGCCTTCTCCGACGAGTCGATGTCGAGGCAGCCGGCGAAGGTGGTGGGCTGGTTCGCGATGACGCCGATCGAGCGGCCCTCGATCCGGCCGAAGCCGACGATGATCGACGGCGCGAACAGCTCCATCACCTCCAGGAACTCCTCGTCGTCGAGCACGTTGTGGATGACGTCGCGCATGTCGTAGGGCTGGTTGGCCGAATCGGGGATGAGCGAGTCGAGTTCCCGGTCGTGGTCGGTGATCGTGAGGTCGACCTCCTCGTCGTCGTAGATCGGAGGATCCTCGAGGTTGTTCTGCGGCAGGTAGCTCAGCAGGTCACGCGCGTATTCGATCGCGTCCGACTCGTTGGCGGCGAGGTAGTGCGAGTTGCCCGACTTCGTGGAGTGCGTGCGCCCGCCGCCGAGGTCCTCCATCGAGACCTCTTCGCCGGTGACCGTCTTGATCACCTCGGGGCCCGTGATGAACATCTGCGACGTCTGGTCGACCATGATCACGAAGTCGGTCAGCGCGGGGCCGTAGACGTGGCCGCCCGCGGCCGCGCCCATGATCAGCGAGATCTGCGGGATCACGCCCGACGCGAGGGTGTGGCGGCGGAACAGCTCCCCGTAGAGGGCCAGCGACACCACGCCCTCCTGGATGCGCGCGCCGCCGCCCTCGACGATGCCGACCAGCGGCACGCCGGTCTTCAGGGCGAAGTCCTGGATCTTGATGATCTTCTCGCCGTACACCTGGCCGAGGGCGCCGCCGAAGATGGTGACGTCCTGGCTGAAGACGCAGACGGGGCGTCCATGGATCGAGCCGGTTCCGGTGATCACACCGTCGCCGAAGGGTCTGTTGTTCTCCATGCCGAACACCGAGAAGCGGTGCCGGGAGAACTGGTCGAACTCGGCGAAGCTGCCTTCGTCGAGGAGCGCGAGCACTCGCTCGCGCGCGGTCATTTTGCCTTTGGCCTTGTGGCGCTCAACTGCTGCGGGGGAGCCGGCGTGAATGGCTTCTTCGATACGCACGCCGAGATTCGCGATCCGACCGGCAGTGGTGTGGATGTCTATCTCCATGGAGCACACAATAGGGGACCTCCTCCGGGCGTACAGGGGAACGAGGATTCTCCTGGCGATAGTGTGGCTCCCGTGCCGAACGAGGATCTACGAGTCGACGAACTGTCCCACCTCCTGGGAGCGCGCAGCTTGTGGTCGCCCGTCGAGTGGGTGACGTCGACCGGGTCGACGAACGCCGACCTCTCCGCCCGCGCCCGGTCCGGCGCCGCCGAGGGCGTCGCGCGGATCTCCGACGAGCAGACCAGCGGCCGCGGGCGGCTGGCCCGCACCTGGGTGTCGCCGGCGGGCGCGTCGCTGTCGATGTCGGTGCTGCTGAAGCCCTCGCACGGCCCGGAGGTTTGGGGGTGGCTGTCGCTGCTGGCGGGCATGGCCATTGCCGACGCCCTCGAGGCCCTGGCCCCGGAGGGGGTCGCGGTGGAGCTGAAGTGGCCCAACGACGTGCTGATCGGAGGCCGGAAGGTCTGCGGCATCCTGTCGGAGCGGATCGAGCGGCCCGACGGCGCCAAGGCGGTCGTGGGGATGGGGATCAACCTGGCGCTCACCGCCGACCAGCTTCCGGTGCCCCACGCCACGTCGCTGCTGCTGGCCGGCTTCGACGCGCGCCCGGTCGAGGTGGCCGCGGGCGTCCTGACCCACTTCGAGCGGCTCTATCGGCAGTGGCAGGACGACGCGGACGTGCGGGTCGAGTATCAGAGGCGCTGCGCCTCGATCGGCGCCGACCTGAGGATCGTGGTGTCGGAGACGGAGACCGTTTCCGGGCGCGGGGTGGGGGTCGACGAGTTCGGCCGGCTGCTCGTCGCCGACGCCGGCCGGGTGCGCGCCTTCGCCGTCGGCGACGTGATCCACGCCCGGTTGCCGCGGTAGTCCTCGCCGACTCACAACCAGCTTGGCAAAGAGGGGATCTGACGGAAAAGTGCGGCCAGCGTCGTTTCAGAGGGCCGATTTCCCCAGAATCGCGATCCAGCC
>DAOLFC010000069.1:0-18798 GCA_035326505.1 Arachnia sp.
ACCTAGGGAACCACTGATCAATCATTCCTCGGCTGCGGCGCACCAGATCGGGCGACCTACACCACCCAGATCTTGGGCGAGTATGCCCCAATACGCACCCAGGATCGGGGCGTCGTATCTCATCCCGCTAAGGCCACGTCCTCACTTGGCACCTCACTGATCAGTACTTCCCTAGGACCCGGCGATCACGCCGACGGTGGTCGCCTGGCCCGGCCAGCACTGGAAGCCCGCCGGCAGCGGCTTGCCCTCGCCGATCAGGTCGAGGCAGCGCGCCACCAGCACGCCTTCCGTCCCGCCGACGGACTCGCTCAGGATGCGGTTCGCCTCCGCGTCCTTGGCGGCGGTCACGGCGCGCTGTTCCGCAATCCGGGTGTTGCCGCGCTCGGTGTTCAGCGCGTTTATCCGGTCGCGGGTCGCCTCCGAGAAGTCCAGCAAGGTGATCGACACCGAGTGGATGACCACCCGGTCGCCGACGGCGCTCTGCAGCTCGTCCTTCACCTGTTCTGCCAGTTCGGCGTTTCCGGGCTGATCGCTGCCCAGCGGGTCGTAAGTGGACATGACGCCGGCCACGGCGGTGCGCAGCGCGGGTTGCACCAGCGCATCCCCTACGGCCTCGAAAGAGATGTAGTCCCGGTAGAGGGAGGCAGCCTCCTGCTCTTGAATGGACCATCGCACGTTGTTGTGGACGAAGACATCCGATCGATCGATGTCCTTGGCGATGGTGGCGCTTTCGCCGGTCGCGTCCAGTGACTGGATCGTGGCGTCCATCAGGACCATGTTGGTCCACGGTGCCGTGAAGTGGAGTCCGTTCGACACCGGGGTCCCCGGCTTTCCGAAGGTCACCGGGACGCCGACCTGGCGCGTCGGGACGATGGTCATGGTCGTGGCGGCGGCGATGCCCATGGCAAGCAGCAGGGCGATGCCCGCAACGAGCAGAGGTGCGCTCCTTCTCTCCGCCTTGGCAGCAGCAGCCGCTGCGACAACGGCGATGATGGCGAACAGGGCAATGAATACGATCGCGAACACGCGATCTCCTTTCTTTCGGCAGGCTCGGGAGAGAGCGCGGATGTTGCGCCTAGACGAACTTCGGGAGGCTCTTCGGGCGCAGCACCAGCCAGAGCGATGCCGAAGCCAGGCAGGCGCAGATCAGCATCGCGATGCCCATGGGCCTCGCGTCGGTCATCTGGAAGGAACCGATGATCGGCCCGACGACGCTTCCGGTGAGCATGCTGGTGGAGCCCAGCAGCGAGGACGCCACGCCAGAGGTCTTCCGGTGGTTCTGGAGGGCCAGCACGTTGTTGTTCGGCGGGCAGGAACCGAAGCCGAGTGTATAGGCGAACATGAACGGCACCAGCGCGAAGAGGGAGCCGCCGAGAGCATTGACGATCAGGATCCCACTGGCGGCGAGCACCATGAGAGTGGTGCCTCCCGCGAGCACCCACTGCGGTCCGACTCTCGTCGCGACCCGGGAACCGGTCTGGACGCCGAGGAAGACACCGACCGAACAGATCGCGAAGACGGCGCCGAACTGCTGGGCGGACAGCCCGTAGACCTCCTGCAGCAGGACCGACGAGGTGGACACGTAGCTGAACAGCCCGCCGAAGGCGAACGAGGCGATCATCAGCGCGCCGACGAAGATCCGATCCGAGAAGACGGTGCGGTAGGAGCCGAGAAGGGCGCCGAATCCGCCCACGGTGCGCTCCGATCGCGGCCGCGTCTCGACGGTGAACAGCAAGAGCAGTCCGACGATGGTGGCCCCGTAGAGGGCGAGAGCCCAGAAGATGCCGCGCCAGTCGACCACCGTGACCATCCAGGAGCCGACGATGGGGGCGAGGATCGGCGCGAGGCCGGAGATCAGGGCGAGCCGGGCGAGCATCCGCACCAGGGGTTTGCCGCTGAAGAGGTCGCGGGCCATCGCCATGGCGACGACGGCGCCACCGGCCGCGCCGATGCCCTGGAAGGCGCGCATGACGGTGAGGAACTCGACGTTCGGCGCGAGCGCCACCAGGACGGAGGCCACGACGTGAACGGAGTTCGCGACGATCAGGGGGACCCGGCGCCCCACCCTGTCGCTCCAGGGACCGATCACCAACTGCCCGAGAGCGAAGCCCACGGTGGTGGCAGACAGCGTGACCTGGACTTGGGCGTCAGTGATGCCCAAGTCGGCCTTCAGGGCGGGGAAGGCGGGGAGATAGAGGTCGATGGTGAACGGACCCAGACCGGTCAGCATGCCCAGAGTGATGATGATGGCGATGCGGCGACGCCGCGAGAAAGAGTTGCCGAGGTCGTTTTCCATAGCCGATCAAGCCTAGTTCCCTCGCTCACGTATAGACAATCCGGCCGCGTTCCCGGTGCGCGGCGAGGAGGCGTCTGCACAAATCTCGCTATCTGCTGCGGCCTTGCCATATGGCGAAGGCCGCAGCAGATAGCGAGATTTGTGTACGCAAGCGGGCCGGTAGAGTTGCCGGACCATGAGTTTCGATCTGTTCGGCAACCCCGATCCCACCCCGATGAAGGGTGGTTCGCTGGCCGACGCCGTCAACCCGCAGGCCCCGCTGGCGGTCCGCATGCGGCCGCGGACCATCGACGAGATCGTCGGACAGCAGCAGCTGCTTGCCCAGGGATCGCCACTGCGCCGGCTCGCCGAGGGACAGCCGATGTCGGTCTTCCTCTGGGGGCCGCCGGGGGTGGGGAAGACCACGATCGCCTCGGTGGTCTCCCGCGCCACCAACCGGCGCTTCGTCGAACTCTCCGCCGTCACGGCCGGGGTCAAGGAGGTGCGGGCGGAGCTCGACATCGCCCGGCGCGAACTGGCCCGCGGCAACGCGACGGTGCTGTTCGTTGACGAGGTTCACCGGTTCTCCAAGGCGCAGCAGGACGTGCTGCTGCCGGCCGTCGAGAACCGGCTGGTCACCCTGATCGCGGCCACCACGGAGAACCCGTCGTTCTCCGTGATCTCGCCGCTGCTGTCGCGCTCCCTCCTGCTGCGCCTGCAGCCGCTCACCGAGGACGACCTCTCCGGACTGCTCGATCGCGCCCTCACCGACGAGCGGGGCCTCGTCGCGCCGGAGGGCCGGTACATGCTGGCGGACGACGCCCGCGAGGCCGTGATCCGGCTCAGCGGCGGCGACGCCCGGCGCGCGCTGACCTACCTGGAGGAATCGGCCGCCGCGGCCACCGCCAAGGGCCAGAGCCTCATCGACCTGGCCGCCGTCGAGTCCTCGGCAGACCGCGCGGCCGTGCGCTACGACCGCGACGGCGATCAGCACTACGACGTGATCTCCGCCTTCATCAAGTCGATCCGGGGCTCCGACGTCGATGCCGCCCTGCACTACCTTGCCCGGATGCTGGAGGCGGGGGAGGACCCCCGCTTCATCGCACGCCGACTGATGATCTCGGCGTCGGAGGACATCGGCATGGCGGCCAGCGGGGTGCTGCAGACCTGCGTCGCCGCCGCCCAGGCGGTGCAGCTGCTGGGCATGCCCGAGGCGCAGATCACGCTCGCCCACGCCACCGTCGCGGCGGCGAGCGCGCCGAAGTCGAACGCCGCCTACATGGGGCTGGCCGCCGCGAGCGCCGATGTCCGGGCCGGCAAGGGCGGGGCGGTGCCCGCCCATCTCCGCGACGCCCACTATTCGGGGGCGAAGAAGCTGGGGCACGGCGAGGGTTACAAATACCCCCACGACTATCCGCATGGCATCGTCGCACAGGACTACCTGCCGGAGGACCTGCGCGGCGCACAGTACTATCAGCCGACGGACCACGGCGCGGAGGCGCAGGTGGCGGAGCGCATGGCCGCCATCCGGCGCATGCTCCGGCCCTGAGCTGTGCCGGGGAAACCTCGGATAGAGTTGGCCAGGCCCGAAGATGGAGGTATCCCCATGACCGTAGGAGAGATCGCGGCGCTGATCGCTGCCATCGCGTTCGTCGCGCTGGTGGCGCTGCTCGCCGTTCCGCTGCTGAAGCTCGGCCGCACTCTCGACGAGGTGCGCATCGCCGTGCGCGACGTCGGGACCAACGCCGTGCCGGTGATCGCCGAACTCCACGGCACGGTCACCTCCACCAACCAGGAGATCGCCAAGCTGAGCCTCGTCACGGACGACCTGGCCAAGGTGTCCGGACACGCCACCGTGGTCACCGAGAACGCCGCCCAGATGAGTTCGCTGTTCGCCGCCACGCTGGGCGGCCCGCTGGTGAAGACGGCGGCCTTCTCCTACGGGCTGCGCAAGGCCCTGAAGCGGGGCAAGCAGTGAGGCGCCTGTTCTGGATCCTGGTGGGAGCGGGGCTCGCCGTCTTCGTGGTGCTCCGGGGCAGGCAGCTGCTGCAGCGCTACACCCCCAAGGGCATCCAGGAGCAGGTCGCGCAGAAGAGCCAGGAGGCGGCGGCCACCTGGAGCGATTTCCTCGACACCTTGCGCTCGTCGATGACCGAGCGCGAGGCCGAGCTGCGCGAGGAACTCAACATCCCCGCCCGCGACGACCGCTGACCCCCCTTTTTTTCGACGCTTCTTCCCGACGCCACCCCACCGAATATCACCGAGGACACACACGCATGAAGACCTCCGACATCCGGAGCCGCTACATCGACTTCTTCGCCCGCCACGATCACACCGTGGTGCCCAGCGCGTCGCTGCTCTACAACGATCCGACGCTGCTGTTCGTCAACGCCGGCATGGTGCCGTTCAAGCCCTACTTCCTGGGCGACGAGCCGACGCCGTACCGGCGTGCCGTCTCGGTGCAGAAGTGCGTGCGCACCCTCGACATCGACGAGGTGGGCAAGACCACCCGGCACGGCACCTTCTTCCAGATGCTGGGCAACTTCTCCTTCGGCGACTACTTCAAGGAAGGCGCCATCCGCTACGCCTGGGACCTGGTGACGGGGGCGGAGGCCGACGGCGGTTGGGGCTTCGACGGCGACAAGGTGTGGGTCACCGCGCTCTATGGCGACGACGAGACCATCCGGCTGTGGCAGGAGGTCGGCGTCCCGCGGGAGCGGATCCAGGAACGCGGGCTGAAGGACAACTACTGGCACATGGGTGTGCCGGGTCCGGGCGGCCCCTGCTCCGAGATCTACATCGACCGCGGTCCCGCCTACGGCGTCGACGGCGGTCCCGAGGCCGACGAGGACCGCTTCCTGGAGATCTGGAACCTGGTGTTCCAGCAGGAGGAGCTCTCTGCGGTGCGCGCCAAGGACGACTTCGACGTCCTGCGGCCGCTGCCCAGCCAGAACATCGACACCGGCTCCGGCCTGGAGCGCGTCGCGCTGCTCAAGCAGAACGTGGCCAACATGTACGAGATCGACGAGGTCTACCCCGTGATCGCGAAGGCGGCGGAGCTCTCCGGGCGCCGCTACGGCGCGGACGCCGCCGACGACGTGCGGTTCCGCGTCGTGGCCGACCACGTCCGTTCCTCGCTCATGCTGATGACCGACGGGGTGAGCCCTGGAAACGAGGCGCGCGGCTACGTGCTGCGCCGCCTGCTGCGCCGCTCGATCCGGGCCATGCGCCTGCTGGGCGTCCAGGATCCGGTGCTGGGCGAGTTGCTGCCCGTCTCCCGCGACGCGATGACCGCCTCCTACCCGGACATCCTGGACAACTGGGACCGGGTCATTCAGTCGGCCCAGGCGGAGGAGGCGACCTTCCGCCGCACCCTGCAGTCGGGCACGGTGCTGTTCGACCTCGCCGTCGGCCAGGCCAAGGCGGCCCGGCAGCCCGTCCTGGACGGCGACAAGGCCTTCCAGCTGCACGACACCCACGGCTTCCCCATCGACCTCACCATCGAGATGGCCGCCGAGCAGGGCCTCACCGTCGACCGCGGGGCCTTCGACGCGCTGATGAAGGAGCAGAAGGAGCGGGCCCGCGCCGACGCCAAGGCCAAGAAGGGGGCCGCGGCGAACACCGAGGTCTACCGCCATTTGCGCGAGCTCGGCGAGGTGCCGTTCCTGGGCTACCGCGATCTCACCGTCGGCACGACGGTGCGGGGCATCGTCGCCGACGGGCGACTGGTGGACCGGGCCGCCGACGGCAGCACCGTCGAGGTGGTGCTCGCGGAGACCCCGTTCTACGCCGAGTCCGGCGGCCAGGATGCCGACCACGGCGTGATCACCGGCGACGGCTTCACCCTGGAGGTGCTCGACGTGCAGCGCCCGGCGCCCGGCCTGGTGGTACACCGGGTGCAGGTGCTGGGGGAGTTGGGCGTCGGTTCGCGGGCCGAGGCCAGCGTCGACCCCTTGGCGCGGCACGAGGCCAGCCAGGCGCACACCGCCACCCACATCCTCCACGCCGCGCTGCGCGAGCTGGTGGGGTCGACGGCCACGCAGGCGGGCTCGTACAACAAGCCCGGCTACCTGCGTTTCGACTACTCGGCCACCTCCGGCATGTCGGAGCAGTTGAAGGCGGAGATCGAGGCACGGTCGAACCAGGCCATCCTCGACAACTTCGCCGTGACCGCCCAGGAGATGCCGCTGGAGCAGGCCAAGGCCCTAGGGGCGATGGCCATGTTCGGCGAGAAGTATCCGCCCATCGTGCGGATGGTGGAGCTGGCGGGGCCGTGGTCGCGCGAACTGTGCGGCGGCACCCATGTGGCCGCCACGTCGCAGATCGGGCTGCTGAACCTGGTCTCCGAGCAGTCGATCGGCTCGGGCGTGCGCCGCGTCGAAGCCCTGGTCTCGGCCGACGCCTTCAAGAAGTTCGCCGCGGAGCGGGCGCTGGTCAACCAGCTGACCGACTCGCTGCGGGTGCCGCAGGATCAGGTGCTGGGCCGCGTCGAGCGGCTGATCGCACAGCTGAAGGACGCCGAGAAGCAGATCGCGGCGCTGAACGCGGAGAAGCTGCTGGCCGGAGCCGCGGCGCTCGTCGAGGGCGCCGTCGACGCCAACGGCGTGCGCTACCTCGGCGCGACGCTGCCCGGCGTCGGCGGAGGAGACCTGCGTGGGCTGGCGCTCGACCTGCGCGAGCGGCTGGGGCAAGGCCCGGCCGTGGTGGCGCTGGTGGGCGGCGAGGGCAAGCCGGGTGCCGTGGTGGCGACGAACGCCGCGGCCCGCGAACTCGGCCTGAAGGCGGGCCGGCTGATCGCCGCCGCCTGCGCGGAGCTGGGGGGCAAGGGCGGCGGCAAGGACGACCTGGCCCAGGGCGGCGGCACCGACGCCTCCGGCGCCGATCGCGCGCTCGCCGCGGTGCGCACCGCCGTGGAGACCCGTGGCTGACGGCGTCCGGATCGCCATCGACTGGGGCAAGGCCCGCATCGGCGTGGCGGCCAGCCACGCGGGCACGACGCTGGCCTACCCCGTCGAGACGGTGCCCGCCGGCGCGGAGGAGTTCCGGCGGCTCGCCGCGCTGATCGACGAGCACGCCGCGCGCGTGGTCTACGTGGGCTACCCGCTCACGCTCGCCGGCGAGAAGGCGATCGCAGCCGGCTACGTCGCGGGCAAGGCCCGCCGGCTGGCGCGGCGGATCGCCCCGGTCCCGGTCTACCTGGTCGACGAGCGGCTGAGCACCGCGTCGGCGTCGCGTAGTCTGGGGGCAGCCGGACGCGCCTCGAAGCGGCAGCGTGCGGTGATCGATCAGGCGGCCGCGGTGGAGATCCTGCAGCGCGCCCTGGATGTCGAAGACCGCACCGGCGCGCCCGCGGGGCAGCAGATTGAGACGGAGGACTCGTGAGCCCGAAGCTTGCAGGCAAGGACGTTTCCTGGGGGACCATCGGCTATCACGCGCGCGGGCTCTTCGCGGTCGCGCTGAGCCTGGCCGTGCTGGTGGGCGGTGGCCTGTTCGTCTACAGCAAGGTTCACGACGCCTACATCGAGTGGCGCACCGAGGAGGATTACATCGGGGAGGGCACCGAGGAGGTGGAGGTGGTCATCCCCAAGGGTGCCAACGTCACCCAGACCGGGGACATCCTCTGGGAGGCCGGGGTGGTCCGCTCCACCCGCGCCTTCCGCAACGCCGCGCAGAAGAGCGGCCAGGCGGAGAAGCTCAGCTACGGCCGGTTCCGGCTGAGGAAGGAACTCCCCGCGGAGACCGCCTTCAACATGCTGCTGGACTCCCGCAACGAGGTGAAGCTCTGGGTGACCTTCCCCGAGGGCACCAACAAGGCGGAGCAGGCCAAGATCATCTCGACCGGGATCACCGCGGGCGAGACCAAGCTCAGCGTCGATATGGACACCGTGCTCGCGGCCTACGAGGATCCGTCGGTCTACGGGCTGCCGGAGTGGGCGCCCCCGGATTCCCTGGAAGGCTTCTTGTTCCCGTCCACCTATCAGGTGGGGGAGCCGATCGAGGCGCCGGCGATCATCGCGGGTCAGGTGAACCAGTTCAAGAAGATCGCGGAGGAGACCGGCCTCCAGCAACGGGCGGAGGAGGCGGGTCGTAACCCGCTGGACGTGCTGGTGACGGCCTCGATCATCGAGGGCGAGGTTCATGACCCCGATTACCAGCCGCTGGTCGCCGCGGTCATCTACAACCGTCTCGCGAAGGACATGAAGCTGGAGATGGACTCGACGGTCCACTTCGCGGTGGGCAAGACGGGGAGGGTGTCGACGACGGAGGAGGACCGGAAGTTCGATTCGCCGTACAACACCTACCTCTACACCGGCCTGCCCCCCGGCCCGATCAACAGCCCCGGCCAGACGGCCATCGAGGCGGCGCTCAGCCCGTCGGATACCGACGCGCTGTTCTTCGTGACGGTCAACCTGGACACGGGGGAGACCAAGTTCGCGAACACCCTGGAAGACCACAACAAGAACGTCGCCGAGCTCAGGGCATGGTGTACGTCGACCGGCAGCCCGCTGTGTTGAGCCCGTCATGCTGAGCCCGTCGTCGCGACGGGCGGCGGTGATCGGCGACCCGGCCGAGCATTCGCTGTCCCCGGCCATCCACCGCGCGGGCTACGAGGCGACGGGCCTCGACTGGCGCTACGACGCCATCACCGTCACCCCCGCCGAGCTGGACGGCTTCCTCGCCGCGGTGAAGGCCGATCCGGTGTGGGCAGGGCTCAGCGTCACGGCCCCGCACAAGGAGCGGCTGCTGGGGCACGGGGAGCCCGACCAGCTCGCCCGCCTGGTGGGCGGAGGCAACACGCTGGTGCTGCCCGCCGATGGCGGCGAGGCGACGGTACACAACACCGACGTCCCCGGCTTCGTCCGCGCCTGGCGCGCCCACGGCCTCGGGGTTCCCACCGTGGCGGGCATCGTCGGGAACGGGGCGACGGCGCGCTCGCTGCTGGTGGCGCTCGCCGGTCTGGAGACTCGCGAGGTGATCGTGTTGGCGCGGGCGCCGGAGCGGGCCGCGTCGCTGGTGGAACTGGGCAGCGCCTTGGGCATCACGGTCACCCCGGAGCTCATCGGCCAGGATGTGGCTGGCCTGGACCTGATCGCCAGCACGGTGCCGACCGCCGCCACCGCCCCTCACGCCGAGCGCTGGGCGAAGGCCTCGAAGGTGCTGTTCGACGCCGTCTACGACCCGTGGCCGACGCCGCTCGGCGAGGCCGCCGCCGCGGCGGGCCGGGCCAGCCTGAACGGGCTCGACCTCCTGGCCGGTCAGGCCGTCGACCAGTTCTTCCTGCTCACCGGGAAGCACCTCTCCTTCGAGCTGTGCCGCTCGGCTGCCGGTCGGGAACTGAAGCGCAGGGCGAAGCTCTGACAGAATTGGCTCCATGCTGCGTTACCTGACGGCCGGCGAATCGCACGGTCAAGCCCTCATTGCGACCATGGATGGCATCCCCGCGCACGTGCGCGTCGGCGTGCCCGAGATCTCGGCGGCGCTGGCCCGGCGTCGGTTGGGCGTGGGGCGCGGGGCGCGGATGAAGTTCGAGGCCGACGAGGTCACGCTGCTGGGCGGTTTCCGGCACGGCGAGACGCTGGGCTCGCCTCTCGCGATCCAGGTCGGCAACACCGAATGGCCCAAGTGGGACCAGGTGATGGCGCCGGGCGAGATCGACGCGGAGGTGCTCGCCGAGCTGGCTCGCAACGCCCCGCTCACCCGGCCGCGTCCCGGTCACGCCGACCTGGCGGGGATGCAGAAGTACGACTGGGACGAGGCCCGGCCCATCCTGGAGCGCGCCTCGGCGCGCGAGACGGCCGCCCGCGTGGCGCTGGGCACCGTCGCGCAGGCCTTCCTCGAGCAGGCGCTCGGCGTCACCGTGCTCAGCCACGTCGTGGAACTCGGACCCGTGCGCTCCGCCTCCCGCGTGCTGCCCAGAATCGAGGACCTTCCGCGGATCGACGCCAGCCCGGTGCGCTGCTCCGATCCCGAGATCGAGGCCGCCATGCTGGCCGAGGTGGAGGACTGCCGCAAGGCCGGCGACACGCTCGGCGGCGTGGTGGAGGTGCTGGCATGGGGCCTGCCCCCAGGCCTGGGCTCGCACGTCCAGGGCGACCGCCGCCTCGACGCGCGGCTCGCTGGCGCGCTGATGGGCATCCAGGCCATCAAGGGGGTCGAGGTGGGCGACGGCTTCGAGCTGGCCCGGCGCCGCGGCTCCCTCGCCCACGACGAGATCCTCCCCGGCGACGGCGGTATCACCCGCGCGACGCACAACGCCGGCGGCACCGAGGGCGGCATGTCGACCGGTGAGGTGCTGCGGGTGCGCGCCGCGATGAAGCCCATCGCGACGGTGCCCCGGGCGCTGCGCACCATCGACACCGCCACCGGCGAGCCGGCGGCCGCCCACCACCAGCGCAGCGACGTGTGCGCCGTGCCGGCCGCGGGCGTCGTGGCGGAGGCGATGGTCGCGCTGGTGCTGGCCGAGGTGGTGCTGGAGAAGTTCGGCGGCGACTCCGTCGGCGAAGTGCGGCGCAACGCCGAGTCCTACCTGGCCCACGTCGCGGAGCGCGGACTGGGCATCGCCCGATGAGCATCGTCCTGATCGGGGCTCCCGGCTCCGGGAAGTCCAGCGTCGGCAAGCGGCTCGCCCGCAAGCTGGGGCTCAGCTTCGTCGACGTCGACCAGCGGATCGAGGAGGTGGTCGGCAAGCCGATCGCCGAGATCTTCGCCGACGAGGGCGAGGCCCACTTCCGCGAGCTGGAGGAAGCCGCGACGCTGGAGCTGCTCGAGACCGAGGAAGTGGTCGCGCTCGGCGGCGGCGCGATCATGAACCCCCGCATCCGAGAGGCCCTGGTGGGCCACGACGTGGTGTGGCTGAAGGTCTCCATCGGCCAAGCCACACGCCGGGTGGGGATGAACACGGCGCGCCCGCTGCTGCTGGGCAACGTGCGCGGCCGGCTGATCGAACTGCTGCGCGAGCGCACGCCGTACTACGAGGCGGCCGCCACCTCCGTCATCGACACCGACGGGAAGGGGTCCTCGGCGGTGGCCGAAGAACTCGCCCAGCAGAGGAACGGGGAGATCGCATGAGCGTCACGGTGCATTCCGCGATGGGTCCCTACGAGGTGGCGATCGAGCGCGGCGCGCTGAACGCCCTGCCCGATCTGGTTCAAGGGGCGACGCGGGTCGCGATCGTGCATCCCGCCCCGCTGCGGGCGCGCGCCGCCCTGCTGGCCGAACTGACCCAGCGCGAGACGGTGCTGATCGAGGTGCCCGACGCCGAGGCGGCCAAGACGCCGGAGGTGCTCGTCGCATGCTGGAACCGGCTGGCGGAGGCCGGCTTCACCCGCAACGACGTGGTGGTCGGCTTCGGCGGCGGCACCACCACCGATCTGGCGGGCTTCGTCGCCGCGTCCTGGCTGCGCGGCATCGGATACGTCTCCGTGCCGACCTCGGTGCTGGCCATGGTCGACGCCGCGGTGGGCGGGAAGACCGGCATCAACCTGCCGGCGGGCAAGAACCTGGTGGGCGCCTTCTACGAGCCTCTCGGGGTGCTGTGCGACCTCGCCGAGCTCGACTTCCTCCCCGCCGCCGAGGTCGCCTCGGGGTTGGCCGAGGTGGTCAAGTGCGGTTTCATCGCCGATCCTCGGATCCTCGAGCTGGCCCAGGAGAACCTGGCCGACTGCGCCGACGTGACCGGCGCGCGCTTCGCCGAGCTGGTCACGCGCGCCGTCCAGGTGAAGGCCGATGTGGTCGCCAAGGACTTCCGGGAGGCCACCTCGAAGGGCAGCCGGATCGGACGCGAGGCGCTCAACTACGGCCACACGCTCGGGCACGCCATCGAGGCGCACGCGCACTTCACCTGGCGGCACGGCCAGGCGATCTCCGTCGGCATGGCCTGGATCGCGCGCGTCTCGCGCGACCTGCTGGGCCTGAGCGCGGATGCCGTCGCCCTGCACGACGAACTGCTCGGCGGCCTCGGCCTGCCTCTGGCCTACGACGCGCCCTTCGACGCGGTGCGCCCGATCATGAGCCTGGACAAGAAGGCCCGCGGCGCCACCCTGCGCCTGGTGGGCCTCCCCGAGATCGGCAGCCCCTGCATCCTGGACGCCCCCGACGAGGCCGTCCTGGAGCGCTGCTACGCCGAACTCCGGGGACTCAGAAGTCGGCGATGACCAGCTTCTTCATCTCCAGCATGCGGGCGAACGCGTGGGGACGGGACATGAGTTCTGCCATGTTCTCCGGCACGATCTGCCAGCTCACGCCGTAGCGGTCCTTGAGCCAGCCGCATTGCTCCGCCTCGGGGACCGCGGAGAGTGCGCTCCACAGCCGATCGATTTCGGCCTGGTCCTCGCACTGCACCTCCAGGGAGACACCCTCGGTGAAGGCGAAGGCGTGGTCGGCCCCGAAGTCGCTGGCCATGAACCACTGGTCGCCGACTCGGAACTCGCCGAACGCCAGCGCCTCGGCGCTCGCGGGGCCGGTCGGCGCCATGTAGGGGAAGCGACTGCCGACGGCGGCACCGCCGGGTACGGAGGAGAACAGCGCGACGTAGAAGTCGGAGGCCTCGGCCGCCTTGTCCTGGGCCGGGCCGCCGAACATCAGCGCGGGCACGACGAAGGGCCGCGGCTCACCGGCAGGGTCGGTGAGCATGAGCTGCCAGTTGACGCCGTAGCGGTCCTCCACCCAGCCGTAGCGCCGGGCGAAGGGATACTCGCCCAGCTCCATCCGCACCTCACCGCCGTCGGCGAGCGCCGCCCAGGTGGCGTCGAGGGCCTCCCTGGTCGCCGCGTCGGCATCGGATGCGCCGCCGCCGAACAGCAGCGGATCGAAGTTGAGCATGAACGAGATCGCCGGAGTCGGACGGAACTCGTCCCCGCCGTTGACGAGCGTGAGCTTCGTGCCCGCGACGACGACGGTGACGGTCAGCGGTTGCCCGGCGAACTCGCGCTGAAAGTCGAGCAGCCCCTCGTCGGGATACCGCGACTCCACCTCGGAGGTGGTGTCGGGCAGCGAAGCGGCGTAGAACTCGCCCATCTCCTCGGCGTTGCGGGTGCTCCAGATGTTGGGGACGATCCTCTGGGATATGGCCATGGCGGTCTCCTTTCCGCGTCCCAGTATTCGCCCGCCGGGGGTCACCCGCAACGGCCTGCGGGACGGTGTTTCCGCCGGCCGTCGGGCACGCCGTCGCGACTTCTCGTGCCCTTCCCGGCGCCTCGCCGATCCGCGAGACGGCGATCGTGTCGCGGGACGTCGCCGCGGGGCTAAAGTACTCGCCATGACTGAGGTATGGCGCCTGCTGGGCGAAGCGCTGCGGCTGTATCCCAGCCTGTTCGAAGACGTCGGCCTGAGCGCCTACGCGATGCTCGACGACGCGCTGGGGATCGCCGGCCTGGCGGCGGTGTCCACGATGCTCGGTCACGTCGCGGTGCTGCTGCTCAACCGCATTCACGGCGCGCGGCTGGTGGTGAGCATGGTGCTCAGCATCGTCGCCTTCGCCCTGCTGCATGTCGTGGAAGCGTCGGTCACCTGGACCGTCGCGTCGCTCGTGGTGGAGCGGCCGCTCCCATGGCTGCCCATCGTCGTGGTGGCGCTGACCGCGACGGCACCGCAGGTGTTCCACTTCCTCACGGCCATCCCGCACATCGGCATGTTCATCGGCCGGGTGCTGCAGGCATGGTCGTTCCTGGTGCTGGTGATGGGCATCACCCACGCCTACAACACCGTCTTCCTCACCGCGCTCGGCTACGCCCTGGCCGGATGGCTCGCCATGCAGTTGCTCACGCGGTTGATGCAGAAGCCGCTGGCCTGGGCCGGTTCCCATGCCTGGACGCTGGTCACAGGCACGCCGACGATGGTCACCGCCGACGACATCCTCGCGGGCATGCCGATCATTCCCGTCATCCGGGAGCAGGCTCCGGTCGAGGAGGCCCGCGCATGAGTTGGATCCTGATCACGTTGCTTGTCGTGGTGGTGGCCTTCGTGCTGGTCTCCCCGTTGGAGTCGTTGCGCTGGTGGTCGAGCAGGGGAGAGGAGGAGGTCCGCTCCTCCTTCGAGATCCTCCCCGACGATGAGGTGAGCGAACGGCCGGCGGGGCAGGAGGAGCCGCGGCGATTCGCGGTCTATCTCTCCGGCATCGGGGTGATCGCCGGCGACGAGTTGGCGGATCGGGAGCGAGCGCTGCTGCAAGGCATCCAGGAGGACGTGCCCGGTCTGGTCATGGTCGACGACGTGTTCCCCTACTCGGTGGACAACCGAGGACTCACCCAGCGCGCCACGATGTGGCTCTGGAAGCGGCTCGACAAGATCCGTCGGCGTCGGTCGATCAACCCGCTTCCTGCGCTGATCCAGCTGCGAAACGTCTCGCATGTGCTGGTCTCAGCCGACCCCCGCTACGGACCGACGCACAGCATCGGCCTCGCCCAGGAGATCTGGCGCTCGCTGCAGCGTCACGGCTACCGCCCCGGAAGCGGGGTGCCGGTGACGATCATCGGCTACTCGGGAGGCGGCCAGATGGGTCTCGGTGCCGGCTGGTTCCTCGCCGGCCTGGGGATCCCCGTTTCGCTGATCTCCATCGGCGGGGTGTTCGGCGACGATCCGGGCCTCGACCGGATGGAGCACGTCTTCGACCTCTACGGCACCAAGGACGCCATCCGCTGGCTCGGCCCGCTGTCGTTCCCCGGCCGCTGGCCCACCGCCCCCCTGTCCCGCTGGGGAAGGGCCAAGCGGGAGCACCGCGTCACCACGACGGTGATCGGCACCATGGCCCACGACGGTGCCCACGGCTACTTCGGTCGCCGCAAGAAGGGAGCCGACGGTCGCGCCCATTCCGAGGTCACCCGCCAGGCCGTGGCGGAGATCCTGAACGCGTCGCCCTAGCGCGCTCCTTGAGGAGCCCCCACTGACGCTCCTTGAGGAGCGACGAAGGAGCGTCTCGAAAGGGGCGAGCGTAGCCCCTGGCTGAGACGGTTGTTCGGCTGCCGGGTGCTCGCTTCGAGGCTGTCCGCTTCGCTCCGCACCTCAACGAGCGTCATCCCCCGGGAGCGTCATCCGTGATCGCGGAGGACCTGCTGCAGGACGAGGGCGTGGTTCACAGCGGGGTCGTGCGCGGCATAGAGCAGAGTGAGGCGGTCGTGGCCGGAGGCCTGACGCAGCAGATCGGCGGGAGCGTGGCCCTCATCCAGCTCTGCCCGGTAGCGCTGCGCGAACTCGTCGAAGGTGTCCGGGTCGTGGCCCCACCAGGTGCGCAACTCGGGGGAGGGCGCGATGTCCTTGTCCCACAGGTCCAGGGCCGCCCGCTCCTTGGAGACGCCCCTCGGCCACAACCGGTCGACCAGCACGCGAAACCCGTCGGCGTCGTCCGGCTCTTCGTAGATGCGCTTGATCTGGATGTCCATAGGCCACGGTACCTCGGGAGCGCGCGCACGAATCTTGCTCTGCGCCCAAGCCTCGCCATATACGGCAGGCCTCGCAATATAGCGAGAACTGTGCATGCGCGGCGACCGGGGATCGGTATCCTCGGCGCGTTATGACTGCGGCCTCCGGTTCGGTAGACTCACCCGCTGGCCGGACAGTGCCGAGAACCCCGACTCAGGAGAGAAAACGATGGCGTCAACCAACGATCTCAAGAACGGCATGGTGCTGGATCTGGACGGCCAGCTGTGGCAGGTGCTGTGGTTCCAGCACCACAAGCCCGGCAAGGGCAACACCGTCGTGCGCTCGAAGCTCAAGAACGTGCTGTCGGGCAAGATCATCGACAAGACCTTCAACTCCGACACCAAGGTGGACACCGCCACCGTGGATCGTCGCGAGATGCAGTACCTCTACATGGACGGCGACGCCTACGTCTTCATGGACAACGAGACCTACGACCAGCTGATGATCTCCCCGGACACCGTGGGCGACGCCAAGGACTACATGCTGGAGAACCAGAACGCGATCGTCGCCACGCATCAGGGCAACCCGCTGTTCATCGAGCTCCCCGCCTCGGTCGAGCTGGAGATCACCTACACCGAGCCGGGCCTTCAGGGCGACCGTTCCACCGGCGGCACCAAGCCCGCGACGCTGGAGACCGGCAAGGTGATCCAGGTGCCGCTGTTCATCACCAACGGCGAGCGCGTCAAGGTGGACACCCGCGACGGCTCCTACCTGGGGCGCGTCTCCAACTGATGCCCGCTCAGCCTCGCTACACCACTCAGACGAAGGCCCGTAAAGCCGCGCTGGACATCCTCTACCAGGCCGAGCTGCGCGGGGACTCGCTGAGCGAGACCATCTCCGAGCAGCAGTCGTATGCGCCGCAACCGTTCCGGCCCCTGACGCGCGAGATCCTGCACGGCATCGTCGAGCACCACGCCGAGATCGACGCCCGCATCGCGGACTGCCTCGACCGGAGCTGGACGCTGGAGCGGATGAACAACATCGACCGAAACCTGGCCCGGATCGCGGTGTTCGAGATGGACTACACCGACACCCCCGACCCGGCCATCATTTCCCAAGCCGTCCTTCTGGCCGGCGATCTTTCCACCGACGACTCGCCGGCATTCCTCAACGGAGTGCTGGCGAAGGCCATGGCCACGAAGCCGAACACGAACTAGACGAGAGGCACGAGGTGCGCATGAGTTCCGCGATTTTGGTTGTTGAGGACGGACGCGTATTTCGTGGTCGTTCCTTCGGCGCCGAGGGGGAGACCTTCGGCGAGCTGGTGTTCTCCACCGGCATGTCCGGCTACCAGGAGACCCTGACCGATCCCAGCTATCGCGGTCAGGTGGTGCTGATGACCGCCCCGCACGTCGGTAACACGGGCTGGAACGATGAGGACGGCGAGTCCTCCCGGATCTGGGTGGCGGGCTACATCGTCCGCGATCCGGCGGTGCGCCCGTCGAACTGGCGTTCCTCGCGCAGCCTGGAGGACGAGTTGAAGGCCCAGAGCATCGTCGGGATCGCCGACATCGACACCCGCGCGCTCACCCGCCACATCCGCGACGTGGGCAGCATGCGGGTGGGTATCTCCACGCTCACCGACGACCCGCAGGAGCTCCTGCAGAAGGTGCTGCAACAGCCCGGCATGGCCGGGGCGGATCTGGTGGGCGAGGTGACCACCGCCATGCCGTACGTCGTGGAGCCCCCGGGCGGGAAGAAGCTCACCGTCGCCGCGCTCGACCTGGGCATCAAGTCGATGACCCCGGCCCAGCTGGCCTCGCGCGGCATCGAGGTCCATGTCCTGCCGGCCCACACCACCTTCGAGCAGGTCCAGGAGCTCAACCCCGACGGCGTGTTCTTCAGCAACGGTCCGGGCGACCCGGCCGCCTCCGTCGGGCCGGTGGAGCTGCTGCGCCAGGTGCTCGACGCCGGCATCCCGTACTTCGGCATCTGCTTCGGCAACCAGCTCTTCGGCCGTGCGCTGGGCCTGGGCACCTACAAGCTGAAGTTCGGCCACCGCGGCATCAACCAGCCCGTGATCGACCGCACCACCGGAAAGGTGGAGGTCACCGCCCACAACCACGGCTTCGCCGTCGACGCGCCGCTCGATCGCGTCACCGAGACCCCCTTCGGCGAGGTCACCGTCTCCCACGTCTGCCTCAACGACGACGTGGTGGAGGGCCTGGAGCTGCGCCGCGACGGGAAGCTGGTCGGCTTCTCGGTGCAGTACCACCCCGAGGCCGCCGCCGGCCCCCACGACGCCAACTACCTGTTCGATCGCTTCGTCGACGTGATGTCGGCCGACACCGCTTCTGCTGGAAAGGACGCCTGATGCCCCGCCGCACTGACATCTCCTCGATTCTGGTGATCGGCTCGGGCCCGATCGTCATCGGCCAGGCCTGCGAGTTCGACTACTCGGGCACCCAGGCCTGCCGGGTGCTCCGCGAGGAGGGCTTCCGTGTGGTGCTGGTGAACTCCAACCCGGCGACGATCATGACCGATCCCGACTTCGCCGATGCCACCTACATCGAGCCCATCACGCCGGAGTTCGTCGAGCGGGTGATCGCCAAGGAGCGCCCCGACGCGGTGCTGGCGACGCTGGGCGGCCAGACCGCGCTCAACACCGCGGTCGCGCTGCACAACAACGGCGTGCTGAAGAAATACGGCGTGGAGCTGATCGGCGCCTCCATCGATGCCATCCAGCGCGGCGAGGACCGGGAGCAGTTCAAGGAGATCTGCCTGAACATGACCGACATCCCCGGCGGTGCGCCGGAGGTGGCGAAGTCGCGGATCTGCCACGCCATGGACGAGGTCCTGGCCGCGGCCGGCGAACTGGGCTACCCCGTCGTGGTGCGGCCGTCGTTCACCATGGGCGGCGTCGGCTCCGGTTTCGCGCACGACGAGGCCGAGCTGCGCAGCATCGCCGGCGCCGGCCTGGCCGCGTCGCCCACCACCGAGGTGCTGATCGAGGAGTCGATCCTCGGCTGGAAGGAGTACGAGCTGGAGGTGATGCGCGACAAGGCCGACAACGTCGTGATCATCTGCTCGATCGAGAACTTCGACCCCATGGGCGTCCACACCGGCGACTCGATCACCGTCGCGCCCGCCATGACGCTGACCGACCG
>DAOLFC010000197.1:0-3470 GCA_035326505.1 Arachnia sp.
ATCTGACGCACCAGGACGCCGCTCGCTACGGCCACCACTTCCGCAACACGCCCTATATAGGATGTGGGTCATGCAGCACTTCGACTTGGCGATCATCGGCTCCGGAACCGGCAACTCGCTGATCGACGAGCGGTTCGCCGACCTCAAGATCGCGCTGATCGATCGCGATCCGGCCTTCGGCGGAACCTGCCTCAACCGGGGATGCATCCCCACCAAGATGTTCGTGCTGCCCGCCGACTTCGCCGCCGGCGTCGAGCAGGCGCGCCGGCTGGGTGTCGACCTCGCCCTGAAGGGCGTCGATTGGCCTGCCATCCGCAACCGCATCTTCGGGCGGATCGACCCCATCTCGCGCGGCGGCCTCGAATGGCGCGTGCAGAGCTCCAACGTCACGGTGTTCCAGGAGGAGGCCGGTTTCATCGATCCGCACACCCTGCGCGTCGGCGCGGGGCGGATCACCGCCGACCGGATCGTGCTGGCCACCGGGTCCCGGCCCCGCCTGCTGGACGTGCCCGGTTCCGACGAGATGGCCGCGTTCCTGCACACCTCGGATGACATCATGCGGATGGACGCGCTGCCGGAACGCCTGGTGATCCTCGGCGGTGGATACATCGCGGCCGAGTTCGCCCACATCTTCTCCGCCCTGGGCAGCGAGGTGAGGCTGATCAACCGCTCCGGCGTGCTGCTGCGTCATCTGGACCGCGAGCTGGCCACGCGCTTCCAGGAGCTGCTGTCGCGCAAGATCAAGGTGCGGCTGAACCAGGAGCTGTCTGCCTTCGAACCCGGACCGCACGGCGACGTGCAGGTGGTCACCACCGACCGCAACGGCGTCGAGTACGTCTACTTCGCCGACGCGGTGCTGCAGGCCGTCGGACGGGTGCGCAACTCGGACTCCCTCGATCTCGCCGCCGCCGGCGTGTACGTGAAGGAGAACGGGCAGGTCCAGGTGGACAGCGCCCAGCGCACCAGCGTGCCCCACATCTTCGCCATCGGCGACGTGTCGTCGGACTACCTGCTCAAGCACGTCGCGAACGCCGAGATGCGCACTCTGCAGCACAACCTGCTGCACCCCGACGACCTCCGCGAGACCGACCACCGCTACGTGCCCGCCGCCGTGTTCTCCGACCCTCAGGTGGCCTGCGTGGGCGCCACCGAGGAGCAGCTGCGCGAGTGGGGGGTGGCCTTCGTCGCCGCCACCCAGAAATACGGGGACGTCGCCTATGGGTGGGCGCTGGAGGACCAGGACCACCTGGTGAAGCTCCTCGCCGACCCGCGCACCCATCACCTGCTCGGCGCCCACATCGTCGGGCCTCAGGCGTCGACGCTGATCCAGCCGCTGATCCAGGCGATGAGTTTCGGCCTCACCGTCGACGACATGGCCCGCGGTCAGTACTGGATCCATCCGGCCCTGCCCGAGGTGATCGAGAACGCCCTGCTCCAGCTCTTCCCGTAGTCGCTCCCCCCTTTGCGCTCCTTGAGGTGCGGAGCGAAGCGGAGCTTTGATAAGGAGCATCCGGCGGTCGAGCAGCAATCTCGACCGGTGAATGGCTCAGAGTTCGCTTTTCCACCGAAGACGGTGGAAAAGCGAACTCTGAGCGAACCTCAGCGGCCCCGACGGTAGCCCTTCGAGAAGTCGGCCGCGCTGTGGGCGGAGGCGGAGGCGTTGCCTGCGCGCTGCGAACCCGAACCCGACCGCTGAGCGCCCGCGCGCTGCGAACCCGAACTCGCGCCCGCGCGCGTCGCGTTCCGCGAGGCGGCGGGACGTCCCTGGGAGCGACCGGCGCCTTGCGGACGGCCGGAACCCGACCGTCCGGCGGCCTGACCCTGCGTGCTCTTCGAGGCCGGCTTGGCGGGCCGCTGCGGCTGCGGCTGCTTCGGCATCACCCCGGCCAGCTCCGCCGCGGTGGCGGGGGCGAGGAAGGTGCGCTCGCCGGGGGCGATGCTGGTGAGGATCTGGGAGCCGGGAGCAGCGGGGGTGAACGTCGGCCGGATCTTTGCCTGACGCAGCAGCGACTGCACGTCGGAGCGCTGGGACGGCAACTCCAGGGTGACGACGGTGCCCTCGGCGCCGGCGCGGGCGGTGCGGCCCGAGCGGTGCAGGTAGGCCTTGTGCTCCACCGGCGGGTCGGCGTGGACCACCAGCGACACGTCGTCGACGTGGATGCCGCGGGCGGCGATGTCGGTGGCCACCAGCGTGCGGACGCGGCCGGAATGGAACGCGTCGAGGTTGCGGGTGCGGGCGTTCTGGCTGAGGTTGCCGTGCAGGTCGACGGCGGGCACACCCAGGCCGATCAGCTGCTTGGCGAGCTTCTTGGCGCCGTGCTTGGTGCGGGTGAAGACGATGGTGTTGCCCGGGGCGGCGGCCAGCTCGGCCACCACCTGGGTGCGGTCGTCGGTGGTGACCCGCAGCACGTGGTGCGACATCGTCGAGACGGGGGAATGGGCCGAGTCGGCCTCGTGGGTGACGGGATCGGTGAGGAACTGCTTCACCAGCGTCGAGACGCCCGCGTCCAGGGTGGCGGAGAACAGCATCCGCTGCCCGCTCATCGGGGTGGCCTGCAAGATGCGGCGGACGTTGGGCAGGAAGCCCATGTCGGCCATGTGATCCGCCTCGTCGATGACGGTGATCTCCACCGCGCCGAGGTTGACGAGCCCCTGACCCATGAGGTCGAGGAGGCGCCCCGGGCAGGCGATCAGCACGTCGACGCCCTTGGCCAGGGCCTTCGCCTGCGGGTTCTGGTTCACGCCGCCGAAGACGACGGTGGAGGTGAGCCGTGAGGGACCCTCCAGGGTGGCGAGCGACTCGTGGATCTGTGAGGCCAGCTCGCGGGTGGGGGCGAGCACGAGGGCGCGCGGCCGCTTCGGCTGTCGGCGGCTGTCGCTCAGCCCCAGTCGGGTCACGAGCGGCAGCAGGAAGGCGAAGGTCTTGCCCGAGCCGGTGCGCCCGCGGCCGAGCACGTCGCGCCCGGCCAGCGAGTCGGGGAGGGTCGCGGCCTGGATGGGCGTCGGCGTCGTGATGCCGCGCTGCGCGAGGGCGTCGATGAGAGAGGCGGGCACGCCGAGCTGTGCGAAATCGAAAGTCAAAGGGGAATCCTGTCTGGGGGACTGCGGGCCAGTAGTTGGCTTCGTTAAGGACGTGCTCGGCGAGATGCCATACGGTTCCCGGGCCTCAGCTCACATGCGGGACATGCGGATCGTGGGCGGTGGGTGCCGTAGGTCGGCTGCCGAGTGCGCCGCAGCCGGTATCAGGACTGGTCAGCGCTTTCCTAGAGACGAACTCGTTCATCCTACTGCCTCGCGCCCGAAATCCTCGCTTCGTCGTGCGCGCACCGCTCATCCGTCCGGGTGCCAGGGGTTGGGAACGGCGGGTTTCGCGTCGCGGGCGGCGCGGGCTTGTTCGAGGACACGCCAGAAACCTTGAATCGCCCCGGGTTTTGTGGAGGCTCGGTTAGTTGGCTCCGGTCCCGGCTGGG
>DAOLFC010000198.1:0-3447 GCA_035326505.1 Arachnia sp.
ATGCAAGGCGCAGGAGGAAGTCGCTAGTTTGTCCTCCCGACGACGAGTGCAACGACGCAGATGGCGTGCCAGGGCGTCGCGGAGTAGGCCACTTCCACTTTCGCAACACGCCCTAGTTCTCGCGGTCCCGGTAGACGTCCGAGAGCTTCGCCTCGTTGACGGTCTTGATGAGCGAATCGAGGGCGACCTTGAAGTCGAGGTCGCGCGATTCGTTGATCTGTTTGATGTTGTCCACCGCCTGCTGATCCACCGAGTCTACGGCGCGTTCCACCTCGGCCAGGCGTGCCTCGGGGTTGCTCCAATATTGCGGGTTGGCGCGGATGTCGCCGTAGTAGTCGTCATCGAGGGCGCCGAGCAGCTTGCCAAGGGTGTCTTTGTACTGCGACTGCAGGAGCCGGACCTGCTGATCGCTGCCACGTTTGCGCACCCGGACGAACAGCTCCGAGACGTGGTTCGACAGGCCGGCGATGCTCCCCCCGATGCCGGGCAGCACGGCCGCGCGCTCGTCGAGCCGCCGCATCGCCTGCCTCACGAACTCGCCGTCCTCCCCTGTCAGCGCCGCCGCCAACTCGCGCTCGACCTGGCCGACCGTCCGCTTCGCCTTGTCCTTGTCCTTGCGCCGCTTGAGGAAGAGACCTAGGGCGCCGCCGGCTGCCGCGACGACGATTGCCGCGGCTAGGAGCAGGCCACCGGAACCCGCCCACGCTCCCCCATCGCCGGGCCCGGCGGGTTTCCCCTCGTTCGTGGAGGCGAGAGTATGCGCGATCCCGGCGACGGCCACCCCACCGTCGGACTCTCCTTGCGTGTAGAGGGCCTCGGTGATGGCGACGGCATCCTGCTCCGAAGACACCGCGAAGCGATCCGTGACACGGTCCTCGATCACGATGACGGTGTCGGCGCCGGTGGTGGCGCGCAGCTCCGACGCGAGCGTGCCCGACGGCATACTCTCGGCCTGATCGGGCTGCGGGATCACCACCACGAAAACTCCCGGGGGCAGCAGGTCGGCCAGCTCGGAGGCGTCCGAGATCGAGGCGCCGTCGTACTGGCACACCGATTGGGAGCCACAACTGGCCACGATCTGCTCGGCCGCGGTCGCCCCGGCGGCCACGGAGGCCAGCGCCAGGACGCTCCCCGCGCCGACAAAGGCGGCGATGCCGGAGCGGAGGAGTGCCTTGAGAGGACGCACGATGCCCTTCCTAGAAGTTATTCATCACCGACTGGAAGGTCTCCGTGATCTTCCTCGGGTCGGTGGCGTCGAAGACCTGTCCTCCAGAGGCGCGTGCAAGCCTTCCGAGCGCGTCGATGTCCGCGGCGTCCGAGTAGGCGATCGCGAAGATGCGCACGGGCTTGTCGTTGCCGCCCTCCTTCTGGTCCGCATTGATCTTCTGGATGATGGTGTCCAGCTGGGTGATGGAGTCGGTGTCCTCTCCGTCGGAGAGCACGACGAGGGCGTTGATTCGACCGCTGTCGGCGTGCGACTTCAGGTAGTCGTAGGCAATATCGATCGCATCGTAGAGCGGGGTGCCTTTGCGTTGCGCGTTGGCAAGGGCGGCAATCTCCGCCTGAAGGGCGTCCTTTTCTCCGCCGAGCGGCCCGAACGGCCGCACTGCCCCGACGCCATCGACCGTCCTGCCATCTATCTCGGAGGTGAGGCCGGTGGTGAATGCCCAGACACCGATCTCATCGGTCGGGCGGATCGCGCCGAGCGTACTGCTCGCCCCCTCGATGGCCCCGTCGAGTCGGGACTTGCCGTCTCCGATACTCGCATCCATCGACCCCGAAATGTCGATCAACTGCAACACGGCCGAGGGCTTGCGGATCTGCGCCCACTGATCGATCGCAGCCGAGACCACATCCGGCGCCGGCTGAGGAAGGCTCACCGTCGGCTGGGCCGGATCGATGCCGACATCGCTGTTCAGATACTGGCTGACGTCGACGCCGTCATCCACGGGTCGAAAGCCGAACTCGGGCAGCACCTCTTGGGCCTGGGTCGTTCTCAGGAATGCCACGAACGCCTCCGCCGCAGCCTTCTGCTCCGGATCGACCCAGCCGGCATCCAGCGCGACCACCGGGTTGTCGCTCCACATCGATCCCCCGCTCGGATAGACCGCGATGAGCTTCTCTTTCGGAGGGGTGAGCGTCTCGCCGGGCTGCACCGTATGCGAATCCGGGTTGCCGAGGTTGTAGTTGTAGAGCGAGGTCTCCTCCAACGCGATCGCACTCACATACGAGGAGCCACCGCCGGAGGCCTTGTCGACCAGGTTCTGCAATACCTTGCCCGTGGTGTCACCGTAGTGGATTGCCCCCGACTCGAAGACTCGGGAGAATCCCTCCGCGTCTGCCACGTCGGCACTGGTCAATCCCGTGTCCTTGCCCGAGGCCTCATAGGCCTGCATCAGGAGCATGGACAAACCGGTGGTCGAGCTGTTCGGGTTGGTCTTGGCGATCTTGAACGAACCCCACAGCGGCTTGCCTACCGATCCCCATCCCTCGGGGTTCTGGATCAGGTCGTGAATCTCGGACAACGACAGCGGCTTCTGCGGATAGCCGAGGGCCTGCGCCATCGATTCCGGCATGCCGAAGACGACCGGGGTCTTCGCGAAGCTCTCCGCATTCGCAACCACCTCCTCGCCGGCGAGGGAGGCGACCCTATCGACCCACACCATCGAGGCCGGCGACCACACCGACGGCGCCGATTCCTCGCCGAGCTCCCACGACGTGGTCGAACTCGCAAGGTATCCGGCGGCCCTGCCCGAGGCAACGTTCAGCGGACGTACGGTGGCGCATTCCTCCAGGGCCTCGTGTTCGGCCGATTCCTTGAAGAGCTCGCCCAGCCTCTCCATGAGGTTGACCTTCTCGGAGGAGGTGGCAACGACCACGGCGGTGCAACCGTCATCCTGGTAGCCACTGGATATCTCGTCCCCGGTCTCGCCCGGGCGATCGATCAGATCGCTCCCACACCCCGTCAGCAGCAATGCGGCGGCGGCGCCGAGCGCCGCTACCGTCGTGAACTTCCGTCTGACAACCTTGTTCGGCACTGGATTCGCCTCGCTTCCGCATACCCATCGGTTTCCCCGATACACCTGTGAGTTCAGCGATGAAGCAACGGGAGCCGTCCCGGAGATTCCCGCTTGGGTATCCGAGAATACGCCATCGCCTACGGGGCGGGGAAGGATCGCCCGGACCCTGGGAAGTCACACGGGCGGTGAGCGCCAACGGGTCTCGATCGCCCGCGCGCTGCTCAAGCCGGCCCCCGTGCTCCTGGTCGACGGGGCCACCAGCGCGCTGGACACCGAGAACGAGCGCGCCATCGCCACAACGGTGCCGCGGACCCCGGCCCGGGCAACGTAAAAGGCCCTAGTCAACTGTTTGCTGACTAGGGCCTTTACCCTTTGTAGCCCCGACGGGATTCGAACCCGCGCTACCGCCTTGAGAGGGCGGCGTGCT
>DAOLFC010000199.1:0-3386 GCA_035326505.1 Arachnia sp.
GATCGCCCGATCTGGTGCGCCGCAGCCGAGGAATGATTGATCAGTGGTTCCCTAGCGCCCAGCTCCGGGGCTCAGCTCAGTAGATGATCTCCCCGGAGGCGCGCCGCTCGCGCAGCGCGGTGACGGCCTCGGTGAGGATGGCCTCGGCCTCCGCGTCGGTGCGGCGCTCCTTCACGTAGGCGAGGTGCGTCTTGTACGGCGTGATCTTCGGCGGCGGCGGCGGGTTGTCCTTGTCGGTGTTGGCCGGCAGGCCGCACCGCGGGCAGTCCCAGGACTCCGGCACGACGGCGTCGATCGCGAACGCCGGGCGCGTCTCGTGTCCCGCGGCGCAGAAGAAGGAGACGTGCAGCCGGGGGGCCGTATCCCCCCGTTCCGCCTCGCCCATGGGTCCGGCACCGACTCGGCTACCACGAATGGCATTGCCACCAGCCACGCTGATTACTCCTCAGTATCGATTATTGGAAGGGGGCTCGGCCCGCGGCTAGGCGCCGATGGCGTACAGCACCAGGAGGGCCGCGATCGTCAGCAGCCACACCAGCGACAGGATCACCGTGATCCTGTCGAGCCGGCGCTCGGCGGTGGAGGCGCCACCCATGGACGACGACATGCCGCCGCCGAACAGATCGGACATGCCTCCGCCACGACCTTTGTGGAGGAGAACGGTGGCCGCCAGCAGGACGCTGAGCGCGATCACGATGACCGAAAGCGTGGTGATGGGCCAGGAAACCAGTGGGACAAGCACGCGGTATACCCTAGCCGACCAGCCCGGATTCTCAACATCCGACGGGCACTTCGTGGACGGATTCCGGGACGTCGCGGAGTAGGCCATCTCCACTTTCGCAACACGCCCTAGACGCGACATCGGCGCGGAACCTCGTGAGGTTCCGCGCCGATGGTTGTCGTCAGGTGTGCGTCAGAGCTGGTAGAACCGCACGATCGCGGCGAACTCCTCGGGCTGCAGGCTGGCACCGCCGACGAGGGCGCCGTCGATGTCGGGCTGCGCCATGATCTGCGCGACGTTGCCCGACTTCACCGAGCCGCCGTACTGGATGCGCACCGCCTCCGCGGCCTCGGCACCGTAGACCTCGGCGATGTCGGAGCGGATCGCCGCGCACATCTCCTGGGCCTGATCCGCGGTCGCGACCTCGCCGGTGCCGATGGCCCACACGGGCTCGTAGGCGACCACCAGGCCGCCGACCTGCTCGGCGGTGAGGCCGGCCAGGCTCCCCCGCAGCTGCGCCAGCGTGTAGCCGACGTGCTCGCCGGCCTTGCGGATGTCGAGCCCCTCGCCCACGCAGACGATGGGCGTCATGCCCGAGGCCAGCACCTTGGCGGCCTTGGCCGCGACGATCTCGTCGGTCTCGCCGTAGTACTCGCGGCGCTCGGAGTGGCCGACGATCACGTACTGCACGTTCAGCTTGGTGAGCATCGCGGTGGAGATCTCGCCGGTGTAGGCGCCGTTGTCGTGCTGCGAGACGTTCTGCGCGCCGAGCCCGAAGCGCAGGCGGTCGCCGTCGATCAGGGTGCGGACGGTCCGGATGTCGGTGAACGGCACGCAGAACACGGCCTCCGACTCCTTCGGGTCCCAGCCCTTGTCGATGAGCGTGTAGTTGATCTTCTCAACCAGTCCGGTGGCCTCGACGTGGTCGACGTTCATCTTCCAGTTGCCGGCCATGATCGGCTTGCGGGTCATCAGTTCTCCTCCAGAACGGCGATACCGGGCAGTTCCTTGCCCTCCAGGAACTCCAGCGACGCGCCGCCGCCGGTCGAGATGTGGCCGAAGGCCTCGTCGGCGTGGCCGAGCACGCGCACGGCGGCCGCGGAGTCTCCGCCGCCGACGACCGAGAGGCCGTCGACCTCGGTGAGCGCCTGAGCGACGGCCGCGGTGCCCTTGGCCAGTTCGGCGATCTCGAACACGCCCATGGGGCCGTTCCAGAACACCGTCTTGGCGCCCTTGATGGCGTCGGCGTAGAGCACTTCGCTCTCGGGGCCGATGTCCAGGCCCTGCTTGCCCTCGGGGATGTCGTCGGCGGAGACGACGTCCACCTCGCCGATGACCGTGCGGGCGTCGAAATCCATGCCGGTGGCGACGCGCACGTCGACCGGCAGCAGGATCTGCTTGCCCTGGGCCTTCGCGGTCTCGAGGTAGCCGACGCAGGTGTCCAGGTTGGACTCGTCGAGCAGCGAGTTGCCGATGTTGCCGCCCAGCGCCTTCAGGAAGGTGAAGGCCATGCCACCGCCGATGACCAGCGTGTCGGCGACCTTGAGCAGGTTGTCGATGACCGACAGCTTGTCGGCGACCTTCGCGCCGCCGAGCACGACGACGTAGGGACGCTCGGGGGTCTCGGTGAGCTGCTTGAGGATGCCGATCTCCTTGGCCACGAGGTAGCCCGCGGCGTTCGGGAGCAGCTTGGCCACGTCGTAGACGGAGGCCTGCTTGCGGTGTACCACGCCGAAGCCGTCGGAGACGAACACGTCGCCGAAGGCCGCGTACTTGGCGGCCAGCTCCTGGCGGGCGGCCTCGTCCTTGGACTCTTCCGCCGGCTCGTAGCGCACGTTCTCCAGGAGGACGACGTCGCCGTCCTCCAGCGCGGCGACGGTGGCGGCGGCGGATTCGCCGACCACGTCCCCGGCCAGCGCCACGTCGACCCCGAGCAGCTCACCCAGGCGGGCCGCGACGGGAGCCAGGGAGAACTTGGGGTTGACCTCGCCCTTGGGGCGGCCGAGGTGAGCCATGATCACCACGCGGGCGCCGGCCTCGCGCAGCTTGGTCAGGGTGGGCAGCGCCGCCCGGATGCGGCCGTCGTCGGTGATGTTCTTGTCAGCGTCCAGCGGGACGTTGAAGTCGCAGCGGATCAGGACCCGCTTGCCGGAGAGATCGCCGAGATCGTCAACGGTCTTCATGAAATATGAGGCCTTTCTCAGGGGTGTCGAAGAGGGAGATGCGGGAACGGCCCCGCGACCCCGAAATCGGGGCTCACGAGGCCGTCCCTCACTGCACCATGGTGCCGGCTGATCAGAGTCTGGATTGATCAGAGCTTGTATTGATCAGAGCTTGGACGCGACGAGCTCGGTCAGGTTGACGAGGCGGTTGGAGTAGCCCCACTCGTTGTCGTACCAGCCGACGACCTTGACCTGGTTGCCGATCACCTTGGTGAGGCCGGCGTCGAAGACGCAGGAGGCCGGATCGGTCTCGATGTCCTTGGACACGATCGGATCCTCGGTGTAGACGAGCACCTTGCCGTCGGCCGCGGCCTGGACGATCGCGTTGACCTCTTCGACGGTGGTCTCGCGGGGGGCCTCGAAGGTGAGGTCGGTGGCGGAGCCGGTGGGGGTCGGCACGCGCATGGCGTAGCCGTCCAGCTTGCCCTTCAGCTCCGGCAGCA
>DAOLFC010000070.1:0-17726 GCA_035326505.1 Arachnia sp.
CGTAGCGGTAGAACCGCTCGATGTCGTTGCCCTTGTAGGTGGAGCCGTCGCCCCAGATCGAGACGTCGTCGGCGGCCATCGCACGCACCAGCATGGTGCCGGTGACGGCTCGACCAATGGGCGTGGTGTTGAAGTAGGCCTTGCCGCCGGTGCGGATGTGGAAGGCGCCGCAGGCCAGGGCGGAGAGGCCCTCCTCGACGAGCTGCGGCCGGCAGTCGACCATGCGGGAGATCTCCGCGCCGTACTCGAGCGCCCGTCCGGGCACCGACTCGATGTCGGGCTCGTCGTACTGGCCGATGTGCGCCGTGTAGGTGCAGGGGATCGCGCCCTGTTCGCGCATCCACGCGACGGCGACGGACGTGTCCAAGCCGCCCGAGAAAGCGATGCCGACGCGCTCGCCGACGGGAAGAGAAGTGAGAACCTTTGCCACGGGGGACATCTTAGTGGTGTGGGGACCGGTGGGAGGGGACTCCGTGCGTGCGTCGGCGGTCTCCGTGCGGCGAACCGCTCGTGGGCTAGCCTGTCTGAGCATGTCGAGACCTCTCTTTCGAGGCGGCACCGTTGCGTCGGCGAAACGTCTGCTGCGGGGGCTGCTGGGCCGGAAACCCACCCCCGCGACCCCGGTTCCTGCGCCTGAGCCCCAGCTTGTGCCACAGCCCGATCTCCTGCCCGACGAGGAGGAGCCGCGGGACCAGGTGACGTCGATCAGGGCGCGCGAGATCCTCGGCAGCGTCGCCGTGACCCCCGGCGCCGAATCGGTGCGGGTCTCGCTCTGGATCAACGACCTCGAAGTGGATCACGTCGCCGTCCCGCCGTCCGCCGACGGAACCGGGACGTTCCGCTTCGCTGTGAAGGACATGTGGTGGTACTGCGGCCCCGGGGACCGGCTCACGGTGCGCGTGGGCGACAGCTGCCTCCCGATGCCCACGGGCGGCGAGCATTTCGAGCCCAGCACCCCCGCCCACGAGCCGCTGACCGTGCTCGCGGAGCGCCTTCGCGCGGGTGAGATCATCAACTCCCAAGGCGTCCTGGCGCTTCCGAAGTACCTCGACGAGGAGTGGCAGTCGACCGCCACCGAGCTGTACCAGCGGGTGCGGATCGCGGTCCGGGAACTGACCGGCCACGACCCGTTCCTCGTCTACGGCTCGCTGCTCGGGGCGGTGCGAGAAGGCCGGCCGCTGGGGCACGATTGCGACTTCGACGCCGGCTACCTCTCCTCGCACACCGACCCGGAGCTGGTGACAGGGGAGGCCGGCGAGCTCGCCGTGCGCCTGCAGGAGCGCGGCTTCTCCGTCGAGGCGCGGGTCACTTGCATCCACATCCACGACGAGCGGCTCGCGCAGCGCATCGACCTCTACCACCTCTACTTCGACGATCGCGACGAACTGAGGCTGGCCTTCGGCGCGGCCAGCGCGATCCCGTTCAGGAAGGATCAGTGGCAGGGCATCGAGGAGATCACCTTCGGCGGGGCGAAGGTGGCGGTGCCGCGCAACGCCGAGGACCTGGTCGCGACGTTCTACGGCCCGCACTGGCGCATCCCGAATCCGGGGTTCGACTGGGAGACCGAGCGCGTCACGCGTGCGGAGGAGGCCTACTTCCCCGCGCGGCTGCGTCCGGTCATCAACTGGCAGGATCACTGGCTGCGCACCGCCTCCGAGACCCCCACGGCGTTCGCCCTCTTCGTTCGAGGGCTGGATCTGGGGACGGAGCTGACCGTCGATCTGGGCTGCGGCGAGGGCCGCGACGTCCCGGTGGTGGTGCGCGACGGGGTGCGCGTCCTGGGCCTGGACCGCTCGCCCGCGGCGGTCGCGTCGGCGCGGCGCCGGCGCCTCCTGCCGGAATACGCGCGCTTCGCCGAATGGGACGCCGAGATCGCCTCGTCCGTGCGTGCCGCCCTGGAGCACGAGGGGGAGCGACGGCCGCGCACCCTCTTCTACGCCCGCCAGTTTCTCGACGCCATCCCGGACGAGGCGCTGGCCCTGCTGCTGGCCGATCTGGAGGTCCTCGCGCGGCCGGGCGACGCCGTCGCCTTCGAGTTCCGGTGCGTGGGGGACGACACCCTGACCGCCCACGAGGAGTGGAACCGCGGCCAGCATGTCGTCGACCCCGAGCCGATCAGGAACTGGATGGCGCAGGCGGGCTTCGAGTCCGTGGTCGACGAAGCGAGCACCGCCTGGGAGAGCCGCGGCCGAGCGGGCGTCCTGCTCCACCGCCTCGTCGGCGCCAAGCCCTGAGACGACTCCTTACGCGGTCGTGCGGCCCAAGGCGTGTGCATAGGCGCGACGCAGGTCGTCGCCGGTGAGGGGGGAGGGGCTGTTGCCGAGTCGCTCGGGGTCGACGCCGCGGACGAGAGCCTCGATGTCGACCGTGTCCTTTCCCGGGATGTCCCGGAGACCGAGGGTCGTGAGGATGCCGTCCAGTGTGTCCAGCGCCTCCTTGGTGGTCGCCGCCCCGAAGACGCGGGCGAGCGCGCCCAGCGCCTGTGCCAGCTCGTCGTGTTCCGGGCCGCCCCTCTCCGTGACCGCCCTGTAGTGGGTCCAGACGGCGTGCAGGCTCAGCACGGCCGCGTGACCGTGCGCGAGGCCCAGGAGCGACGTGAGGCCGTAGCTCATGGCGTGGGGCGCGGTGGTCTTGGTCAGGTTGATCGCCTTCCCGCTCTGGTTGGCGGCGAGCTGCATCCGCCGCGTGATCTCGGGATCGAACCCGGTGGTGTCGCGGAGGTAGGGCGCGTAGTCGGCCAGGATCAGCTCGAGCCCGCGCGTGGCGTATCGCCGGCTCTGCGCGGTGGCGTTTCGCGCCCAGAGGGACTCGACGCATTGCGCGAGCGCATCCATGAGGCTCGCCTTCCTGTGATAGTCCGGCAGGCTGCGCAGCAGCTCCGGTTCGAGGATGACGGAGTCGGGCAGCAGGGATTCGTGGGCGACGGAGTGCTTCCGACCGTCGATGTAGATCACGGCGAAGTGGGTGGACTCGGAGCCGGTGCCGGCCGTGGTGGGAATCGCGATCTGCGGCACGGGGCGCACCAGCGGGGCATCGGGGCCTGCGAACTCCGTCGTGCCGGTGGAGGCGAGGAAGGCGATGCACTTCGCCACGTCCATCGCGCTGCCGCCGCCCACCGAGATGATGGCGTCGCGGCCCGAGGCATGGAACTCGGCGAGACCGTCGAGCACCTCCGGCAGTTTCGGGTTGGGGGAGTAGCCCGAGAAGACGACGTAGTCGATGCCCGCGTCGTCGAGCAGTTGCCGCACGGGCGACGACCGGAAGCTCCGGCCGCCCACCACGAGCGGCCGGCGAGACAGGCCCTCGGCCAGCAGGTCCGGGATCCGCGCCAGCGCCCCGGGCTCGGAGAAGAGGGGCTGATCGTCGAAGTCGCGCAGGCGCAGGGCCGCGGCGTGCAGGGCCAGGTCGCCCTGCGTGTCGATCTCGTTGATGAAATGGTCCGTGGAGGACCACGCCCGGATGCCGACGTCGCGGGCGATCTCGTTCAGTGCGTTCTCGGCGTAGACGCCGGTGTCGCCCGCCGCCACGAAGTCGCCCACGCGGTCGAGCCAGGCGGTGATCGCTGCTCGGCTCAGTTTGTACATCGGCTGGAAGGCGACGCAGTCGTCGTCGTGGATGGTCACGGAGACCTCGGTGATGAGGTCGCCGTCGACGCGGGCCTTGAAGTCCTTCTCCGGCAGGGGCAGGTCCGCGTTCACGGCGCCGAGATTCGGGCGCGGGTCGGCGAGGATGCCGGTGAGCGCGCCCCGGTCGAAGACCAGGTCTCCGTGCAGCATCAGGACGTCGTCGTCGAGGAACGCGCGGGCCAGATGCATCGAGAAGATGTAGTTGGTCGTGTCGTAGCGGTCGTTGGCGACGAAGGAGACGGCCAGCCCCGGGAAACCGGCGGCGACGCCGCGCAGCTGCTCGGCGTGCGGTCCCGTCGTGACGACGACCTCGGTGATGCCGGCCGCGGCGAGGAGCCGCAGCTGGCGCCCGAAGATGGTCTCCCCTCCGGCGAGCAGCGCCATCGACTTGTGGTGATGTTGCGTGAAGTCCCCCATGCGGTTGCCCACACCGGAGTTGAAGATCAGGGCTTTCACCGGCGCGTCTCCTCGAATTGCGCGATCAGGGCGACCTTGTTGGCCGACGGGGACACCGTAGGGCGGCCGAGGCCGGAACGCGAGCCCTGCACGGTCTCGATCACCAGCGCGGAGCGCGGCGCGGATGCGAGGCGGGCCACGGCGTCGGCGATCTCCGAGCCCTCGGCGACCAGCTCGACGTGTTCGAAGCCCGCCCCCTTCAGGATGGCCGGGATGTCGATGTCGAACGCGACGGTGGGCTGGCCGCCCACCGACTCGTGCGCCCCGTTGTTGATCAGGATGTAGCGGTAGTTGTCCCGCGCGTGCTGCGCGATGACCGGCGCCGACCCCATGTGCATGAGGAAGCCGCCGTCGCCGTCGATGCAGTAGACCAGCTCGTCGGTGCCGAGGCAGGCGCCCATGGCGATCGACGAGCTGTGCCCCATGCCGCCGACGGTGAGGAAGTCGTGCGCGTGGCCCTCGCCGCGGCCCTCGCGCAGCTCGAACACTTCGCGCGAGGTCTTTCCCGTCGTGGAGACGACGAAGGCGTCGGGACCGATGGCCTCCAGCACGGCGGCCAGGGCCTGCTCGCGGGTGAGGGCCAGGCCCGGTCTGCTCTCGGCCGCGAAGGGGTAGGAGCTGAACGCGCCCTTGCGGACGAGCAGTGCGACGGGGGCGGATGTGTCGCGCATCGTCGCCAGCGCGTCGTCGACCTGGGTCTCCCACGTCGAAGGGGCGACGACCTGGTACGGCACCTCCATGGCGTCCAGCATCGCCGTGGTCAGGCGGCCCTGGGCGACGTGCTGCGGCTCGTCCTTCACGCCCGGCTCGCCGCGCCAACCGATGATCAGCAGCATCGGGACGCCGTAGACGTCCGGGTGCGCCAGCGAGAGCACCGGGTTGACGATGTTGCCCAGGCCGGAGTTCTGCAGATAGACGGCCGCGTACTTGCCCGTCGCGACGTGGTAGCCGCAAGCGAGGCCGACGGCGTTGCCCTCGTTCGCGGCGACGATGTTGGCCTCGCGGGGCGTTCGGTCGTAGATGCAGGCGCAGAGGTCCTGCAGCAGCGAGTCCGGCACGCCGGTGAACAGCTCGACGCCCTGGGCGATCAGGTGGTCGTAGAACGCGGTGGTATCGATGGTGCTCATTCGGGGATCAGCCTCAAGACGTCCTTGATCGACATGATCTCGTCGTCGACCTCCTTGCTGCGGCCCGCGTCCAGGATCCTCTGGGCGGTGTTCAGCATGGCCGGGTAGGCGCTGCGCAGCAGGTGGTTGGCGTGGATGATGATGTTGGCGCCGATCTCGTGCAGTTCCTCCTCGTACAGGTGGTTGTAGGAGGTGGGCACCATCACGACGGGCACGTCGGTGCTGTACTCGCGGAAACGGCGCATGAACGCGCGGATCTCCTCGCCGTCCTTGTGCCGGGAGTGGATCATGATGCCGTCGGCCCCGGCCTCGATGTAGGTCCTCGCGCGCTCCAGCGCGTCGTCGATGCCCGCCCCGGCGATCAGGCTCTCCAGTCGGGCGATGATCATGAAGTCGCGGGTCACCTGGGCCCGCTTGCCGGCGTTGATCTTCTCCGCGAAGGCCCGCGGGTCGTCCAGGGTCTGCACCGCGTCGGTGCCGAACAGCGAGTTCTGTTTCAGTCCCGTCTTGTCCTCGATGATCACCGCCGAGACCCCGGCGCGCTCCAGCGTTCGCACCGTGTAGCTGAAGTGCTCGATCCTGCCGCCGGTGTCACCGTCGACGATGACCGGCTTGGTGGAGACCTCCATGATCTCGTCGATGGTGCCGATCCGGCTGGACCAGTCCACCAGCTCGATGTCGGGCTTGCCCTTGAACGAGGAATCGCAGAGGCTGCTGACCCACATCGCGTCGTACTCGCGCACCGTCAGGCGCTCCGGATCGATGGACTTCACGTTCTCGACGATCAGCGCGCTCAGCCCGTTCGAGGCCTCCATCACCCGCAGGTACGGCTTCAGGGACAACAGCCGTCGCAGCTTGCCGCGTCGCAGCTCCGTGGTGTTGATGATCGGGCGCAGCGCCTGGTCGATCTCCGTGCCGGAGACCCCTTCCGTATAGGGCACCTCGACCAGCTGCCCGCCGTACTCGTCGAGCACCACCATCACCTCGTCGCGGATCATCGCCTGCACGCCGGAGCGCCAGTCGTCGCCGTGAACGACGTAGTCAGGGGTGAGCCGGCGAAGATTATGGGCGTAGGACAGCGTCTCCTGCGCCACCACGCGAGAGACCTGGCGCAGCCCCTCCAACACCGCTTTCCGGGAGTCCCAGTCCAGGATCGGGGGCCGCTTGTAGGTGGCGATGCTCGCGTCGGTGAGCAGACCGATCGTCACCTCGCCGAGCTTCGCCCCCTCCTCGATGACCCGCAGGTGCCCCTTGTGCAGGATGTCGGATGACATCGCGATATATACGGTCTTGTTCCCAGGCATCTGATGCTGTCCCTCATGTCTTCCGCCCGACGCCCCCTTGGGCACCCGGATCCGCGGGATCGACGAGCACTCGCCGGCCACAACCGGGCGCGGGCGGGGAAGCGCTGCTCAGGGCTTCCTCCGGCGACGACGTGTCAGGTGGGACGAGATACGACCCCCAGATGGCGCCATCCTAGGGGACGGCCCCGTCCACCTGAGGATGCCGGGCAAAGGAGTCGGCCGTCACTTCTGCTTCCCGATATCTGGATATCTGGTCGGATATCCGTTCGGCGGGCGACCCGGGAACTACTGGCCGATGGCCTCTCGGTACTGCCCCAGCACGTCGTTCAGCGGTCCGTCGGCCACCAGGGCGCCGTGGCGCAGATAGAGTCCGCGGGTGCAGAACCGCTTGAGGTCGGCCTCGCTGTGGCTCACCAGGAACAGCGTCCGGCCCTGCTCCAGCAGCGACTCCATCCGGGCGTAGCACTTGTTCCGGAAAGCCGCGTCGCCGACGGCCAGCACCTCGTCGACCAGGATGATCGGCTCGTCCAGCACGGTGATCACCGCGAAGCCCAGGCGCACCTTCATGCCCGACGAGAAGTGCCGGAACGGCGTGTCCAGGCCGGCCCGCACGTTCTCTCCGGCGAAGCCGATGATGTCGTCGAAGCGCTCCTCGATCTGGTCGCGGGTGAGCCCGTGCAGGCCCGCGGTGAGGTAGACGTTCTCTCGCGCGCTCAGGTCGCCGAGGAAGCCGCCGGTGAGTTCGATCATCGGCGCCACCCCGCCGTTGACCTCGATGGTGCCCTCGTCGGGCAGCAGCACCCCGGCGATCATCTTCAGCAGGGTCGACTTGCCCTCGCCGTTGGCGCCGACCAGGCCCACCGCCTCGCCCTGACGCACGTCGAAGCTGACGTTGCGCAGCGCCCAGAACTTGTCCTTCGGCGCGGAGCTCTTGCCCTTGAACACCAGCTCGCGGATGGAGATGTTGCGCTTGCGGGAGCGCAGGAACTCGATGCCGACGTCGCGGACCCGGATCACGACGTCGGCGGTGATGGCTGCGGACGTCATGTCAGATCTCCTTGAGGATCGTGCTCTCCAGCCGGCTGAACAGCCAGGCGCCGAACACCAGCGTCACGAGGACGCCGATCGTGCTCATCCCCACGACGTGCCATTTGATGTCGGCGTCGAAGAATCCGCCGCGGTAGAGCTCGAGGATGCCCGTCAGGGGGTTGAGCTCGAACAGCCATCGCAGGGCGGCGGGAACGCGGTCGAGGATCCGCAGGTCGAAGATGATCGGGGTCATGTAGAAGTAGATGCGCAGGAAGATGCGCACGAGCGGCTGGATGTCGCTGATCAGCACGGTGAGCGGGGCCAGGATGCTGCCGATCCCGGTCAGCAGCAGGAACTGCAACGCGATGGCCAGGGGCCAGAACACCAGTTCCCAGTCGAGGCTCGCGTGGCCCCTCAGCAGGTAGAAGGCGGTGAAGAGCACCAGCACGGGCAGCGAGAAGACGAACTCGATGCCCTTGGACACCACGAGCCGCACCACCCAGATCTCGCGGGGCAGCTTGCGCGACTTCACCAGCTGTTGCTCGCTGATCAGCGCCCGCGTCGACTCGCCGACGACGGCGTTGTACCACTGCCAGGGCAGCAGGCCGGTGAGCAGGAACAGGAAGTAGGGGCTGTGCCCGGCGTCGGCGCGCTGGAAGATCACCACGAAGATCATGAAGTAGATCAGGGCGTTGGCCAGCGGATCGATGACGGTCCAGAGGTAGCCGAGGATGCTCTGCGAATAGCGGACCTTCAGGTCGCGCTCCACCAGCAGGCGCAGCACCTTGCGCTCCTGCCAGAGCTCCACCGCCTGGGAGAGGACGGGCAGCTTCCGGCGGGCGGCCACCGGCGCGCTCAAGCCAGCCGTCCTAGGGCTCCGGCGAGGGCCGTGGGCTCGACGGGGGCGCCGAGATAGGTGTCGATCAGGCTCTCCTGGTCGCGGGACAGCCCGCGGTCGAGTTCCGCGACGGCCGGATGGCTCACCCGCACCGTCGGCACGCCATGCACGGCGGCCAGGTTGATCAGGGCCGTCGACGAGGCGCCCAGCACCACCGCGGCGTCGACGCAGAGCGGATCGAACTCGGCGGGGCTATCGCCGGCGACGACCCGCACCTCAGGGGCGTAGCGCGACGCGTCCTCGACGGGGTGCGGGCGCACCGCAAAAGAGAGCCCGGCGCGTTCGGCCTGGCGGGCGACATTCAGCACGAAGGCAGTGTACTGGCTGGCCGTGACCAGACCGAGTTCCACCCAGGGTTGGGAACAGAAGACCGCGAGCGTGCCGGGGGCGCCGCGCTCGGCCCTCCGGCGGAACTCGTCGGCGATCGGCTCATGCACCGTCCAGCCGGCGGCCGAGCGACGGTGCAGCAGCCAGGACGTGCTGGTGAGGGCCTGTCGTGCGCCGGCCACGGCGAGCGCGCGCACCGTCGTGTGGGGCTCCGTGCCGCCCTCGCGCAGCCAGGCGTCGCGGCGGGTGCGCCAGGTGCCGTAGCTGCTCAGCCCCTCGTCGGTGACCACGACGGGGATCCGGCTGAGCGGGTTGGCCCGGTGCAGTCGGGTCCAGTCGCGCAGCCCCGGGGCGCCGACGCTGAGGTAGGTGGCCTGGTAGCGGCGCGGGATCTGCGGGCTGGGCGGGGCGGGCACCACGCGCAGGGCGTCGATGCCCGCGAGCTGGCCGGCCACGTCGTCGAGGGTGAGCAGGCCGGAGCCGAGGAAGCTGTGCGTCTTCGCCAGCGCGACGGTGATGCCGCCGGTACGGCGGGCGCGCAGCTCCCGCAGCCAGGACGCGCCGTAGACGACGTGGGTGAGGCTGGTCAGGCCGCCCCAGTAGACCCACTGGGGCCGGGTGGAGGTGGCCATCACCAGAGGGGAGGGCGGCCGAGGCGGGTCATGGTCCACACCGTCTTCCAGGAGATGGGATGCCGCCCGCCGCTCGGGCGGGTGGCCCAGCCGGCGCGGAAGCCCTTGAACCAGGAGCGAAGGGCGTCGCGACGGGGCGAGCGCACGACGGTGGCGGCCATCCACACGCCCAGGTAGGCCACCAGGAGGGGCAGCGGCAGGTTGCGCCGGGCCACCCACACCCGGTTGCGGGCCGTGTGGAAGTAGTGGCTGTCGTGCCGCGCGGCGGCCGTGGCCGGGTGGCAGGCCTCGATGTCGGGCGCGTACTCGATCTCCCAGCCCGCGTCCAGCAGCCGCATGGCGATGTCGACGCCCTCGTGGCCGAAGAAGAACTCACCCGGCCAGCCACCCACCTGATCGAACGCGGAGTGCCGGAACATCGACAGCGCCTCCCAGAACACCGCCGCCCGGCCGGGCCGCATCCCCCACAGCCGCGGGACCCAGCGTCGCGGGGTGGGCTTGCCGTCGGGGTCGATCCCGCGGGGCTGCACGACGGCCACCGACGGGTCGAAGCGCTGCGTCATCCGCAGCAGCACGTCGTCCTCGGGGAGGAACGCGTCGTCGTCGTAGAAGAAGAGGAACTCGCCGCCGACGTGGCGTGCGCCCAGGTTGCGGCCCTCGGGGCAGCCCAGGTTCTCCGGGGAGAAGATCGGGCGCACCCATTCGGGAATGCCGGTGGGTTCCCAGCCGTTGCCGACGAGCACCGCGTCCAGCGCGACCCCCCGCTGGGCCGCCAGCGTCTCCAGGGCCTTCGCCAGCTCGGTGGGCCGGTTGCCCATGGAGACCAGCACCACGCCGACGGTGGGGCGCGCGTCGGTGGGGGTCATCGGGTCTCCTTCCAGGCGACGCAGCAGAGGTACTCGCCGACGCGGAAGTGCTCCAGGCGGAAGCCCTTCGGCGCGGCGGGGTGCGGGCCGGCGGTGTGCAGCAGCGTCAGCACGGGCGTGTCGGTGAGCTTGGCGATCACCTCGAGCCGGGTCCAGGTGGGCCAGAACCGGCGCTCGGTGGTGCCGAGGCGGCGCAGCAGATGCGGCGGCGGCGCGCCGTCGGTGGCCTCCACGTCGATGGCGCCTGGCGCGGCGGTACCGGGGCGCCAGCACCAGCGTTCACCCGAGGGGGTGTAGGAATGGGCGCGACGGCAGCCCGCCGGGCAGGCGACGCCGCGCCCGGCGCTGCGCACGATGTCAGCGGCGCTCGGCGCGCTGGGGGTGGGCGCGCTGTGGATGGGCGCGCTGTGGATGGGCACAGTGGCGACCGGGATCAGATGGACCCGCCACCGTCGATGACGAGCGACTGGCCGTTGATGTTGGTGTCCGAGAACAGCAGGAGCTCCAGGACCGGGACGATGTTCTCCGGCTCCACCAGGCGACCGGTGGGGGTGCGCCGGGTGATGGTGTCGAGCTGGTTGGGGCCCAGCACCGAGCTCATCTCCGAGGCGAAGAAGCCCGGGGCGATGGAGTTGACGAGCACCCGCCCGTGCATCTCACGGGCGAGCGCGCGCATGGCGCCGTCCATGCCCGCCTTGGTGGACGAGTAGGCCACCAGGCCGGAGTAGCCGCGCTGCCCGCACACCGAGGTGATGTTGACGACGCGGCCGGTGCCGACCCCCGCCAGCATCCGCCGCAGCACCGCGCGGGTGAGCACCAGGGGAGCCACCAGGTTGGTGCGGATGATCTGCTCGATCCGTTCGGCCGAGGTGTGGACGTGCAGGCTGTCCTGCCCGATCGCCGCGTTGTTGACCAGGCCGTCGATGGGGCCGAGGGCGCGCTCGGTGTTCTTCAGGAAGGCGCGCACGGCCGCGTCGTCGGTGGCGTCGACGGCGGCGACGAAGACGTCGTCGGGGTGCTCGGCCGCCAGCTGCTCGAGCTCCGGGGTGACCGTGCGGGCGAAGGTGGCCACCTTCGCTCCGTTGGCCAGGATCGAGCGCACGATCTCCAGGCCGAGGCCGCGGGAGCCGCCGGAGACCACCACGACGGTGCTGGCGGCAATGGGATGGGACTCAGACATCGCTCTTCAGGCTCTCTTTCAGGGGGATCTCGGTGAGGAAACGGAAGCGCCGCGGCACGGCGTAGCTGTCCAGCCGGGCGTCGCAGTACTGGGCCAGCTCGGCCTCCGTGACCGCATCGTCGCGGAGCACGACGCTGGCCTGCACGAGGGTGCCGACGACGGGGGCCTTGCGGCCCTTGACCTCGGCCCACAGCACGCCCGGATGCGACTGGAGCACCTCGCGGACGGTGGAGGCCGACACCTTCGAACCGCCGACGTTGATCTCGTCGGAGGCGAGGCGGCCGGTGATCAGGACCCGGTCGTCGCGGATCTCGGCGCGGTCGCCCGTGCGGAGGCGGGCCTGGATGCCCTCGCCGCGGAACGGCGACTCGATCACCAGCTCGCCGTCCTCGACGAACAGCCGGGGCCGGCCCTCGTCCGCGCGATCCAGCCACGCCGTCGGGAATCCGGCCCGGCCGTCGTGGACGGCGATCGAGGCGCCGGCCTCCGACGAGGCGTAGATCCAGGAGACGCGGGCGCCGGGGAAGGAGGCGTGGAGGAGGTCGAGGATCGCCTGGTCGACGGGCTCGCCGCCCAGGGTGATCTGCGTGAAGCCGACCTCCGCCAGGACGTCGCCGTGGCGCATCAGCGCCTGACGCCAGAAGGTGGGCGTGCCGGAGGCGGCGTCGACGCCGTGCGCGCGGGCCACCAGCGGCCAGTCCTCGGCGTGGGCCGGGTCGACGTAGACCACCTTCTGGCCCGGCTGGAACAGCCCGAGCGTCGTGACCTGCCACCAGGCGTAGGCGCCGGGAGTGTAGGGGCACAGCCAGGTGCGGGCCGGCTGCTCGCCCTTGACGGTGGTGAGGCTGTCGAGGGTGTGGGCCACCTGCTTGGGGCGGCCGGTGCTGCCCGAGGTGAGCAGCCAGACCCGCCCGGGGAGGGGGTCCCGGGGCGCGGCGGCGGGAGCGATGGCGATGTCGTCGCCGTCCAGGTCGACGATCGCCAGGCCCAGCTCCGACAGCGCCGCGACGAGGCCCTCCTCCTTGCGGCCGGCGGAGGCCACCAGCAGCTCGGTGCCGGGATGGGTGGCGTGCTGCCACACCGCGCGCAGCGCCTCGCGGTGCCCCGCGCAGAACGCCGCGGCGGCGGGCGGCAGATCGATCGCGCCGAGTTCCGCCCAGGTGCCGTCGAAACCGTCCGTCACCAGGCGGTTGGACGCGACAGCGCGGCTCATGAGTCTTGCAGCTGCGCGATGAAGTCCAGGACGTCGCCGACGGTGCGGATGGCGCGCAGGCCCGGGGCGTCGAAGTTGAGCTCGTCGTCCAGTTCGTCCTCGACGCGTAGCGCGAGCTCGGAGAAGTCGAGCGAGCGGAAGCCGATCTCGTCGAGCGCGGTGTCGTCGGAATCCGGAAGCTGCTTGCCCTGCTTGGTGAGCACGTCGGCCATCATGGAGCGCACCTGCGCCCTGCTCAGCTCTGCCATGTTCTCCTGCCTCGGGTTAGGTGAGTATCGCCGCAAGTGTAGTGCGTGGCCCCGACGCGGAGAGTATCGATTGCTCGTCTCGCCGGGATCGGGGCGATAGACTCGGCCGGTGCAGTCACGATCCGGGGAGGGACGCCGATGCTGAGGCCAGCCGAGGACCACGATCTGGACGCCATGCGGGCGTGGCGCAATCATCCCGAGGTGCGCCGGGTCTCGCTGACGCAGCACGAGATCGCCGCCGACGAGCACCGCCAGTGGTGGGAGCGGGTCGCGGTCGACCCCACCAGGCTGGTGCTGATCTACGAGCGCGGCGGCGTCGCGTCGGGCGTGGTGGCCTTCTTCGACTGGGACCGGCAGGCCGGCACCGCCTGGTGGAGCTACTTCCTGGACAACGACGGGCTGGAACGGCGCGGCGAGATGTTCCCCGCCTGGATCTCGATCCAGCGCGACGCGGTGCGCTACGCCCGCAAGCAGCTGGGGCTCAAGGAACTGCACGCCGAGACGCTCACGACCAACCAGGCCGCGGTGGACTTCAACGGTCGGCAGGGACTCGAAGAGGTGGAGCGCTACACCCAGGACGTGGCGGGGGAGCAGATCGAGGTCATCCACTCCGTCCTGCGCTTCACACAGGACGCCGAGGAGAAGAAGTGAGCGAGGACGCAGTGAACACCGACGCAGTGACGAACGACGCAGTGAACACCGACGCAGTGACGAACGACGCAGTGAACAGCAAGGACATCAGCATCGCCGGGGTGCCGGTGGGACCCGGGCACGATCCGTACATCATCGCGGAGATGAGCGGCAACCATAACGGCGACCTCGGGCGGGCCCTGGCCATCGTCGAGGCCGCGGCGGAGGCCGGCGCGCACGCCATCAAGCTCCAGACCTACACCGCCGACACCATCACCATCGACGCCGACACCCCGGATTTCCGGATCTCCAGCGGCCACGAGCTGTGGGGCGAGCGCCGGCTCTACGACCTCTACCAGGAGGCTCACACCCCCTGGGACTGGCACGAGGTGATCTTCTCCCGTGCTGCCGAGCTGGGCATCGCCGCCTTCTCCAGCCCCTTCGACCCCACCGCCGTCGACTTCCTCGAAGGCCTCGGCGTGCCCGCCTACAAGGTGGCCAGCTCGGAGATCGTCGACCTGCCGCTGATCCGCAAGGTCGCCGAGCAGGGCAAGCCCGTCATCATCTCCACCGGCATGGCGTCGGTGGCCGAGATCGATGACGCCGTGCGCGCCGCCCGCTCGACGGGCAACGACGACATCGTGGTGCTCAGCTGCACCGCCGACTACCCGGCCGACCCCGCCTCCGCCAACCTGCGCTCCATCCCGGTGCTGGCCAGCGCCTTCGGCGTGCTGCCCGGCCTGAGCGACCACACCATGGGCATCGGTGTGGCCGTGGCCTCCGTCGCCTTCGGTGCGGTGCTGGTGGAGAAGCACGTCACCTTGTCGCGGGCGGATGAGGGCGTCGACTCCGCTTTCTCCCTGGAGCCGCACGAACTCGCCGCCCTGGTGCGCGAGACGGCGATCGCCCGCCAGGCGCTGGGCGTCTCGCGGATCGGCGCCAAGGAGTCCGAGCGCGAGGGCCTGCGGTTCCGTCGCTCGCTGTACGTGACCCGCGACGTGGTGGCGGGGGAGAAGGTCGCGCCCGACAACGTGCGCTCCATCCGCCCCGCCGGTGGTTTGGCGCCCGACCAGTTCTCCGTCGTCGCGGGCCGCGAGTTCCGCGTCGACGCCAAGAAGGGCACCGCCCTCACCTGGGACCTGCTCTAGCACGTCACTGGGGCGCAGGAGTGGTGTGCCCGACGATGCGAACCGCGCAGCGAAGGCGGTCCGTGTCTACGCGTCGACAACTGGGGGTGGTTCGAGCACATGTCTCGCAGCGGGAGCGAAAGCGTCCTCGACGACCCTTCAGGTGGGCAAGGTCGTGTTCCTGACGAGCAGTTCTTGCTGAACGACCTTGATGCGCCTGAACAGGAGTTCGGGGAACTCGCGCGTGAACTCACCGGGCACATGGTTCGCTACGCGTCGCGTCGCGTCGGTCAGGCCGATGCCGAGGATGCTGCCAGCGATGCGTGGGTGGTCGCGTGGCGCCGGTGGGGTGAGGCTCCCGGTGACAAGGAGGAGCGCGCCAGGTGGGTGCTCGGCATTCTCAAGAACGTACTGAAGAACTATGGACGGTCCGCAAGGCGCAGAGGACGGCTCGTTGACGAGATCGGGGCTAACATCGTCCATCTCCATAGTGAGCCGGCGCAGGACGTGGTGATGGATGAGATCGAGGTTGAGAGGATCCTGGGCATGCTGCCTGAACGGGATGCGCATGCGCTTCGGTTGATCCGGATTGAGGGGTACTCCAGTTCAGAGGTGGCCGAGAGCCTCGGGGTCAAGCCGGGCGCGTTTGCGGTACGGATGTTCCGTGCGCGCAGGCGGCTCGAGCGGGAGCTGCGTAAGGAGAGTGACCCGAGATGGTAGAGGAACCTGATCCGGATCTCGAGATCGCGAGGATATTGGATCTCTTGCGGGTACCAGACCCGACTGCGCCCGTTGAGACGCGCGTTCTCGCGCGCGCCCTGAACAAGATCAGTTCTGGCCATGTCGTGGACCTGCCACCGCGGCGCTCCTCTCGGGTGCCCGCTCTCCTTGTCGCGGCGTGCGTGCTTGCGATCTTGGTCGTCGTGGTGCAACTCGCCGTGCCGTCGCCGGCGGTCGCAACTCCTGCGCAACTGCACTATGCGAATGGCGAACCAAACCCCGCATCCACCCTGCCTTCGGCCCGCGACACGCTCAGCGACCTGGCCATACGTGCCGAAGGTCTGGGAGTTCGGGGCGACGGTACGGTCCAGTACACAGAGTCGCAAGGGTGGAGCCGCTTCTCGGATCTTGATGAGCAGGATTCCACCCTCATTCCGTTCGCTCAGCGGATGTGGATCGCACAGGACGGCTCGGGCCGGATCGAGCAGCGGCGGAGCTTGCCACTTCACCCGGACGGCACTATCGACGAGGACACGGCGATCTTGCCGGAAGCCGACAGCCTCGACGTGCTGCCTGAAGGCTCCCTCGAGGACTATGGGGCCGTGCTGTCTCGTGACCCGAGTGCGCTTCGTTCCCAGCTCATCGAGCCCGGACTTGAGGGGTGTGCCGAATCGCCGGCGTTGATGGCACACTGCCTTCTCGCGTCCACGGAAGCGGTTATGAACGTGTCGGTCCTGCCGGGAGACTCTCAGGCGGCATTCTGGCGGATGCTTGCCGCGGAGCCCGACGTGCGAAGTCTTGGCGAGACCACCGACCGCCTCGGGCGCCCCGCGATCGCCATTACGCACCCCGCCGTTGAGACCGGCACCGACCTCACCATGCTGATCCTGCTCATCGACGTCCACGACGGTCACTACCTCGGCAGCGAATACATCACGCTCCGGACCGACACCCCTGGGCTGGACACCCCCGCCGTCACCAGCTTCACCACGATCCTGCGCTCCCGGCTCGTGGCAACGATCGGCGACACCGAATAGGACCCCGTTGCCGTCTCGTCAGGGGCGTCCTGGCTTCGCCAGCCGCGTGGAGGCGGCGACTAATCCGGCGATCAGGAGTGTCACGAGAGCCAGATAGACAGCAATCGCCGCTATGGGTATCGCGGGCGTGAACCCGAGCCGGGCTACCCCTGTGGCTGTGATCGCGATGGATGTTCCGACTCCCACGATGGCGCCGGTGACGAGGGTCGTGCCGCATTCCGCAAGAAGGCTTCGGGTGGCCCATGAGTGGGGGACGCCGAGCGCGGCGAGGTCAGATGCTTGGCCTCGAAGCGTCGCGATACGGCCGCGGGCGGCTCCCGCGAGGAGTGAGGTACCGAGCAGTGCCAGGCCGGCCACGACGGCGATGATGACGGGGTCGAGTGTGTGGACGTTGTCTGGTTTCGGTATGCGGACGATTCCGCGGTCAAGACCCGACTGGGCGAGAGCGTCGGGGACCTGTGCGATCTCGGCGTCGGTGAGGCCGACGAAGACCATCACGTTCGCAGTCGGGTCGGCGTGGACCTCGGCGGGGCCCCCGAGAAGCACGAATCCTTCGCTGTCTCGACTCCACCGTTCGTCCACTCTGACGGCGATGCTTGCGGGCACGAGCACGTCGCCGCCGTCGGTGACGAGGCGGGCGCCATGGTCCTCTCCGGTCCAGATGACGCCGCCGGCGCGGAGCACGGCCTCGGCTTCGGGCCCCAAGCTGCCTCCGAGGACGCGTTCCAGATCTTCGATCGACTCTGCCGCGGTGACCTTTCCGAAGCCATCGTCTTTTCCGAGGTACACCTGGCCGTCCGGGCCGATCGCGGCGGTGAGGGTTGTCTGCTCGGCGTCGGGGGCGACGTGTTCGATCGTGCGAATCGTCAGGTCGTCCGTCGCACTGTCTGTGGGGTAGTAGAGGATCTGCCCTGCAGACGGGGGAATCCTCTCGTTGTTGTTGTCGACGGTGAACTGTGTGGTCGCGATAGTCAGGACGGCGATGCCGGGCCCAACGGCCACGATCGCTGCGGCGAACATGGCTGCGGCGGGCCCGGGAGTGCGCTGCACTCGACGCACCGCCAGCCGCTTGGCGGCATCTCGGGGCTCGGAGGCTCGGACAGCGCGAGCGACGATGTCGGGCGCCCACAGAGAGAGCGCGAGAGCCACCAGGAGTACCGCGCCTGCGACAGCCGCGAGGTCGAAGGGCGCCACGGCAAAGACAATGGCGACGGCAGCGAGCAGCATCGCCGCAACGTGCCTCGGAGCCCACTGAACAATCATTCCTCGGCTGCGGCGCACCAGATCGGGCGATCTACGACCCCCA
>DAOLFC010000071.1:0-17613 GCA_035326505.1 Arachnia sp.
GAGCTCGCCTCGAAAGCGAGTGTGGGGCAACCCACCGAGGGTTCAAATCCCTCCGTCACCGCCAGTTGTGTGTAACTCGAACCCTCGGTCGCAAGACCGGGGGTTCGGTCATGTTCGGGGCTGGTTTCTGCAAGCAGGTGTCACTTTCTGTGGGACTACCAACACGAAGTGACCTCTGCTCCGGCGCGTCTGCGTCGCAATGGTGGCTGGTGACGCTGCGAGGGCTCGTGCGGCGACCGTTTCGCCGCCGGGGAGCGAGATTTCCGCGGTGGGCAGGCGAGGAGTATGCGGGTGATTCGCGCACAGGGTCCGACGTTTCGCGCGGACCGGGGTGGCCGTCCCGCAGGGGGCTGCATATTCATTGAGCGCTCAAAAGAATGGAGACACCTAACATGAGTGATGGAACCACCGTCGCCCCACTGACGGAAAAGCCGGGTCACCCGCATCGTCGTAGCGTCGTGAAGGGCATGGCGTGGTCGCTGCCCGTCGTCGCGGCGACCACTGTGTCCCCGCTGGCGGCCGCGAGCGCCGATCAGGCTCTCGTGAACACCCTCGGTCAGGGAGGCGCCTCGCCCTCGAACGGACCGACCGGAGGCACCGTCAATGTCACCTTCTCCAACTCCGGCCTCCAGATCACGAACATCGTCGGGGCACCCTGGGATGCGGGGGTGTTCACCGCCGAGCTTTTGATTGTGAACAACTTCACGATCACCGGCGTGTCGATCGACGGCACCCCGATCACCTCGGCCGGCGGTTCTTTCACCGCGGGTGGGCTGGTGTGGACCGTCGTCGATATCGATCTGGCCAGCAAAGTCCTGGCGTTGCAGACCGTTGGCCCGGTCACCGTCGATGCGGCCAACGGGGCTAGCCAGAACTTCTTCATCCCCACCATCGTGTTCACGGGAACCTACACGGGAACCTCGTTCAACAGCGGTCGAGTCACCTTCGACGTGGCGGCGGCCAACGTCTCGGGTGGTTCGACTCCGGGCGTGCGTTTCGGGGGCTGACCGCTCTCCCCCGGCATTCTCGTCAGGCATTCAGCCGAGAAAGACGGTGGCCGTCCCCACAAGGGGACGGCCACCGTTGTTCTCGGTCCGGCGCAGCGAGGCGCGAGAGTCCACCGCCCGACGGCTGAGCGCGGCGGCCTGCCTATTCGCCCTCGGCCGGCGGAGAGACCGCGGGCGAGGGCGACCCCGAAACCGGAGTGGGATCGGGCGTCGGGGGGACGCACAGATTGCCCGTGTTCGACGGGTTCTCCAGGAGCGGCCCCTCGCCGAAGCCCGCGAACTCGGAGCCGACCAGCACATCGATGGTGCCGTCCACCCGATCGTCGTGCTCGATCGTGGCGCTCGCGAAGTAGCTGGCCGTCAGCTCCAGCGCCGCCTCGTTCTGGATGTTGCCGCGAATCAGGGTGGCCATGATCCGCTCGTCCGTGTTGCCGACGGTGAGGATGGTGAATCCCGCGCTCTCCAGATGCTTGGACGCCTTGCCCGCCAACCCGCTGGTGAAGCCGCCGTTGAGCACCCTCACCGACACGTTCTGCGGGACGACGACGTCCACGGGCTGGGTGACGCACGGCGTGGGTTCGGGCGTGGGGATGGGAGCGGTGAGCTCGCGCCAGCCCCAGCGTCCGGCCCACAGCAGGAACCCCAGAAGGGCGAGCAGGACGATCGGCGTCGCGATCAGCCGGAAGAGACGCACACTAGACCTGCCTTCTGGAGGGGAACGGGGACATCGGCGACTACAGTTCCAGCACGCGGGCGTGCATCGTCTGCCGCTGCTGGAGCGCTGCCCGGAGGGCCCGGTGCAGCCCGTCCTCGAGGTAGAGGTCCCCATCGAAGGAGACGACGTGGGCGAACAGATCGCCGTAGAACGTCGAGTCCTCCTCGAGGAGCGCCTCGAGGTCGAGAGTGCGCTTCGTCGTGACAAGCTGATCCAGGCGCACCTGATGCGGCGCGATCGACGCCCATTGGCGCTGCGTATACCCGTGGTCGGGGTAAGGGCGGTCCTCGCCGACTCGCTTGAAAATCACCCCCCTAGCCTAGCGGAGCCGGATAACGTGCGACGGAGCCGCTTCCGCCGGGGGCCGAAGCGGGCTATTCGGCGTCGATCAGGGTCAGGCTGCAAGGGCTGCCGATGGTCAGCTCGCCGGCGGTGAGCGGCGATCCGCTGCTCTCCAGATAGCCCTTGATGATTCCCAGATGCAGCGCGCACACGGTGTGCAGGTTGCCGTCCTCGAGTTCGGTGGCCTGATAGGGGCAGCGGTCGAACCAGATGCGGCGCTCGCTGATGGTGGGGGCGAAGCCCTGGTCCGAGAGCACCTGGGCGAGGCCCTCCAGCGCCACCTGGTCCTCCGAGGACGCGCCGTGTTCGGCGCCCCACGCGTAACCGGCCTCCTCCGCGCGCTTCTCGGCGTCGGGCAGGCCCGCGACGAAGCTGCGGATCAGGATCTGGCAGAGATTGACCAAGTGCTCCGGCGACACGGTCGGCGACGTCGGTGTGGCCCGGTAGACCAGCCGCGGCCGGCCCGTCTCCCCGGTGTGCAGCTTCTCGTGAGTCACGTAGCCCAGCTCGACCAGGCTGTCCAGATGAAAACGCGCAGAGTTCTTGTGGATGCCGATCTCGCCGGAGATGTCCGCGACGGACATCGGTCCGACGGCCTCCTGAAGGAGCTTCAGCACCCGGGCTCGCGTCGGCCCCAAGCCGTGCCCAGCCTCGTTGCTCATAGCAACGATTGTCGCACTCGCCCGCCGGTGCCTCGCACCCGCCCCCCGGTTAGGCACAAAGTTCTCGTGCGTAGGGTTCTCGTGCGTAGGGCTCTTGTGCGTAGGCAGGGTTCCCGTATGCACCGAGCGCCCCTCGCGACACCGCGGCTACCCTGACAGGATGGGAAGCCAGGCGATCGACGACGACCGGCTCGTGCCCGAGCGCATCGGCGGTGCCGCGGCGCCCGGCGCGCACGTCGCGACGCGCGCCCCGCGGAATCGGGCGCCGATCGTCGTGGGCCTTGTGGTGACGGTGGCTCTGCTGCTCGGGGGCGCGCTCGGCTACGACGCCTGGCGGAGCCGAGGCGGAGACGGCTACCTGGCCGATATCCCGTCGGCGCCGGAGATCGCGTGGAGCATCTCCCTGGAGGGCGGCGCCGCTTCCCTGGCCAGGGCCGTCGAGCTGGGAGACGACGCGCTGCTGCTCGAGGGGGGAGGACGGGCCCGGCTGATCTCGCTGGACGACGGCGAGGAGATATGGACCCGAGAACTGCTCGAGGGGATGGACACCCAAGGCGGCGGTTCGGTGCGCTTCGCGAGCCCGGACGGCGAGGTGCTGGGCTCCGCGAGCGGGCCTCGGCTGGTGACCCTGAACCCGGCGACGGGGGAGACCGCGCACGACGTCCTGCTGGGGTCGAGCGACGACGCGATCCAGGACGTCGCCGCGAGGGATGGCGTGCTCTACGTCGGACTGACCCGCGACCGGAGCCGGACGCTGCTCGCCCTCGACGCCGATCGCCCGGGCGAGGAGCCGATCTGGATGCGCTCCGGGGCCCCGGACGAACAGGCCGGGCCGGTGATCCCGGATCTGAGCAGCCTTGATCCGGAGATCGGAGCAGTGTTCGATCGCGTCTGTGCGACGGCGGACGTGGTGATCCACGGACCCGAGTCCTGGCTGGGGATGTCGGGCTTCGGCCTCTCCCAGGCGGGCGGGCTGGGGATGCGAAACGCCTGCTGGATCGATCAGGAATCCCCGCACGTCGTCCACCTCGACGAGGGGAACAACATCCAGGTCGGGTCCGAGGATGTGGGCACGACGGTGGTGATCGTCGGCGGGGGTGGCGACGGCTCTCCGGCGCCCTGGCCGGTCCAGGTCGTCGATCCCGGCACCGGGCAGGCGGTGCCCTGGATGGACCCCCAGGACGCCGAGACGAGATACCTCGCGGGCGACGGGCAGATCTTGCGCTTCCGACCCGGCGGGAACCTCGGCGTCCTGATGCTGCTCGACGCCGACGGAACCGAGCGGTGGCCGGAGGAGGTCGACGGGTCCGAGGCGGCGGTCGGCCCGTGGGGCGTCGCGGTGCGGGGCTACGGGGAACTGGACTTCCTCGATCTCGACACCGGCGAGGAGCGGTGGAGCGTCCCGCGCCTGGTGCATGTCATGGCGGCCACCCGGCTCGGCCCGGTTCTGGCGAGTTCCGGCACGGAGTTCGCCTGGTACGACGCCACCACAGGGAAGGAACTGTTCGCCACCAAGACCGACGAGCCCGAGGAGTACGTCGACGCGGTGATCGGAGAGAGCCGTCGTCAGGTGCTCCTCCACGTCTCCGCGGTCGACGGGTCGGGCTCGGCCGTGCGCGCCTACGATGCCCAGGGGCGGCAGGTCTGGGAGCACCCGGTGCCGGACGGCGCGATCGTCCTCGCCTACGGCGAGGCCCTCCTGCAGTCCGACGGCCTCACCCTGAGCCGGCTGCGATGACCGGCCCCGGCGCGACGGCGCTCCCCGCCAAGACCCCGGCTCGGCCGTCACGTAGTATCCACAACATGTTCGGGCTAATCGACGGGTACGGCCGGGTGGCGCGCGATCTCAGGGTCTCCCTGACCGACCGCTGCAACCTGCGCTGCACCTACTGCATGCCCGCGGAAGGCCTGGCCTGGCTGCCCACGGAGCAGACGCTGAGCGACGACGAGGTGGTGCGCCTCCTGGGCGTCGCCGTGGAGAGGCTGGGGGTGACCAAGCTCCGCTTCACCGGAGGCGAGCCCCTCCTGCGTCCCGGCCTGGAGCGGATCATCGCGGCCGCCTCCCGGCTGCGCACCGTCGACGGCGAGCCCCCGGAGCTGGCGCTCACCACCAACGGACTCGGCCTCGACAAGCGGATCGGCCGGCTGCGGGACGCCGGCCTGCAGCGGGTGAACATCTCCGTCGACTCCCTCGACCCCGTCACCTACGCGCGCCTCACCCGCCGCGACCGCCTGCACGACGTGCTCACCAGCATCCGGGCCGTCGACGAGGCCGGCCTGCGGCCGCTCAAGGTCAACGCCGTGGTCATGCGCGGCGAGAACGAGGCCGACGTGGTGCGCCTCGCCGACTTCTGCCTGAAGGCAGGCTACGAGCTGCGCTTCATCGAGCAGATGCCGCTCGGTCCCCAGCACACCTGGGACCGCTCCGGGATGGTCACGGCGCACGAGATCCTCGACCTGCTGGCCGCCCGCTATGCCATGACCCCCGTCGAGGAACCCCGAGGAGCCGCTCCGGCCGCGCTGTGGCGGATCGCACCCGACTCCACCCAGCCGGGCGGCAGGATCGGCGTGATCGCGTCGGTGAGCGCCCCCTTCTGCGGCGACTGCGACCGCACCCGCCTCACCAGCGACGGGCAGGTGCGCAGCTGCCTGTTCTCTCGTCGCGAGACCGATCTCCGCGCGATCCTGCGCGGCGGCGGCACCGACGACGATCTCGCCGCCGCCTGGAAGGGCGAGCACCTCGTTAAACCCCGCTCGCACGGCATCGACGATGCCGGCTTCGAGCAGCCACTGAGAACCATGAGCGCCATCGGCGGGTAGGAGAGACGCATGCAGATCAGGTATTTCGCGGGTGCCGCCGAGGCGGCGGGGCGCGAGTCGCAGGTGGTGGAGGTCGCCGGGCTCGACGTCGCCGCTCTCGTCACGCAGTTGGGGGCGGAGAACGAGCGGCTTGCCAAGGTGCTGTCCGTCTCGACCCTTCTCGCCGACGGGGTGCGCGTCGAGGGGGAGTCGGGGCTGGATGGGGTCGCGCAACTCGACGTGCTGCCCCCCTTCGCCGGAGGGTAGCCGTGCGCCCGCCCGTGAGGTGCGCGATGGTGCTGGGTGGTGGCCGGTCTCGGCGGATGGGTCGGGACAAGATGGGGGTCCTCCTGGATGGCCGCCCCTTGCTCCGGCGCACCGTCGACGCGGCGTTGAGCTGGGCGGAGCACGTCGTCGTCGTCGCGCCTGAGCCGGAGGGGTGGGAGCCCGACCTCCGGGTGTCCTTCACGCTGGAGGATCCTCCCTTTGGCGGCCCGGTCGCCGGGATCGCCGCCGCCGTCGCCGTCCTCGTGACGGATAAGTGCGGTCAGAACGAGATTCCGGCCGAATCGGCCTCCCGAAACGCCGATCGCCGCACTTTTCCGTCAGTTCAGGCGCTGCTTCTCGCCGGCGACCTCGCCGCGCCCCAGGCCGTGGTGCGGCAACTCGATGCCGCCGAGCCCGGTCCGGACGGCGTGGTGCTGCGCGATGAGGACGGATGGCCGCAGTATCTGGCCGGTCGCTACCGGCTCGGTGCCCTCGTGTCCGCCGTGGAGGCGCTCGGCGGAACGCGAGACGTGTCGGTGAGACGTGCCTTGAGCGGTCTCGACCTCGCCCAGGTGGACGCCCCCAGCGCTGTCACCAAAGACCTGGATACGCCGGAGGACCTGGCCGAGGTCGCCGAGGCTCGCTGACCGGGGGACCGGCGGTGGTCGGGGGTGGGGGATACCGGGAAATTAGGGTTGCCTTTCTAGCGGATGGCCTGATCAGCGCATAGACTCCTACAAACCGTAGTTAGATCGTGGATTTTAGCTTTCGGCAGATTTATCCAAGCTTTTTGGACAAGGTGGTCTCATGACTGACACAGCGAGGATCGACGGACCCGCTTCCGCTGCTCTGCTCAAGGTGGGGCGCTTCTTCACGGAGTGGGATGAGACCAAGGACGGCCGGGCTGTGTTCCGCGAGGGCGGGCGGGCCGGCGACGTGTTCTACCGGGATCGGTGGAGCCATGACAAGGTGGTGCGCTCGACTCATGGCGTGAACTGCACGGGTTCGTGCTCGTGGAAGGTCTACGTCAAGGACGGCATCATCACCTGGGAGTCGCAGCAGACCGACTACCCGTCCACCGGCCCCGACCGCCCGGAGTACGAGCCGCGCGGCTGCCCGCGTGGTGCCGCCTTCTCCTGGTACACCTATTCGCCGACGCGGGTGCGCTACCCGTACGGCCGCGGCGTCCTGCTGGAGATGTACCGCGAGGCCAAGAAGCGCCTGGGCGATCCCGTCGCCGCCTTCCACGAGATCAGCACCGATCCGGCGAAGCGTCGACGCTACCAACAGGCCCGTGGCAAGGGCGGATTGGTGCGCATCTCGTGGGACGAGGCCCTGGAGATCGCTGCCGCCAGCTACGTCAACACGATCAAGCACTACGGTCCCGACCGCATCGTCTCGTTCTCGCCGATCCCGGCGATGAGCATGGTGAGTCACGCCATCGGCACTCGCTTCACCCACCTCCTCGGCGGCGCGATGACCAGCTTCTACGACTGGTACGCCGACCTGCCCGTCGCCAGCCCGCAGGTGTTCGGCGATCAGACGGACGTCCCCGAATCGGGCGACTGGTGGGACGCGTCCTACCTGATGATGTGGGGATCCAACGTCCCGGTCACCCGCACGCCCGATGCCCACTGGATGGCCGAGGTGCGCTACCGCGGCACCAAGGTGGTCACCGTCAGCCCTGACTACGCCGACAACGTGAAGTTCGCGGACGAGTGGCTGCCCGCCCAGGCCGGCACCGACGCGGCGCTCGCTATGGCGATGGGCCACGTCATTCTCAAAGAGAATTTTGTTGACAAAAAGGTTGACTATTTCGATTCTTATGTGAAGCAGTACACCGACCTCGGAATGCTGATCACGCTGGTGGATCATCCGAATGGCCACGGCCTTACCGCGGGCAAATTCATCACCGCGGCGGATCTTCCCGAATATGCCGATCTCAGCGATGCCGCATTCAAGACGGTGATGTGGAACAAGGCCACCGCATCTACGGCGGTGCCCAACGGATCGATGGGCTTCCGCTACTCCGAGGACGGCGCCGGTCAGTGGAACCTGGAGCTGGGCGACATCGAGCCCGCGCTCACTTTCCACGACGACGCCGACGCGGAGGCCGTCGAGGTGGCCCTGCCGTGCTTCGAGGACCCGCGCGGTGAGGGCTCCATCATCACGCGCGGCGTGCCCGCGCGACGCATCGGGGACAAGCTCGTCACCACCGTCTTCGACCTGATGCTGGCCCAGTACGGCGTCGAGCGCGAGGGCCTGCCCGGCCAGTGGCCCAGCGGCTACGACGATGTGGACACCCCCTACACCCCCGCCTGGCAGGCGGAGATCACGTCGGTGCCGGCCGAGGCCTGCATCCGCACGGCCCGCCAGTTCGCCCAGAACTCGGACGAGTCGAAGGGCCGCACGATGATCATCATCGGCGCGGGCATCTGCCATTGGTTCCACGCCGACGTCACCTACCGCGCCATCATCGCTCTGCTGATGATGACCGGCTGCATCGGCAAGAACGGCGGCGGCTGGGCCCACTACGTCGGCCAGGAGAAGTGCCGCCCCATGACGGGGTGGTTCAACATGGCCAACGCCATGGACTGGCAGCGCCCGCCGCGCACCATGATCGGCACCGCCTACTGGTACATGCATACCGACCAGTGGCGCACCGACGGCTTCTCGGCGGACCGGATAAAGTCCCCGCTCTCGACCGGCGCGCTCGACGGCATGCACACCGCCGACGCGCTGGCCCAGTCGACGCGGCTCGGGTGGATGCCGTTCTACCCGCAGTTCGATCGCAACCCGCTCGACCTGGCCGACGAGGCCCAGGCCGCCGTCGATCGCGGCGAGGCCGAGACGGTGCAGGCCTACGTCGCGGCCCGGCTGAAGAGCGGCGAGCTGAAGAGTTCGATGGAGGACATCGACGCGCCGCAGAACTGGCCGCGCACCATGATCCTGTGGCGATCGAACCTGTTCGGGTCGTCGGCCAAGGGCAACGAGTACTTCCTGAAGCACCTGCTCGGCACGCACAACAACCTGATGCCGAACAACCATGCCGCCGACGGGCGGCCGGAGCATGTGAAGTGGCACGACGAGGCGCCCGAGGGCAAGCTCGACCTGCTGATGACGGCCGACTTCCGGATGACCAGCTCGACGCTGCTGTCCGACATCGTCTTCCCCGCCGCCACCTGGTACGAGAAGCACGACCTCAGCAGCACCGACATGCACCCCTACGTCCACTCGTTCTCTCCGGCGATCGACCCGCCGTGGGAGGCGAAGACCGACTTCGAGGTGTTCACCGAGCTGGCGCACACCTTCTCGCGGATGGCGAAGGGCCGCCTCGATACCCGCAAGGACCTGGTGGCCGTCGCGCTGCAGCACGACACGCCCGGCCAGATCGCGCAGCCCGGCGGCGTGGTGCGCGACTGGAAGAACACCGACACCCCCGCCGTCCCGGGGAAGAACCTGCCGGTGCTCGCCGTCGTGGAGCGCGACTACACGGCGATCGCCGACAAGCTCGCCTCCGTCGGCCCGCTGGCCGACAAGCTGGGCTTCACCGTGAAGAACATCACCTACAAGGTCGAGCACCAGGTGAACCAGCTGGCCAAGCTGCACGGCGTCTACCCCAGCGGCCCCGCCGAGGGGCGCCCGGCGATCAACACCGACCAGCGCATGGCTGAGGCCATCCTGATGTTCTCCGGCACCACCAACGGCGAGCTGGCCACGCAGGGCTTCCACGACCTGGAGCGCAAGACCGGCCGCAAGATCGCCGATCTCGCCGAGGGTTCGGAGGAGAAGCTGATCACGTTCGCGCAGACCCAGAACGCGCCGCAGCCGGTGATCACGTCGCCCGAATGGTCCGGCTCCGAGACCGGCGGCCGTCGCTACGCGGCCTTCACGATCAACACCGAGCGGCTGAAGCCCTGGCACACGCTCTCGGGCCGGATGCACTTCTTCCTCGACCACGACTGGATGATCGACGCGGGCGAGCAGTTGCCGACGTTCCGGCCGCCGCTCGACATGAGCACGGCCTACGGCGAGCCCGAGCTGGGCCCCGCGGGGGAGAAGGCGATCACGCTGCGCTATCTGACGGTGCATAACAAGTGGTCGATCCACTCCGAGTACCAGGACAACCTGTTCATGCTGTCGCTCGGCCGCGGCGGCCCGCAGGCCTGGCTCAGCGTCGCCGACGCGGCGTCGATCGGCGTCAAGGACAACGACTGGATCGAGCTGACCAACGCCAACGGCGTGTTCGTCGCCCGCGCCGTCGTCACCTCGAAGCTGCCCGACGGCATCTGCTACGTGCAGCACGCCCAGGAGCGCACCATCGACGTGCCGAAGTCCGAGGCCACCGGCAGGCGCGGCGGCATCCACAACTCGGTGACCCGCATCCTGGTCAAACCCACCCACCTGATCGGCGGCTACGCGCACCAGGCGTACGCCTTCAACTACATCGGCCCCACGGGCGTGCAGCGAGACATCGTCTCGACGGTGCGCCGTCGCTCCCAGGAGGTGCAGTACTGATGGCGAAGCAGCGTCGCGTCATGGCTCAGGTGGCCATGGTGATGAACCTGGACAAGTGCATCGGGTGCCATACCTGCTCGGTGACCTGCAAGCAGGCGTGGACCAACCGCGCCGGCACCGAGTACGTCTGGTTCAACAACGTCGAGACCCGCCCCGGCCAGGGCTACCCGCGCGCCTACGAGGACCAGGAGAAGTGGCAGGGCGGCTGGGTCCGCACCAAGAACGGCCGGCTGAAGCTGCGCTCCGGCGGCCGGTTCAAGAAGCTCCTGTCGATCTTCGCCTCCCCGGTGCAGCCGGGCATCGACGACTACTACGAGCCCTGGACCTATGACTACGAGAACCTGACGACGGCGCCGCTCGGCGACGACTTCCCGGTCGCCCGGCCGAAGTCGCTGGTCACCGGCAAGAACATGGCGATCAGCGCCTCGGCGAACTGGGACGACGCGCTGGGCGGCGTCGCGGCCACCGACGAGGGCGACCCCATCCTCAAGAAGCTGCGCGATGAGGCCAACCAGCAGATCAAGCTGGAGTACGAGAAGAGCTTCATGTTCTTCGTGCCGCGCATCTGCGAGCACTGCCTCAACCCGTCGTGCATGGCGTCGTGCCCCTCGGGCGCGATCTACAAGCGCGCGGAGGACGGCATCGTGCTGGTCGACCAGGACAAGTGCCGCGGCTGGCGCCAGTGCATCACGGGATGCCCCTACAAGAAGATCTACTTCAACCACCGCACGGGCAAGGCCGAGAAGTGCCACTTCTGCTACCCGCGCCTCGAGGTCGGCCTGCCGACGGTGTGCTCCGAGACCTGCGTCGGCCGGCTGCGCTACATCGGCATCGTCCTCTACGACCCCGACAAGGTGACGGAGGCCGCACTGGCCGACGACAAGGACCTGTACGAGGCCCAGCTCGACCTGATGCTCGACCCCTACGACCCGCAGGTGATCGCCGACGCCAAGGCCAACGGCATCCCCGCCGACTGGCTGGAGGCCGCGCAGAAGTCGCCCACCTACGCGCTGATCAAGCACTTCAAGGTGGCGCTGCCGCTGCACCCGGAGTACCGCACCATGCCGATGGTCTGGTACATCCCACCGCTGTCGCCGGTGGTCGACCTGCTGAGCTCCCAGGGCCACGACGCGGAGGCCGGGGGCAACCTGTTCGGGGCCATCGACGCGTTGCGCATCCCGCTGGAGTACCTGGCGGAGCTGTTCACGGCGGGCGACGTCGAGCCGGTGCGCCTGGTGCTGCAGAAGCTGGCCGCGATGCGCTCCTACATGCGCGACGTGACGCTCGGCCGCGAGCGCCAGGAGGAGCTGGCCACCGCCGTCGGCATGACCGGCGAGGCCATGGAGCAGATGTACCGGCTGCTGGCGATCGCCAAGTACAACGACCGCTACGTCATCCCGAAGGCGCACCGCGAGCAGGCGCACAACCTGGAGGAGATGGGGTGTTCGGTCGACTTCGACGACGATCCGAGCTTCTCCTCCCCGCTGGGCGAGTCGTCGGGCCGACTCGTTCCGGTGGCGATCGAGTCGTTCGCGGCCGTCAAGGCCAAGCGCGACGCCGAGGAGCGGGACAAGGCGGGGGCGAGATAATGGCGGTGAAGCTGCCCGCGCCTCCGCCGCGCCGCGACCGCGTCCTCTACGCCGCGGCCGCCGTCGCGCTCTCGTACCCCGACGACGACACGCTGAGCCGGCTGCCGCTGGTCGAGGAGGCGCTCACGGAGGCCGGCGCGCTCGGCCCCTTCGAGCCGGTGCTCGCGCATCTCCGCTCGATGAGCCCGATGGAGGCGCAGGCCTGGCACGTGCAGGAGTTCGACCTGTCGCGCCGGCACGCGCTGCACCTCACCTACTGGACCGACGGCGACACCCGCCGCCGCGGCCAGGTGCTGGCGGCGATCAAGCAGACCTACCGCGACTCCGGCCTGCTGGTCGACCTCGGCGGCGAGCTGCCCGACTACCTGCCGATGGTGCTGGAGTTCGCCGCCAACGGCGCGCCGGCTCTCGGCGTCGCGCTGCTCAACACCTACCGGGCATCGATCGAGCTGCTGCGCCTCGGCCTGGTCAAGGACAAGCTGCCGCACGCGGGCGTCGTCGCCGCCGTCTGCGACACGCTCGGCGGACCGTCGCCGCAGACGAGGGCCGAGGTCCAGGAGCTGCTCGGCAACCGCCCCAGCGAGCTCGTCGGGCTCGAGCCCTTCATCAACACCACCCCGTTCCCCGTCGCCGGCCAGGAACTGGCCGGGGCAAGGCAAGGAGGCTGACATGGGTACCTTCCTTTGGGGCGTCTTCCCCTACATCGTGGCGCTGGCCTTCTTCGGAGGGCTGTTCTGGCGCTACCGCTACGACCAGTTCGGGTGGACGACCCGGTCGTCGCAGCTCTACGAGTCGAAGCTGCTGCGCATCGCCTCGCCGCTGTTCCACTTCGCGCTGCTCGGCGTGTTCCTGGGGCACATCGTCGGGCTGCTGATCCCGAAGTGGCTCACCGACTGGGTCGGGATCGACCAGCACATGTACCACATCGGCGCCTACTACGGCGGTGGTCTGGCGGGCATCGCGCTGGTGATCGGTCTGGCGCTGCTGATCTACCGCCGCCGCACCCAGACCGCGGTGTTCCGTGCCACCACCTGGAACGACAAGATCATGTACCTGGTGCTGGCCGCGGCGGTCGGCATCGGCATCCTCGCGACGCTGACCGGGGCCACCACGTCCACCGGCGAGGAGCACAACTACCGCGAGACGGTCTCCGTGTGGTTCCGCTCCCTGTTGTACTTCCAGCCCAACATCGAGGCCATGACGGCCGCCACCTGGCAGTTCAAGGCGCACGTCCTGGCGGCGTTGACGCTGATCGCCATGATCCCGTTCACCCGGCTGGTGCATGCCTTCTCGGCGCCGCTGCACTACCTCTTCCGCCCCTACATCGTGTACCGCTCGCGCGACGTCGCCCCGCGGCACTCGAACACGGTCAAGGGCCGTGGCTGGGATCCGATCGGCACCCCCGACAACCAGAAGAGCCGGCGATAGGCGAGCTGGGGGATTCCGCGGCAGGGCTTCGCCTTTCCGCGGGATCGCTTAAGCGAGGGCGACTGCTACGGCCTGTAGGAGGTTCGGCAGACTGTTGCCGTAACTACCAACAGTTCGAACAAATTCACCCCATAGAGAGATCACGTCAGTGAGTAAGAAACTCATCGAGGTCAGGCCCGACCACGACACCGCCAAGGGCGCTGGGCGCGTCATGATCATGTCCACCGTCGCGTTCACGCTGATGTTCGCGGTGTGGCTGATGTTCGGCATCCTCGGCATCCCGATCCAGAAGGAGTTCGGGCTCACCGACGTGCAGCTGAGCTGGATCTCCGCCGTCGCGGTGCTGAACGGCTCGATGTGGCGGCTGCCCGCGGGCATCCTGGCCGACCGGATCGGCGGCCGGGTGATCACCATCTTCATGCTGTTCGCCACCGCCATTCCGGCCTATCTGGTGTCGCTGACCAACAGCTACATGATGATGCTGGTGCTCGCCTTCCTGGTGGGTTTCGCCGGCAACCTGTTCAGCGTCGGCGTCTCCTGGAACTCGGCCTGGTACGGCAAGGACCGCAAGGGCCTGGCGCTCGGCGTCTTCGGCGCCGGCAACGTCGGCGCGTCGGTCACCAAGCTGATCGGCCCCGTCATCATCGGCGCCACCGCCGGCTCCACCTACTTCCTCGGCATCCAGGGCGGCTGGCGGCTGATCCCCGTGATCTACGCGGTGCTGCTGGTGATCGTCGGCGTCCTGATGATGCTGATCGCGCCGCGACCCGACCGCGCGCCCGGCTCGTCGAAGCCCATCAAGGAGATGCTGGTCCCGCTGAAGCAGGTGCGGGTGTGGCGGTTCAGCCTGTACTACGTCGCGGTGTTCGGCGCCTACGTCGCGCTGTCGGCCTGGCTGCCCAAGTACTACGTCGACAACTTCGACATCGGGCTGGGGATGGCCGGCCTGCTCACGGCCACCTTCATCTTCCCCGCCTCGCTGCTGAGGCCCCTGGGCGGCTGGATCAGCGACAAGTGGGGCGCCCGTAGGGCGATGTACGCCACCTTCGCCGTCATGCTGCTCACCTCCGGCATCCTGATGATGCCCAACGGCTACATCACCGTCGTGCATCCCGACGGCGCACAGACCGCCCACCTGCACTACACGATGGGCCTGCCGCTGTTCGTCGTGCTGGTGTTCCTGCTCGGCTGCGCCATGGGCATCGGCAAGGCGGCGGTCTACAAGCACATCCCCGAGTACTTCCCCGACAACGTCGGCTCCGTCGGCGGCCTCGTCGGCATGTTCGGCGGGCTGGGCGGCTTCTTCCTGCCCCCGCTGTTCGCCTACACCAAGGTGCTGAGCGGGTTCCCCAGCTCCACCTTCTTCGTCCTGTTCATCCTGGTGGCCGTGTGCGCCATCTGGATGCACGTCACCATTCACCGCATGATGACCCAGGCAACCCCTGATACGGCTGGGCTCATCGAACCCGAACTGGAGGTCGCCAAGTGAGCACCGCACTCGAAACCAAGGGCGATTGGCTGCAATCCTGGGATCCCGAGGATCCCAAGAAGTGGGACAAGAAGCTCGCCTACAACACGCTGACCGTCACGACGTTCACGCTGACGCTGTGCTTCGTCGCCTGGTTCCTGCCCAGCGCCATCATCCCGAAGCTGACCGCCCTCGGCTACACCTTCACCAAGGCGCAGCTGTACTGGATGGCGGCCATGCCCGGCCTGTCCGGGGGCCTGCTGCGCCTCGTCTGGATGGTGCTGCCGCCCATCATGGGAACCCGCAAGATGGTGACGCTCACCACGCTGCTGCTGATCCTGCCGGTGCTGGGCTGGGGCTTCGAGGTGACCAACCCCGACGTGCCCTACTGGCGGCTGATGGGGCTGGCCTTCCTGGCCGGCATCGGCGGCGGAGCGTTCTCCGGCTTCATGCCCTCCACGTCGTACTTCTTCCCCCGCCGGATGCAGGGCACCGTGCTGGGCATCCAGGCGGGCGTCGGCAACTTCGGCGTCTCCCTGGTGCAGCTGCTGACGCCGTGGCTGATCTCCTTCGCCATGTTCGGTTTCCTCGGCTCCCAGGCGATGTCGGTGCCCGGCAAGGAATCCGTGATGGTCTGGTACCAGAACTCCGCGCTGGTCTACATCCCGTTCATCATCGTCGGCGCCATCTGGGCCTACGTCGTGCTGAAGTCGGTGCCCGTCAAGGCGAACATCAAGCAGCAGTTCGACATTTTCGGCAACCAGGACACCTGGTGGATGACCCTGCTCTACATCATGACCTTCGGCACGTTCTCCGGGCTGTCCGCGCAGTTCGGCCTGCTGATGAGCAACCTCTACGGCGCCGGGAACACCGCGATCGTCGAGGGCGCGGGCGCCACCGCGGTGCTGCTCGTCGATGGCTATGCGCTGCCCGATCCGGTGAAGTACGTCTTCCTCGGCCCCCTCATCGGGGCCGGCGCGCGCATCGCGTTCTCGCCGCTCACCGACCGGATGGGCGGCGCCATCTGGACCCTGATCTCCGGCATCGGCATCTTCGGCTCGATCCTGTTCACCATCCCCGCCCTGGTGCCCGACACCAGCAGCGCCGAGGCGCTGACCGCCGGGTTCAACCAGTTCCTCTGGGGCATGCTGCTGATCTTCCTGTTCTCGGGCATCGGCAACGCGTCGACGTTCAAGCAGATGCCGATGATCTTCGAGCGGCGCCAGGCCGGCGGCGTGATCGGCTGGACCGGCGCGATCGCCGCCTTCGGTCCGTTCCTGTTCGGCGTGGGGCTGACGATGATGAGCGCCACCACCTTCTACATCATCGGCGCCGTCTGGGCTGTGATGTGCATCGGCATCACCTGGTGGCGCTACGCTCGGCCCGGCGCGCCCAAGAAGAGCTGATGACGTTGGTCGATCGTGGTGCGGACGCCAGCGGTTTGGCGCGGACGCCAGCGAATGTGCAGGACGCCAGCCGTATACGGCTGGCGGATTGCAGTAACGCTGGCGTCCAGCAAGAGGGCTGGCGTCGAGAGGCCGGTGGTAGCGTCCTTCGCATGATGGAAGGTCCCCGCCTCGTCGCCGGAATCACGGATGTCGACGTCGATTGCGACGCGCTCCGGGCGTCGGTGTCCGACGACCGGGCGGGTGCGATCGTCACGTTCGAGGGCATCGTCCGCAATCACGACCACGGGGTCGCGGTGACCGGGATCGAGTATGTCGGCCATCCCTCTGCCGCCGAAGTCCTCGCCGGGATCGTCGCCGGCTTCGCCGACCGAGAAGTGGTGCATGCCGTCGCGGTGCAGCACCGCGTCGGCTACCTGGGCATCGGCGGGATGGCGCTGTTCGTCGCGGTGTCGGCGTCGCATAGGAAGCAGGCCTTCGACTGCGCGTCGGAGCTGATCGAGCGCGTCAAGGCCGAACTGCCGATCTGGAAGAAGCAGTTCCTTGCCGATGGGAGCCACGAGTGGTCGCAGTGCCCATGAACGCCGTACCCGTGAGCCCCGTCACCGAGCTGACCGACGAGCAGCGCGAGCGCTACGTGCGCAACATCGACGTCGTCGGCCTGGGGGAGGAGGGGCAGCTGCGGCTGCTGAACTCGTCGGTGCTGGCCATCGGTGCGGGCGGGTTGGGCTCGGCGGCGCTGCCGTACCTCGCTGCGGCCGGCGTGGGCCGGATCGGCGTCGTCGACGGCGACCGCGTCGAGCTGAAGAACATGCAGCGCCAGGTGCTGCACACCGAAATCGGCCGCAACAAGGCCCTCTCGGCGATGGAGCGGCTGCGGGCGCTCAATCCGGATGTGGCGGTGGCCGCCTATCCCGACTACCTGACGTATCAGCGCGCCTGCGAGCTGTTCGCCCGCTACGACCTGGTGCTGGACTGCACCGACACCTTCGGGGCCAAGTTCATGCTCTCCGATGCGGCCGAGGCGGTGGGGGCCCGTCTGATCTGGGCGACGGCGGTGGGCATGCAAGCCCAGTGCTCCGTCTTCGGTGTGCCGGATGAGCATGGCGACTGCTTGTACCTGAGGGATCTGCATCCCGTGGAGCCGGCGGTCGGTGACTACCCGCAGGCCACCGACATCGGCATCCTCGGAGCGAACGTCGGCCAGGTGGGGGCGATGCAGGCCGCGGAGGCGATCAAGCTGCTGGCCGGCTTCGGCCGCCCGTTGGTCGGCCGCGTCGCGGTGCTGGACACCTTGAACGCCCGCTGGTCGAACCTGCCGCTGCGCAAGTCCCGCTCGGCACCTGAGAAGACGCATTAGGGAAGCACTGATTAATGCTTCCTCCGGCGAGGACGTGCCAGGCGGGATGAGA
>DAOLFC010000072.1:0-17492 GCA_035326505.1 Arachnia sp.
CTGCAGCTCGACATGTGGGAGCACGCCTTCTACCTGCAGTACAAGAACGTGAAGGGCGACTACGTCACCGCGTGGTGGAACGTGGTCAACTGGGCCGACGTGGCGCAGCGCCTCGAGAAGGCCAAGGCCGCCTCCGCGGCTCTCGCCTGATCCCTGCCAGGAGCCCCCGCACGGTCGCCGTGCGGGGGCTCTTGCATGATCTGACGGCGCATGATCCGACTTCGCATGACGCGGCGACGGAGCCCGTCGGACCTCTATGGTGGTGCTGGGCGCACGAAGCCGTGGCCCGACACGGGGAAGGGAGCCGGCCGATGAGTCAGGCAGCCATCGTTCTTGTCGTCCTGGCGTGCGCCATCGCGGCCTTCGTCAGCAACAGGATTCCTCCCGGCATCGTGGCGCTCGGCACGTCGGCGGCGCTGTTCCTGACGGGCGTGCTGACCTACCAGCAGACCGTCGCGGGATTCGGCGATCCGGTGGTGATGTTCATCGCCTCGCTGTTCGTGGTGAGCGCGGCCCTCGACCTGGCCGGCCTCACGACGTGGGTCGGCAACCTGCTGATCGCGCGGGTGGGCACCCGCCCCCAGGCCATCCTGACCGGGGTGGTGCTGGTCACCGCGCCGCTCACCGCGCTGATCACCGTCAACGGGGCCGCCGCGGCCCTGATCCCCGTCGCGGTGGTGCTGGCCCTGCGCAGCTCGCAGGCGCCGTCGAGGATCCTGATGGCGATGGCCTTCGCCGCCCACGCCGGCTCGCTGCTGACCCTGATGGGCTCGCCCGTGAACCTGCTGGTCTCCGACCTGGCGGAGGAGTCGGGAGCCCGGGCGTTCAACTTCTTCGAGTTCGCGCTCGTGGGCGTTCCGCTTGTCCTCGGGACGCTGGTCATCGTCGTCCTGCTCGCGCCCCGGGTGCTGCCCGACCGGGTCCCGCTCAGCGCGCCCAAGGACCTGAGCACGCACGCGGAGACGCTGAGCCGGCACTACAAGGTGGACCGGAAGCACCTCGCCATGGACCGCGAGCACGGCCTGACCGAGGTGCTGATCACCCCGCGCTCGCCGCACATCGGTTGGGAGGCCTTTCCGGGGATGCGCACCGAGTCGGGCGACCTCGTCGTCGTCGCCCTGGTCCGCGGCGGCGAGAACATCAAGGACCGGACGACGCTGCGGCCGGGCGACGTGCTGCTGCTGCGCGGGCCGTGGGACGCGCTGAAGCGCGGCACCGGCGACTCCGCCGGCGTGCTCCCCGTGGACGACCCGCGCGACGTGCAGGCTCAGGCCGTGGGCCCCAACGGCGGCGCGATCAAGGCCGGCGCGGTGCTGGCGGTCATGGTCGCGCTTCTCGTCTCGGGCGTCGCTCCGCCGGCTCTGATCGCCATGGGCGCCGCCATGGCGATGGTGCTGCTCAAGGCGGTCACGGTGAAGGAGGCGCACCGCTCGCTGGAGCTGACCACCTTGATCGTGATCGGCGGCATGATCCCGCTCTCCACCGCCATTCAGGTCTCCGGCGCCTCGGACATGGTCGCCGACGGCCTCCTGTCCGTCTTCGGCGACTCCTCGCCGCGGTGGGTGCTGCTGGGGCTCGTGCTGGTGGTGCTGGTGCTCGGCCAGGTGATCTCGAACATGGCCACCGTCCTGATCGTCGCGCCGATCGCCCTCGCGGTCGCCGAGTCCGGCGGCTACTCGCCGCTGCCGTTCCTGATGGCGATGGCCGTGGCGGGCGCCGCCGCCTTCTTCACCCCCATCGCCACCCCCGCGAACACCATGATCATGGCGCCGGGCGGCTACCGCTTCGGGGACTACTGGAAGCTCGGCCTCCCGCTGGCGGCGCTGTTCGTCGTCGTCTCCGTCGCCCTGGTGCCCGTGATCTGGCCCTTCTGAGCGATCAGGTAGCGTCGCCGAGAAGCTCGCGACGGCGCCGCCTGCGTACAGCCTGCTCCCGAGGATCCGGCACCGGCACGGCCGCGATGAGGCGCTTGGTGTACGCATCCCGCGGCGCGAGCAGCACCTCTCCGGTGGTGCCGGTCTCGATCAGCTTCCCGTGGCGCAGCACCGCGATCCGGTTGGCGACGTGCTCCACCACGGCCAGGTCGTGGGTGATGAACAGGCAGGCGAAGCCCAACTGGTCCTGCAGCTCGGCGAACAGCTCCAGCACCTTCTGCTGCACCGAGACGTCCAGCGCGGAGGTGGGCTCGTCGACGATCAGCAGGCTGGGGCTGAGGGCCAGCGCCCGGGCGATGCCGACACGCTGCCTCTGGCCGCCGGAGAGCTGGTGCGGGAACCGGTTGCGCATGCTCCGGGAGAGCTGCACCTGATCCAGCAGCTCGCCCACCCTCGCGTCGCGTTCGGCGGGGCTGAGGTCGGTGTGCAGTTGGAGGGGCTCGGCGATGGCCTGGCCGATCGGCCACCGCGGATTGACCGAGGCGCCGGCGTCCTGGAACACCATCGCTACCCGCTTGCGCGCCTCGCGCAGCTGGGTGGGCGTCGCGGTGGTGAGCTCGATGCCGTCGACGCTCAGCGTGCCGGAGACCACGGGCAGCAGGCCGACCGCAGCCCGGCCGATGGTGGATTTGCCGGAGCCGGACTCCCCCACGAGGCCCATCACCTCGCCGGCTCCCAAGGTGATCGACACATCGTCGATCGCCCGGAACGGCTTCTGCCCCCGGGTGCCGGGATACTCGATGACGCCGTGCTGCATGTCGAAGACCGGCTTCGGCGCCTCGGCGGGCTCCGCCTCCGCGGGCTCGCCCTCGAGGCTGAGCGACAGCACGGCGTTCAGCAGCTGCTTGGTGTAGGGCGCCTGGGGATGGTAGAAGATCTGCTCGGAGTCGCCCTGTTCGACGATGCTGCCGTCTTTGAGAACGACGATCCGGTCGGCCATGTCCGCCACCACCCCCATGTCGTGGGTGATCAGCAGGATGGAGGCGTCGATGCGTCCCTTGAGGTCGTGCAGCAGTTCCAGGATCTCGCCCTGCACCGTCACGTCGAGGGCGGTGGTGGGCTCGTCGGCGATCAGCACCTTCGGATCGAGCGCCAGCGCCTGGGCGATCATGGCGCGCTGCCGCTGCCCCCCGGAGAGCTGGTGCGGGTAGGAGTCGATCCGGCGCTCCGGCTCGGGGATGTCCACCAGGCTGAGCAGCTCGATCGCCCGCTGCCGCGCCTCCTCCTTGGTGATCTTGCGATGGGCCTGGAGCATCTCGCGGATCTGCCAGCCGATCGTGTACACCGGGTTGAGCGCCCGCATGGGCTCCTGGAAGATCACCGCCACCTGCTGGCCGCGGATCTTGCGCAGTCCGGCGCGCGAGGCGCCGATCAGCTCGGCGCCGTCGAGCAGGATGGATCCCGAGTTGCGGCCGTTGGAGGGCAGCAGCCCGGGCACCGACATCGCGATGGTGGACTTGCCGGAACCGGACTCCCCCACCAGCGCCACCACCTCGCGGGGATGGACGTCGACGGAGACGCCGTGGACCACCTCGCGCCATTGCTTCTTCTGCCGGAACTCGACGCGCAGATCCCGGATCTGCAGCAGCGGCGCGCCGTCGTGGGAGCGTTTCTGGGCCATGTCAGCTCCGATCCGGGTCGAGGGCGTCGCGCAGCGCGTCGCCCATGAGCATGAACGACATCACGGTCAGGGAGAGGAACAGCGCGGGGAAGAACACCAGGTAGGGGGCGGAGGTGAACCGGGACTGTCCGACGTTGATCTGCAGACCCCACGAGATCTCGGGCGCCTGGAGGCCGATCCCGAGGAAGGTCAGCGTCGCCTCGGAGGCGATGAAGCCGCCCATCGCGATGGTCATGAAGGAGACCACCGGGGAGATCGCGTTGGGCATGATGTGCCGGGTCAGGATCTGCATCGTCGTGGCGGCCAGGGCCTGCGCAGCGGCGACGAAGTCGGAGTTCTTGACCGTGATCACGCTCGATCGGACGAGCCGCATCGCGGTCATCCAGCCGAACACCGACAGCGCCAGGGCGACGGTCCAGACCGAGCGCTGCTCGGTGACGGTGAGCAGGATCATGGCGCCCAGCAGCAGCGGCACGCCGTAGAAGATATCCGTGAACCGGGACAGCACCGTGTCGACCCACCCGCTGAAGTAGCCGGCCAGCGTGCCGAGGATCACCGCGACCACCATCGTCCCGATCACCGACAGCAAGCCGATGGACAGCGAGATCCGGGCGCCGTAGATGACGTTGGCGAAGTAGTCACAGCCCTGCAGGTCGGTGCCGAACCAGTGCTCGGCGCTGGGCCACTGCCGCGCGTCGGTGAGGTCGCAGTCGCGAGGGTCGACGCCGCCGGCGAAGAGGGACGGGAACAGGGCGACCAAGGTCATCAGCACGGCGACGACGCCGCCGATGAGGAACATCGGGCTGCGGCGCAATGTCTTCCACGCCTCGCCCCAGAGCGTCGCTTGTTCCGGCTCGGCCTCGGAGGCGGCCAGCAGTTCGACCTCTGCTCCGGAGTCTGGACCGCCGGGCCGCGTGCCCAGCGGCGGGGTCTCGGGGAAGTTCTCACTCATAGCGAATCCGTGGGTCCAGGACGCCGTAGAGGACGTCGACGACGAGGTTGAAGAAGATGAAGAAGAACACCATCATCGTGACGATCCCCACCACGACGGGACCCTCCTGGTTGCGCACCGCGTCGAACAGCGCCCGCCCGATGCCGGGGATGTTGAACACCGACTCCGTGACGATAGCGCCGCCCATCATCGCGCCCAGGTCGGCCCCGATGAAGGTGACGACGGGGATCAAGGCGTTGCGCAGGCCGTGGCGGGTGACCACCCGGGCCTCGGAGATGCCCTTGGAGCGGGCCGTGCGCACATGGTCGGCCCCCATCGCCTCCACCATCGACGTGCGGGTCAGCCGGGCGACGTAGGCCATGGACAGCGACGCCAGCACCAACCCGGGTAAGAGGAGGGAATACCAGCCGTGCGCGATGCCCGCCACCGGGAACCAGCCGAGGCGGAAACCGAAGATGTACTGGGCGAGGAAGGCCAGCACGAAGACGGGCATCGAGACGATGACCGTCGTGCTGATCAGCACCAGGTTGTCGAACCAGGAGTTCTTGTTCAGCGCGCACAGCACGCCGGCGGTGATGCCGAAGATGATCTCGAAGAGCACCGCGACCACGGCCAGGCGCGCCGTGATCGGAAGCCTCAGGGCGATGGTCTCGGAGACCGGGTTCCCCGCGAAGTCGGTGCCGAAGTTTCCCTGCAGCAACTGGCCGAGGTACTTGAGGTACTGGATCAGCAGCGGATCGTCCAGGTTGTGCTCGGCCCGGAGCTGAGCCACCACCTCGGGCGGCAGGGGCTGGTCCCCGGCGAGGGCCCGGATGGGGTCGCCGGGCAGCGCGTAGACCATGGCGAAGATGAGAAACGAGGTGCCGAGGAGCACCGGGATGGCGGACACGAGTCGCCGCCCGATATAGCGCAGCATCACTCCTCCTCGAGTAGTTCGACGCCGGCGTAGTCGATGCCGCCGAAGGGGGTGATCCTCACGTTGCTCACCCGCGGGCTGTGGACCGCCTGGATGATGCCGACGAAGACCGGGGCGTGCGGCATGTCCTCGATCACGATGTCCTCCGCCTCCTGGTAGAGCTCGGTCGCCCGCTCCAGCGTCTCGGCCCCGTCGGCCCGGACGATCGCCTCGTCGAAGGCGGGATTGGCGTAGAACGCCGAGTTCGAGCCGTTGGGCGGCTGCGCGGCCTCGGAGAAGCGCGGCGTCAGGTAGTACTGGATCGACGGGTACACCACCGACCACGCGGCCCGGAACGGCCCCGTCATGCCCTGGTCGTCCTGCAGCGGCAGGAACTGGGCGAACTGGAGATGCCCGCGCAGCACGAACTCGACGCCCAGGTTGCGGCGCAGCATGTTGCCGATGGCCAGCATCCACTGGTCGTGACCGGAGCCGGCGTTGAACCACAGCTCGATGGGCTGCGAGCGGTCGTACCCGGCCTCGTCGAGCAGCGCGTTGGCCGCCTCCGGGTCGAAGGCGCACCACTGGCCGCAGGGGTCCTCGCGGAACCCGTCCACGACGGGGGTCGAGAAGCCGCGGGCCGGGGTCACAGAGTTGTCGAAGATGATGTCGGCCAGGAGATCACGATCGATCGCCATCGAGATCGCCCGGCGCACCCGCACGTCGGCATAGCGGTCGTCGTAGAGCGGGAAGGCCAGCGAGGTGATCGCCGACGACGCCCGCTGCAGGTAGCGCTCCTCGAACATGGCTGGCGCCGTGCCGCGGACGTCCTCGGGGAGGCCGACCATGATGTCGAGCGAGCCGGCCAGGACGTCGGTGAAGCCGGTGCTCTGCTCGGTGTAGACCTTGAACTGCATGCCGGGAGCGTTGGCGGGATCGCCGCCGAAGTCCTCGAACCGGGTCAAGGTGATGCCGCGTCCCCGCGCCCACTCCGTCGCCGCCATGAAGGCCCCGTTGCCGACCGGCTTGCGTCCGTACGCGGCCGGGTCGTCGTAGAAGACGTCGGGCAGCGGATGGAAGGCCCGTGCCCCGAGCGTCACCGGGAAGATCGCGAAGGGCTTCGAGAGCGTGACGGTGAACGTGAGCTCATCCACCACGCTGAGGCCGCGCATCTCCGTCACCCCGCTGTCCATCCTCTGCAGGTCGGCGTAGCCGTCGATGTTGGCGAAGAAGAACGAGTTGACGTAGCCGTTGGCCGCCAGCGAGTTCCAGTTCCAGGCCCGCACGTAGGACTCCGCCGTGACCGGGGTGCCGTCGTGGAAGAGCCAGCCAGGTTTCAGCCGTACGGTCCAGGTGACGCGATCCTCCGAGGTCACCGACTCGGCGACGCCCGTGTAGATCAGGTCGAGCGTCTCGTCATCGAAGCGCACCAGCGGCTCGAACAGGGCCTCGAGGACCTCTCCGCCCGAGTTCTCGTTGGTGTTGCCGGGAACGAGCGGATTCTGCGGCTCGCCCACGAAGACGGTGAACACTCCTGGGGTGGTCTGCACCCAGGATCCGCTGCTGCACCCGGCGGTCAAGACCGCCGCAAGCAGCAGCGTGAGCACGAGGGCGCATCGTCGCTTGCCCATCGAGTCCCCCTTCCGGCGACGGAGCCCGATAGATAGCCTCGACGCTTCCCAGCATGCTAGTGGCCTGGGAGTTCCATCTCAATGCAGACTGAAAACACGCGCTCAAATCCCCCCTAAGTAGGGATGCGCCTCACATCGGTTTCCCCGGGAGGCGGCGCGGCACGCTCAGCTTGCGGCCGCGGTCCTCAGCGGCAGGCTCGCCTCGCAGACCCAGGAGTCCTTGGTCCTCCTCGCGTTGACCGTACCGCCCACCGCCGCCGCCCTGGCCTGCATGCCGGGGAGGCCGAGGCCGGCGTCGCGCCACTGGCCCTCCCGACCGTCCGTCGCGTTGATCACGGCGACGTCCAGGCTCTCCGGGGTCTGCTCGATCACGACGAGGCACGGCCCCCGTGTGCTGCCGTGCTTGCGGACGTTGTGCAGAGCCTCCGCCAGGATCCTCCCGGCCACCAGGTCCAGATCCGGCGGGAACTCCAGCGGCCCCTGCTGCACGTCCTCGACGCGGAAGCCGGCCCTCCTCAGCTCCCTGGCCCCAGCGGCGAGCGCCTCCCGGATGGTGATCGGCTCCGCCGACGCCACCACCCCGTCGCTGGCCAGCAGCCTGGTGGCCTCGCGCAGGGCCTGGTTGGCGATCTTGGCGCGAGAGGCGATCCGTTCCAGGTCGTCCCGCTCCGCGCTGCCCTTCTCCAGAGCGAGGTCCGCGTCGCGAGACAGCAGCGCCAGGTCCTTGCAGACCGAGTTGTGCAGCTCGGCGGCCAGCGCCGCCTGCTGGGCGCGGAAACGCGCTTCGACGCGCTCGGCGGCGGCCCGGTCGGCCGACCTGATGGCCAACCCCGACGCCCAGACGATCAGCTGCACGACGGTCCAACCGAGGATCGCCATGCCCAACTGCTCGGGCCGCGCCCCGGCGTCCAGCGACCAGATCTGCGCCCAGACGCCGACACCGAAACTGATCACGCTCAGCACGATCGCCAGGGAGAACCGGTCTCGTCGGATGGCGGTCAGGGCCGGCAGCAGGCACACATAGAGCGAGAGTCCGTAGAAGCCGGGATCGAGGAACGGAACCAGGAGCGTGACGAGGATCGCCATCGCGACGCCGAACCGCAGCCAGCGCAGGGCGATCACCACGGCGACGAAGGCGAGCAGCTCCGTCGCCGTGACCTCCCAGGCGACCCGGCGCACGTTGACCAGGGCGACCACCGTGAACAGCCCGCCGATCAGGAGCTCCAGCCCGCCCGCCCGCATGCGGCTTACAACCTTCATCACTTGTACCCTACCGACCCGGGAGGCGAAAGCACGGATGCCTGTGGCTCTGAGCCGGGAACGCGAGGAGCGAGGACGCCGAGCGCGACGATCGCGACGAGGCTCCAGAGCAGATAGGCGTCTCCGGTGAGGTGCTGATACCAGCGCCAGTCCAGTTCGGCCTGGTTCTCGCGCGGCCACCACCAGTGCGGGCTCGCCAGGAACACCGCGGCGCCGGAGACGGCCAGCCACGCCCACGCCCGCCCGGAGTCCGCACTCGTCGCCCACACGACGAGCAGCACGACCAGCACCCAAGCCCAGATCCAGTGGTGCCCCCAGGAGACGGGGGAGCACAGCAGCGCCGCGAAGCCCACCACCACGGCGGCGGCGAGCTGCTGCCCGTGGCGCAGCAGCCGCCACGCCGACCAGGCGACCAGGAGGCCCGCGGCGAGCGCGGTCACGAACCAGGCGATCGTCAGCGACGCACCCTCCAGACCGAAGCGGGCCAGGGCGCCGTTGATCGACTGGTTGGACGCGTAGGCCACGCCGCCGATCCGTCCGGTGTCGATCAGCACCTCGGTCCAGTACCTGTACGAGGCCTCCGGGGCGACGAGGTGACCGATGCCGGTGAAGACCAGGAAGGACAGCGCCGCGCGCAGCATCGACCTCCAGTCGGCCTTCAGGAAGAAGAACAGCAGGAAGACCGCCGGGGTGAGTTTGATCGCGACGGCCAGGCCCACCAAGGCCCCGGTCCACCAGCGCGGCTCCTTCGCGCTCACGTCGGCGAGGACCAGCGCGGTCAGGATGATGTTGATCTGGCCGTATCCGAAGGTCTCTCTGACCGGCGCGAACCAGAGGCCCACCGTGTAGGCGATCAACAGGAACAGGGCGACGTCGCGCCCGGTCGTGCCGTCCGGGAACAACGGGGCGATCGGGGCCTGCCGCTCCAGGATCCGGCACAACCACCAGAGACAGGCCATGGACGCCAGCGTGAGGAGCAGCGATCCCAGCCACAGCGGGATCACCGTGAAGACGGTGAACAGGACGGCCGCGATCGGCGGATAGGTGAACGGCAGGTGCCCGCCCTGGGCGAGCTCGGGCAGCTCCCCGTAGATGTAGCCCCCGTCCAGGAGCAGCTGCGCGCCGGTGCGGTAGACGTCGAAGTCGATCCGGTAGGGCAGCGGGCGTCCCCCGGGGAGGAAGAACAGCCAGGCCGCCATGCTGGAGACCATCGCCACCCCGGTGAGCACGCGCGTCGCGGGATGAGGGAGCACTCTGAGCACGCCTGGCACGCTATCATCCAGGCCGCAATGCGGCACCGGGAGGACGCCGTTCGGGGCGATCGTCCGAGGCTTGTTCGGCACGAATCCGCGCGAGGCCTCGAAAAACGCGCGGAAAAGAGGCACCCTGGAAGACATGAAGACGATAGCTCTCTCCCTGGTCGCCGTGCTCTCCCTCGGCGCTCTGCCCCTCGCGACCCCTGCTCCGACCCCCGTTCCGAGCGCCGGATCCGGCACCGTCGCACCCATGGCGTGGTGCGACTACTTCCCCAACTTCCCCGGGTGCCGCCGTCCCGTGTGACCGGTCCCCCACGACGGGAGGTGGTCGCGCTCGGCCACCGATCGATGCACCTCCAGCATCAGCGCGACGGTGCGCGACCAATCGAACTCCTCGGCCCTGCGCCGGGCCGCCGCCCGCGTGGCGGCGCCCAGCCTGGGGATGAGCGACTCGACGGCGTCGGCGAGGGCGTCCGGATTCGGCGCTCCTGAGGCACCACTGGTGGTGTCGACGAGTTCGTGGGCGCCTCCCCTGTCGGAGGTGACGACGGGGGTGCCGCAGGCCAAGGCCTCCAGCACGGCGAGACCGAAAGTCTCCGCCGGGCACACCGACAACGAGATGTCGTGCGCGGAAAAGGCGCGGGCCACCTCGTCGCGCCCGGCGAGGAAGCCGAGGAAACGCACCGGCGCGTCGCCCGCCAGTTTGGCCAGCGCGTTCTGGTCCGGCCCGGTGCCGTACATGTCCAACCGGACGCGATGCCCTCGACGGTGCAGCGCCACGGCGGTCTCGACGGCCAGGTGCGGGCTCTTCTCGTGGCTGAGCCGGCCGACGTAGCAGAGCTTCAGCACCCCGTCGTCCGCCGGCTGCCCGGCCCGCGGGGCGAAGGTCTCCAGGTCGACGCCCAGCGGAATCAGTTCGAGTCTGCCGGGGACACCGTCGAACTCCTCGGCGGCGAACCGGCTGGTGACCACCACGGCGTCGAAGCGCGACGCCAGGCGGCGGTTGCGCAGCCCGACCCCGGCCCGCACCCCCGGCCCCCAGCGCAGCCACATCGCCAGCATGTCGGTGAGGCGCTCGTGGCTGAACAGCAGGGAGCCCACGCGGCGGCGGCGCGCCCAGGAGCCGGTCCCGGCCAGGGTCCACTTGTCGCTCACCTCGATGCTGGTGGGCCGGAACCGCTCCAGCACCTCCCGCACCTGCCACGGCCGCAGCACCATCCGGTACTGGTCGGTGAACCGGGGCGAGGCCACGGAAGCGACCACCCCGTGCGCGGTCTCGACGGTGCGGTCGCGGTCGCCGGGAATCACCAGCAGCCGCTCGTGCCCAGCCGCCACATAGCCCTTGCCCAGCTCCTCAATCACCACCCGCATCCCTCCGGAGGTCGGCGATACGAAGTTGGCGAGCTGGGCGATGCGCATTCGCCCATTCTGCACGGTCGCCTCCAGTGTCAGGATTTCCCCCGTCGACGGGGGAAATCCTGACACTGAAGAGCCGGTTAGTCGAGGAGGGTCCGGTCGGAGAGCGTCGCACCCTTGATCTTGCCGAACTCCTCCAGCAGTTGCTCGGCGGTGATGTGACGCTTGGCCGCCTCGTCGACCTCCAGCACCACCCTGCCCTCGTGCATCATGATCAGCCGGTTGCCCAGCTCGATGGCCTGGTGCATGTTGTGGGTCACCATGAGCGCGGTGAGCCTGTGCTCCCCCACCATCTCACCGGTGAGCCGCGTGATGAGCTCCGCCCGCGACGGGTCCAGCGCCGCCGTGTGCTCGTCGAGCAGCAGGATGGAGGGCCTGGTGTGGGCGGCCATCAGGAGGCTGAGCGCCTGACGCTGACCGCCCGACAGCATGCCGACCCGCATCTCCAGGCGGTTCTCCAGTCCCAGGTCGAGCTGGCGGAGGGCGCTGCGGTACTCGTCACGCTTGGCCTTGGTGACCGCCAGGCCCAGCCCGCGACGCTCGCCGCGCGCGAAGGCGATGGAGAGGTTCTCCTCGATCGTCAGGTGCGGTGAGGTGCCGGCCATGGGGTCCTGGAAGACCCGCGCCACCCAGCGCGCCCGCCTGTGCTCGGGCGTGCGCGTCACATCCTTGTTGTCGATGACGATGCGACCCTCCTCCGGCGTGTAGCGCCCCGCGATGACGTTCAGCATCGTGGACTTGCCGGCGCCGTTGGAGCCGATGACGGTGACGAAGTCTCCCTCGTCGAGATGGAGCGTGAGCCCGTCCAGCGCGGTGCGTTCGTTCACCGTGCCGGGGAAGAACCTCTTGGTGATCTGCTTGAGCTGAAGCATCAGGCCTTCCCTCCCACTTCGGCTTCGGCCTTGGCCGCGCGCCGCTGGATCCGCAGCTTCTTCAACGGCCCGACGTTGGGCAGCACCAGCGCCAGCACGACCAGCACCGCGGAGATGAGTTTCATGTCGTTGGGGTTCAGGCCGACGCTCAGCGCGGCGGCGATGATCACGCGATAGATCACCGAACCCAGGATGGCGGCCACCACAGCCTGCCACACGCTGGTCATGCCGAACAGCGCCTGTCCGATGATCACCGAGGCCAGGCCCGCGACGATCAGGCCGATGCCCATCGAGATGTCCGAGTAGCCGTTGTACTGGGCCATGAGGGCACCGCAGAGCGCCACCAGGCCGTTCGAGAGCGCAAGGCCGACGATCTTCGCGCTGCCGGTGTTGATGCCCTGCGAGCGCGCCATCAGTTCGTTGTCGCCGGTGGCCCTCAGCGCCACCCCATAGTTGGTGCCGAGGAACCAGTACAGGGCCAGACCGATCAAACAGACGACGACGGCGTAGATCCCGACAGAGAACCAGGTCGCCCAGAGACCGGCCTCGCGGAGGGTGGTGAAGATCGTCGTCTCGCGCAGAAGGGGCAGGTTCGCCTTGCCCATGATGCGCAGATTGATCGAGTACAGCGCAATCTGGGTGAGGATGCCCGCGAGCAGCGGGTTGATGTTGCCCCAGACATGGAGCAGTCCGGTGATCACACCCGCGAGCAGGCCCGCCACCACGGCGGCCACGATCGCCAGCTGGAACGGAACCCCGCTGACGATGAGGATGGCGGCGACGGAGGCGCCCGTGGTGAACGATCCGTCGACGGTCAGGTCCGGGAAGTCGAGGACGCGGTAGGTCAGGTAGACCCCCAACGCCATGATGGCGAAGAGCAGGCCTAGCTCGAGGGCGATGATCATCGGTGGTCGGTGCTTTCCGCTCAGAACTTCTTCGCGGCGCGTGCGACGAGTTCGGCGGGCAGCTCGAAGCCCTGGGCCGCGGCGGCGGCCTCGTTGACGAACACGTCGAACTTCTCCTGCGTGGCCACCGGGATCTCCGAAGCCGGGGTGCCGGCGAGCAGCTGCAAGGCGACGGCCGCCGCGTCGCGACCCTGCTGCGGGTAGCTGACGGACATGCCCGCGGCGGCGCCGCGTTCCATGGTGCCCTCGTCGGAGGCGAAGACCGCGATCTGGTTCTTCTCCGCCACCTGGATCAGCGACTCCACGCCGGAGACCACGGTGTTGTCGGTGGTCACCAGGAAGGCGTCGGGCTTGATCGACTCGGCGGCCTGCGCCACCTCGGAGGTGTTCGTGACGGTGGAGGTGAGGATCTCGATCCCCAGATCCGCGCCGGCCGCCTTGGCCTCCTCGACCTGCACCTCGGAGTTGACCTCACCGGAGGCGTAGACGATGCCGACCGACTTCACGTCGGGCAGCGCCTCCTGGATCAGCGTGAGCTGGTCCAGCATCGGGTTGGCGTCGGAGACGCCGGTGATGTTGGCATCCGGCTCCTCCCACGAGGCCACCAAGCCCGCGGCGACGGGGTCGGTGACCGCGGCGAACACGATCGGGCGATCGGTGATCACGTTGGCCAGCGCCTGCGCGGTGGGGGTCGCGATCGCGTAGAACAGGTCGGCGTCGGACGAGGCGAAGTTGTTCGCGATGTTGGTGAGCGTCTGCTGATCGCCGTTGGCGTTCTGCAGGTCGACCGTCAGGTTCTCTCCCTCGACATAGCCGGCCTCGGCCAGCCCCTCGAGGAAGCCCTCATAGGCGGCATCGAGGGCAGGGTGCGACTGGATCGTGGCCGCGCCGATGGTGATCGACTCCGGCAGGCCACCGGTGGGCGGTGCGTCCGTGGGGGCATCGGTCGCCGTGCCGGGGGGCGGCGGGGGTCTCGGTGTCGCTGGGAGCGGTGTTGCCGCCGCAGGCGGTCAGCGCCAGCGCTGCCGCTCCGGTGAGGGCCAGGAGGGTGGCCTTGATCTTCATGATTCTCCTTGCGGGGTGAGCAGGAACTTCGGGACAGGGTAGTTGAACGCCGGCGAGCGCCGGCGGTTTGCTAGACGATGCGGTCGGCCTGGGCGAGGATCTCCTGGGGGATCTCGACCCCCATCCGCTTGGCGGCCTCCGGATTGACGGTGAACTCCAGCGACTCCTGGATCTCGACGGGCGTCGTCGCCGGGTCGGCCCCGCCGATGATCTTCACCAGGAGCCGCGCGGTCTGCTTGCCCTGCTCCTTGTAGTCGGTGGCCAGCGTCGCGGCGGCGCCGCGTTCGACGGAATCGGCGTCGGAGGTGAACAGCAGGCGCTGGTTCTTCTCCGCCACCTGGACTATGGACTCGATCGCGCTCACCACGGTGTTGTCGTTGCCGACGTAGTAGGCGTCCACGTTCAGCGATTCCGCGGCCTGGGCGACCTCGGAGGAGTTCACGACGGCGGCCGTCTTCACCTGGATCCCCTGGGTCTCGGCGGCCTCGGTCATCAGGTCGGCCTGGATCTCGGCGTTGACCTCGGACGAGGTGTAGACGATGCCGATGGTCTTCACGTCCGGCACCAGCTCCATGAGCAGCTCGAGCTGGCGGTCGGCGGGGATCTGGTCGGAGGTGCCGGTGACGTTGCCCCCGGGCGCCTCCATCGACTCCACGAGCGACGCCGCCACCGGATCGGTCACCGAGGCGAACACGATGGGCCGGTCGGTGATCGCCTGCGCGAGGGCTTGGGCGGGGGGCGTGGCGATCGCCACGAAGTAGTCATGATTGCTCGACGCGTAGGTGGAGGCGATGTTGGTGAGAGTCTGCTGGTCGCCCTGCGGGTTCTGGAACTCCACTTCCAGGTTCTCGCCCTCGACGTAGCCGGCCTCGGCCAGTCCTTCCTTGACGCCCTCGAACACCGCGTCCAGGGACGGATGCGAGACGATCGTCACCGCGCCGATCGAGAGGGGCGCGCCGGCCGTCTCGGTGCCCACGGGGGTCTCCGCGCCGGCCGGAGTCTCCGAGCCGACGGGGTCGGCCGGCGCCGCACACCCGGCGGCCAGCAAGGCGGCCGCCACGACCCCGGCCATCACAGCGCGCTTCATGAGATCTCCTCCTGGTGCTTGGTTCCGGGGCTACCCTACCGAGCCCCTCCCCCGTCCGCGCATCGCGTCAAGGGTTTGCTGTCCCTTGAGACCAAGTTGATACACAAAGACACCCGGAGAGACGAGAAGGAAGGGATCCCCGGCGGGGATCCCTTCCTTGCGTGATCAGGTGCGGCACGGCTCTGCCGCGCGGCTCACTTGGCCTCGTCGACCTCTTCGGCGGCCTCCTCGAAGGAAGCCTCCTCGGCCTCGGGAGCCTCCGCCTCGGCGGTGGCCTCCTCGATCTGCGCCTTGGCCTCGTCGGCCTTGGCCTCAGCGGCCTCGGTGGAGGCGGCCTTCTTGTTCACCGGCTCGTCGATGATCTCGATCACAGCCATGGGGGCGTTGTCGCCCTTGCGGTTGCCGATCTTGGTGATCCGGGTGTAGCCACCCTCGCGATCCTTGAGCGTCGGCGCGATCTCCTCGAACAGCACAGCCACGGTGTCGCGGTCGGTGATGTCCTTGAGGACCAGGCGGCGCGAGTGCAGATCGCCGCGCTTGGCCTTGGTGATCAGCTTCTCGGCCAGCGGCTGCACACGGCGAGCCTTGGTCTCGGTGGTGGTGACGCGGCCGTGCTCGAAGAGCTGGCTGGCCAGGTTACGCAGGATGATGCGCTCGTGGGTGGGGGTGCCGCCCAGGCGAGGGCCCTTGGTTGGCTTCGGCATTTCTCTATCTCCAGGTATGAAAACTCAGTGCGAGCGGGGGCTCGCTGGGCGGGTCAGTACTGCTCGGTCTCCGCGAAGTCAACGTCTTCGTCGTTGTCCTCGTCGTAGCGTTCGATGGCCTGCATCGGGTCGAAGCCGGGGTTCGAGTCGCGAAGCGCGAGGCCCAGGGTGGCCAGGGTCTCCTTCACCTCGTCGATCGACTTGGAACCGAAGTTGCGGATGTCAAGCAGGTCCTCTTCGCTGCGGGCGACGAGTTCGCCCACGGTGTGGATCCCCTCGCGCTTGAGGCAGTTGTAGGAACGAACCGACAGCTCAAGGTCCTCCACGGGGAGGTTCAGCGACTCGGCGATCTGCTCGTCGACGGGCGACGGGCCGATCTCGATGCCCTCGGCCTCGACGTTCAGCTCGCGGGCGAGGCCGAACAGCTCCACCAGGGTGCGACCCGCGGAGGCGACGGCGTCGCGCGGCGCGATGGAGGCCTTGGTCTCCACGTCGATGATGAGGCGATCGAAGTCGGTGCGCTGGGCCACGCGGGTGGCCTCCACCTTGTAGGTGACCTTGAGCACCGGGGAGTAGATCGAGTCCACAGGGATGCGACCGATCTCCGCCTCGGGGTTCTTGTTCTGCACCGACGACACGTAGCCGCGGCCACGCTCCACGACGAGTTCCATTTCCAGCCGACCGTTTTCGTTCAGCGCGGCGATGTGCAGCTCGGGGTTGTGGATCTCGACACCGGCCGGAGGCTGGATGTCACCCGCGGTGACCGCGCCGGCGCCCGCCTTGCGGAGGTACATGACCACCGGCTCGTCCTCCTCGGAGGACAGCACCAGGGACTTGAGGTTGAGGATGATCTCGGTGACGTCCTCGACCACGCCGGGCAGGGTGGAGAACTCGTGCTGGTTGCCCTCGACCTTGATGCTGGTGACCGAGGCGCCGGGGATCGACGACAGCAGAGTGCGACGCAGCGAGTTGCCGAGGGTGTAGCCGAAGCCGGGCTCGAGCGGTTCGATGATGAACCGGGAGCGCTGCTCGGAGACCACCTCTTCCGTGAGGGTGGGACGCTGAGTGATGAGCATGAATCTGTCCTTCCCGCGCCAACCGCTATTTGATGACGCGAACTAAAAAGGGGGGATGCGGGTGGGCCGACCGGAGATCCGGGCGGCCCACCGGAGCACTACTTGGAGTAGAGCTCGACGATCATCTGCTCCTGGACGTCCACCACAATCTGCTCGCGGACGGGGAGCTGGTGTACCAGGATACGCATCCGGTTGGGACGGGCCTCCAGCCACGCGGGGACGGAGCGCTCGTGATGGGTCTCACGGGCGACCACCAGCGGGTGCAGGTTCATCGACTTCTCCGCGACGTCGATGATGTCCTTGGCCTGGACGCGGTAGCTGGGGATGTTCACGCGCTGGCCGTTGACCAGGAAGTGCCCGTGAACGACGAGCTGCCGGGCCTGGCGACGGGTGGACGCGAAGCCCGCGCGGTACACGACGTTGTCGAGACGCGACTCGAGGATGCGCAGCAGGTTGTCACCCGTCTTGCCGGAGAGCCGGTCGGCCTCCTCGTAGTAGCGACGGAACTGCTTCTCCAGCACGCCGTAGGCGAAGCGAGCCTTCTGCTTCTCCTTCATCTGCAGCGAGTACTCGGAGTCCTTGGTGCGGCCGCGGCCATGCACACCCGGGGGGTACGGGCGACGCTCGAACGCCTTGTCGTTGCCGACGAGATCGGTGCCGAGACGACGAGACTTCTTGGTAATGGGGCCGGTGTAGCGAGCCATCAGTTCTTACCTTCTTCCTATCTATCTCGGGCGATCAGACGCGACGACGCTTGGGCGGGCGGCAGCCGTTGTGCGGCACCGGGGTCACGTCGGAGATCGCGCCGACCTCGAGGC
>DAOLFC010000001.1:0-70511 GCA_035326505.1 Arachnia sp.
TGAGGAGCCCTTCGAGACGGGCGCGGGGCGCCCTCCTCAGGGACCACCCTTCGAGGCGGGCGCGGGGCGGTGCTGGGCGCCGAGCATCCTCATGTAGCGTCCTCCGGCGGCGGCCAACTCGGTGTGCGGGCCGACCTCGGCGATCCGGCCGCCGTCCATCACCACGATCCGGTCGGCGCCCTCGATCGTCGAGAGGCGATGGGCGACGACCAGGGTGGTGCGGCCCCGCATGAGCCGCGCGAGCGCTTCTTGGACGAGCGCCTCGGACTCGGGGTCGAGCGCGCTGGTGGCCTCGTCGAGGAGGAGGATGCGGGGGTTGCGCACGATGGCCCGTGCGATGGCGAGGCGCTGCCGTTGGCCCCCCGAGAGCCGCGACCCGCGCTCGCCGACGACGGTGTCCCAGCCGTCGGGGAGGGCGTCGACGAACTCGGCGGCGTTGGCATCCTCCAGCGCGCTGCGGATGCGGCGATCCGAGACGGGGCCGAGCCCGTAGGCCACGTTGTCGCGGATGGAACCCTCGAACAGGACCGATTCCTGGGGGACGACGGAGACGAAGCGACGCACGGAGCGGAGATCGAGCGTCGCGGCGTCGCGGCCGTCGAGAAGGAGTCGCCCCTCGGTGGGGCGCAGGAAGCCGAGCGCGAGATTCACCACCGTCGATTTGCCCGCGCCCGAGGCGCCGACCAGGGCGATGGTCTCGCCCGCCGCCACGTCGAGGGTGAAGCCCGCGATGGCGGGGTCGCGAGACTCCGGGTAGCGGAAGGAGACGTCTTCGAACCGGAGCGCGCCGGTGATGTCGTCGACGACCTCCTTGCCCTCGTTGTCCTCGATGTCGGGCTCGGCGAGCACTTCGCCGATGGATCGCATCGACTCCATGCCCTTGGTCGCGACGGGGATGAGCATCAGCACATGCACCATGCCGCCGGTGATGAGGCCGAAGTACGACGAGAGCTGGACCACCTGGCCGGCGGTGAGATCCGCGACGCCCGACACCGAGATCCACGCCGCGGTGACCAGCGTGGCGACGCTGAGGGTCTGCAGCACGATCCACGACAGCGACTGGAAGCGCCCGTTCAGGAGGTCGAGGCGCATGCCGGAGTCGCGCACGCCTTCCGCGCCGGCGGCGACCCGCTCCGCGGCGGTGCGCTCGACCCCGTGCGCGCGGGTGATCGGCATCAGTGTCGCCATCTCGCCGACGCGGCTGGCGAACACCTCGACGCGCTGCCGGAACACCTCGTTGCGGGCGCGGGACCGGCGGGCGATCGCGGTGCGCATCAGCACGGCCAGCGGGATGGTGAGCGCGTAGACGGGCAGGAAGTAGGGCATGGAGATGGCGGTCATCACCAGTGCGCCGGTGATGACGATGCTCTGGGCCAGCAGCGCGTGCGTGACCTGCTGCAGCATCAACTCGATGTTCTCGACGTCGCGCACCACCTTCATCTGCACGATGGACGAGCTCATCCGGGTGTGGAATCCGATGGACAGCGTCTGCAGTCGCGCGGTCAGCGCGTTGCGCAGGTCTGCGGCGATCTGTCGTACGGCGCCGAGGTAGAGCTTGGTGTAGAGGACGTGGGTGGGATAGTTCTGCGCCAGGGACAAGACCGCGACGGCGGCCCAGAGGAAGAGGCCTGAACTCGGCCCGCCGGCCACGACGATGTCGATCACGTTCGCGGTCACCACCGGAAGCAGCCATTGCGGCGCGTCCTTGAGCGGGAAGATCGCGATCGCGCCCAGCACGCGAGCGCGGTAGGGGCGATGCAATCCCAGGATGGACCGGAAGGGTCGGCCTGCCTCGATGGCGCTCGACACGGACCCCGAATGGTTATTCACGTGATAATTCTAAGCATCAGAAAAAGCATTGTCATATAGCCGTGGCGGGGTGTGTCGAAGGCGTTGCTCTCCCCCCGGGGGGTGCGAGGGATCTGCCGGTGTGGGTCTGCTGTCGATCTGTATCGTTATCGAATTGTGATCGCCGCCATGTTGACGTGAACATAGTGGGCGCCTAAGGTGCCTTTATCGATACATGGTCAACGCGGCCCGGCATTGCGGCCTCCGCGGACTCGAACAAAGAAGTGGGGAGGCGGGTGTACGGATGCCAACCAGTGTGATGAGGAAGCCACCTGTGGCGGAGTCGACGACGCGGCCGAAACGGTTCCGGGTGCGGTTCCTGCACAGCAGGATGCTGCTGTTGATGTGTCTCCCGGCCATCTTCTACTTCGTGATCTTCGCCTACGCCCCGATGCCCGGTGCCTGGATCGCGTTCACGAACTTCAACTACCGCGACGGCATCTTCGGCAGCCCGTTCGTCGGGATGAAGAACTTCGAGTTCCTGATCAAGTCGGGCCAGCTGTGGCTGCTGACGAGGAACACGATCTTGTACAACGTGGCCTTCATCCTCATCGGCAACGTCCTCCAGATCGGCCTGGCGGTCATGCTGAACGAGATCCGGTCGAAGTACTTCAAGAAGGTCAGCCAGGCCATCATGTTCCTGCCGTACTTCATCTCGGTGGTGCTCATCGGCGTCATCGCGTTCAACCTGCTGAACTACGACACCGGCTACGTGAACTCGGTGATCGTCGCCGCGGGCGGCAACCCCATCAAGATCTACTCGATGGCGGGCATCTGGCCGTTCATCATCATCCTCGCGCACATCTGGCAGAGCACCGGCTACGGCTCGATCATCTACTTCGCGGCGATCATGGGCATCGACAGCTCGCTGTACGAGGCCGCGGCCATCGACGGCGCCAACGCCTGGCAGCGCATCCGCCACATCATCCTGCCGAGCCTGAAGCCCACCTTCATCATCCTGCTGCTGTTCTCGCTGGGCGGCATCATGCGCGGCAACTTCGGCCTGTTCTGGAACCTGGTCGGCAACAACGCCGCGCTGTTCCGGACCACCGACATCATAGAGACCTCCGTCTACCGGATGATCGTCTCGCAGAACAACTTCACCTCGTCGACCGCCGTCGGCCTCTACCAGTCCCTGTTCGGATTCGCACTGATCATGGTCGTCAACTGGATCGTGCGCCGGATCAACGAAGACTACGCGCTCTTCTGAGGGGGCAGACAACCATCATGACTACCACTACCGCCACCCCCGCCGACAGGACCGGCAAGACCACCCGGGTGAAGCTCGACAAGAGCGACTACGCGCTGAAGGGCGTGTCCTACGTCGTCGTCACCATCTTCACCGTCTTCTGCCTCCTCCCGTTCGTGCTGATCGTCTCCGCGTCGTTCTCGAGCGAGTCCGAGATCATGAAGAGCGGCTTCGGCCTCCTGCCCCGGGGGTTCAGCACCACGGCCTACGAGTACATCTTCGCGTCGCCGCGGCAGATCATCGGCTCCTACGTCGTGACGATCCTGATGACCGTCTTCGGGACCGCCATCGGCCTGTTCATCATCGCGATGACCGGCTACGCGTTGCAGCGCCGCGACTTCCCGTGGCGCAACTACATCTCCTTCTTCATCTACTTCACGACGCTGTTCTCCGCGGGCCTCGCGCCGACGTTCATCTGGATCTCGCGCTACCTGGGCCTGCGCGGCACCTACTCGGCGGTGTTCCTGCAGCTCCTGATGACGCCGTGGCTGATCATCCTGATGAAGAACTTCTGCAACTCCATCCCCTACGAGGTGGTCGAGTCCGGGAAGGTCGACGGCGCCGGCGACTTCAACATCTTCATCCGGCTTATCCTGCCGATGCTGAAGCCCGCGCTGGCCACCATCGGCCTCTTCCTGGCCCTCGGCTACTGGAACGAGTGGTACCTCTCCTCGCTCTACCTGGGCAGCACCGTCGAGTTCAAGCCGCTGCAGTACCACCTCTACAACATCATCAACACCGCCGCCGCGCTGCGCAGCTCGGTGGCCGGAGCCAACGTCAATATCAGCGATCTCCCCAGCAACACCTTGAAGATGGCCAGCGCCGTCGTGGCCACCGGGCCCATTGTGATGCTCTACCCCTTCGTGCAGCGCTACTTCGTGACCGGCATCACCGTCGGCGCGGTCAAGGGCTGACCCCACGTCTCGTCCATCCCATCCAGAAACCATCCGTTCTTCACAACAAGGGAGTTAGGAAACCAACCATGAAGAAGCTGACCAAGAAGGCCGGGGCGGTCGCGATCGCCCTCGCGCTCAGCGCCGGCGCGCTCACCGCGTGCGGCGGCGGAGACAATCCCGGCGGGGGAGGCACCGGCGGCGATACCCCGGGTGCGCCCACGCAGATCACCATGCTCGTGATGGGCAACAAGCCCACCAACGGCCGCCTCGAGGCCATGCTGGAGGTGCTGAACAAGCGCCTCACCGACGAGGTCAACGCCACCCTGGCCTTCCACTACATCGAGTGGGCCGACTGGCAGACCCAGTACAACGTGCAGCTGCTGTCCGGTGACTCCAGCATCGACCTGATCACCACCGCCACCGACTGGCTGTTCGCCTGGGAGAACGCCAAGAAGGGCGCTTTCCTCGGCATGGACGACGAGTTCGTCCAGACCAACGCGCCCAAGACGTGGGCCCAGGTCGACGCCAACGGCAACTGGGACAAGACGCGTCTGCCCGACGGCTTGATCTACTTCATGCCCGAGGACAACTACACCCAGTTCACCAACCACGGCTTCTTCTACCGCGGCGACTGGGCCACCGAGGCCGGATTCGCGAACGGCGAGATCACCAAGTTCGAGGACTTCACGAAGTACTTCGCCTGGGTCAAGGAGAACAAGCCCGAGGCCTACCCGTGGGACGTCGCCGGCGCCAACGAGTCGGCGCTGCAGGGCTCCTGGCAGGGCACGACCGACTTCTGGACGCTCTCGCAGATCACCGCGGGCAACTACTTCCCGTTCCAGACGACGGAGGCCGATCCGTTCACCGTCGGTTCCGTGCTCATGGACGGCGACGCCTACGTGACCGCCGCCGAGCTGGCCAAGGAGTGGAACGACCTCGGCGTGTGGCGTGAGGACGCCATCAACTTCGACGGCGATACCCGCGAGTTGATGTATGCCGGGCTGTCGGGCACCGACCAGCACCACACCCAGACGTACCTGACCCAGATCTGGTACAACATGACCAACAAGCAGCCGGGCTCCGATCCCCGGATGTTCCACTTCGGCCAGGAGAACGGCAACTTCTTCCAGGACATCAAGACCCACGGCGCCATGGCGGTCAGCGCGAACTCGAAGAACCCCGAGAAGGCGCTCCAGGTCTACGACCACCTCCGCAACGATCAGGAGAGCTACATGCTCCTGAACTACGGCATCGAGGGCGAGGACTACATCATCAACGAGGACGGCCTGCTGGACCGCCCCGAGGGCTGGGACCCGTCGAAGGACAGCCTGGACTCCAACTTCTGGGCCGGCCGCATGGACGAGTTCGAGCCGCGGCGCGTCACCGACCACCCGGACATCGAGCAGATCTACGCCGATCTCACCGCCCAGTCCAACGAGTACCCGTACGAGACGCTGATCATCGACAAGGACCCGATCGAGTCCACTCTCGCCGCCATGGCCGCGGTGCTGTCGGAGTACGTCCCGCAGCTGCAGTACGGCAAGTTCGACGATCCGGCCAAGGCCGTCGAGGAGATGCGCCAGCAGCTGCTCGCCGCCGGCTATGAGGACGCTCGCGCGAACATCCAGGAGCAGGTGGACGCCTGGGCCGCCGAGAACAACCTGAAGTAGAGCCCGTAGGCTTCCGACGCGGGGCTGTGCGGGCCGGCCGAACGCCGACCCGCACAGCCCTTCACCACATTCCTTCCCTGATCAGGAGCAGAGCGTGCGCAACCTCTTCAACGCGGACTCGCCGCTGATGCGGTTCCTCAACCGGTTCGCCGACTTCATGCTGATCAACCTGCTCTTCATCGCGACGTCGCTGCCGCTGGTCACCCTCGGCGCCTCCCTCTCGGCGCTCAGCGCCACCGCCATCAAACAGGTTAAGGGCGAGGACGAGAGCCTCTTCGCCGACTACCTCGCCTCGTTCAAGAACAACCTCCGCCAGGGCACCGTCATCGGACTGATCTGCGGCTTCCTCGTCCTCGTGCTCGGCGCCTGGTACATCGTCATCGACAACCTCAACATCAACGAGATCTTCCGTCTCCTGCTCTGGATCGCCTTCTCCTTCGTCGCCTTCCGAGTCGGGATCATGCTGCTGTACGTCTTCCCCTATCAGGGGGTGTTCGACGACAACATTCGCACCGTCTTCCGCAACGCTCGGCTCATGTCGCTGCGGCACCTGCCATCGTCGCTGATGATGGCCATCGTCCTGGGTCTCCCGGTCGTGGTCACGGTCTTCTATCCCCAGGTCATCGGCTACGGCCTGCTCTGGCTGCTGGTCGGCTTCTCGGCGATCGCCTACGCCAACGCCACCTTCTTCGTCCGCATCTTCGCGGCCTACGCCCACGACTTTTAGGCTCCTCATGCGCTCCCTTCCTGTGCCCACCTGGTCCTTCCTCCTCGGCGACGAGCCGGACGCGGGGAAGAAGAACGTCGACGATGCGCTCTGGCGGAGCGTCACCGTCCCGCACGACTGGAGCGTCGAGCTGCCCTTCTCTCCCGAGTGCTCCAGCGGCACCGGCTATCTCCCCGGCGGGGTCGGCTGGTACCGGGCCCACGTCGACCTCGGCGCGTTGGGCTTGGCCGACGGGCAGCGCCTCCGGCTGGTCTTCCGCGGCGCCTACAAGAACACGGATGTGTGGGTCAACGGCTACCACCTGGGGGCGCGGCCGTCCGGCTACGCCGAGTTCTCGTTCGACCTCACCGAGATCGTGTCCTATGCGCCCGACGACGACCTGGTGGTCAGCGTCCGCATCGAGCACACCGACCTCGCCGACTCGCGGTGGTTCAACGGCACCGGCCTGACCCGTCCCGTCGAGCTCGAGATCCACGACGCCGTGGGCCTCGCCGAGTACGGCACCACCGTCGTCACCCTCGGCGTCGGCGCCTCGGTGGCGACCGTGCGGATCGCCCAGGTGGTGGAGAACCACTTGGCGGAGTCCGCCGTCGTCACGCTCCGGCAGGAGCTGCGCGCGCTCACCGGCGGCGCGGTGCATGCGTTCTCCCGAGCCGTCGAGGTTCCCGCCGGCGGAACCCGGGAGGTGGTCTTCGACGAGGACGTCGCCTCGCCGCTGTTGTGGTCCGACGACCACCCTCACCTCTACCGGCTCACGACGACGCTGGAGTATCCCGGCGGCGAGAGCGAGTACCGGGAGACGATCGGCATCCGCACCGTCGCCTTCGATCCCGATCGCGGATTCCTCGTCAACGGCGAGCCGCGGACCCTCAAAGGGGTGTGCCTGCACGAGGACGCCGGCTGCCTCGGCGTCGCGGTGCCGGAGGAGGTGTGGCTGCGGCGGCTGCTGGCGCTCAAGAAGATCGGCTGCAACGCCGTCCGGATGGCGCACAACCCGCACAGCCCCGAGCTGTACGCGCTCTGCGACCGGCTGGGCCTCTTCGTGATCGACGAGGCCTTCGACGAGTGGGAGAACCCGAAGAACAAGTGGTGGCAGGGCCACAACGTCTACCCGCCGAAGCACGAGGGCTACGCGAAGGACTTCCCCGTCTGGCACGAGTGCGATCTGGTCAACATGGTGCAGGCGCACAAGAACCACCCGTCGATCGTCGCCTGGAGCATCGGCAACGAGATCGACTACCCGAACGACCCCTACGCCAGCCCGCTGTTCGCGGAAATGACGGGCAACAACGACGCGAACAAGCCCGCCGCCGAGCGCGTCTACGACCCGCATCGCCCGGACATCCGCCGGCTGACCACCATCGCCAACCGGCTGATCGACATCGTGAAGAGGGCCGACGACACCCGTCCCGTCACGCTGGCCGCGGCCTTCCCCGAGCTCTCCAGCCGGACCGGCCTCCTCGACCGGCTGGACCTCATCGGCTACAACTACAAGGAGCACCTGTACGAGGAGCACCACGCGCGGTTCCCGGACCAGCCGCTGCTGGGCAGCGAGAACGGCCACGGCTACCGGCAATGGCGCGCCGTCGCCGACAACGACTTCATCTCCGGGCAGTTCCTCTGGACGGGCATCGACTACCTCGGCGAGGCGCACGGCTGGCCGATCCACGGCTCCGGTTCCGGCCTGCTCACGGTGGCCGGCTTCCCGAAGCCGCGCGCTCAGCTGCGCCGCAGCTGGTGGACCGACGAGCCGTTCATTCACGTCGTGACCCGGCCCGGTGCCGTCGAGGCCACGGACCGGAGCTTCTGGCGGCCCGACTCGTCGCGGGTCTGGGAGCCCGGCGAGCCGGTCGAGGTGCTGTGCTTCACCAACGGCGACGAGGTGCGCCTCACCGCCGCGGGAAAGGACATCCCGGTGGCCTTCGACGAAGAACTCGGATTCTGGAGGGGGAGGGTTACGCCCGGCGCCGAGCCGCTGCTCGCTGAAGCCCGCCGCGGGGGCGAGGTGGTCCGCGACCGTCTCGATCCGCGCGGCCCGGCCGTCGGGCTGACCGCGGAGGCCTGGGCGCCGCCCGCGCCGTGGGCGCACCTCGTCGCCTCGCAGGGGGAGCGGGTGCTCCAGGTGGAGGCGCTGCTGTGCGACGCCGGCGGCAACCCCGCCCGCGACGACGCGGTGGTGACGGCCATCGTCGAGAACGGGACGCTGCTCGGGTTGGAGAACGGCGACCTCGCCGACAACACCCCCTACGCGTCGCCGTTCCGACGGACGCTGGACGGCCGCCTGATCGTCTACCTCCGCGGCGACGAGTCCACCAGGCTGCGCCTCGCCACGGAGGGCGGACTCGAGGCCACCGTCGATTTCGCGAACCGCCGAGGTTGCGCCACGCTGGAGCAATAGCGAGCTCGATTCGCGCAGGAAGGGGAAACGATATGGTCACGATGCAGGACGTCGCCCGCCACGCGGGGGTGTCCGTGATGACCGTTTCCAACGTCGTCAACGGCCACCCGCAGGTGCGCGACAGCACGCGGGCGAAGGTCACGGCGTCGATCGCGGAGCTCGGTTACCTGGTCAACACCACCGCGCGGAGCCTCCGCCAGGGCCGCACCGGGGTGATCGGCCTGGCGCTGCCGGAGATCGACCGGCCCTACTTCGGCATGCTCAGCGCGCTGCTCATCGCGCGGGCGCGGGAACACGACTACGAGGTGGTGATCGAGCAGACGGGGTCGCGCCGCGAGAGCGAGATGGACGCCATCCTGCACTCGCGCCTGCGCAGCTACGACGGCCTGCTCCTCCACGCGGCGCAGCTTCAGCAGGAGGACGCCGCGCTGCTGCGCAGCGACTACCCGATCGTCGTGCTCGGGGAACGCTCCTACTCCTCGCCGGTCGACCACGTGGTCATGGCGAACGAGGAGGGGGGCGCGCTCGTGGCTCGGCACCTGATCGAGCGCGGCTGCCGCAGGCTCGCCATGGTCGGCGGTCGTCTGTCCTCGCCCGTTGATGTCGACGTGGCCACGGTGCGCACGAAGGGGTTCGTCTCCGCCGTGCGGGAAGCCGGCCTGCCCCTGACGGATGCCCAGGTCGTGGAGACGCCCTATGAGCTCGCGGAGTGCCGCGAGGCCGTCGGACGCCTGCTGCGGGAGGTGCCGGACGTCGACGGGATCTTCTGCGCCACCGACTGGGTCGCCTTCGGCGTGCTGCGCGGGCTCGCCGACGCGGGCAGGCGCGTCCCGCAGGACGTGCGGGTGGTGGGCTTCGACGATGTGCCCCAGGCAGCGTTCACCGTGCCCGCGCTGACCTCGGTCGCGCCCGATCACGAGGCGATGGCGGATGCCGCCTTGTCCCTGCTCGTCGGCCGGATCTCCGGTCGGCGGACGCGGGACGACTACCAGGCTGTCGTCGGGAAGACGGTGCTGCGCGAGCGCGAGTCGTCGGCCTGAGCGTTCCCAACCCACCCGCCGACTGCCCGTTCGGCAACATCACCGCAAGGAGCACGCAATGACGCACACCCCTCGGTTCTCCACGCTCGGTGGCACCGTCCTCCTCGGCGGGTGTCGCGCGGTGGCCGACACCGTCGCGTTGGCGGCCTGGCCGGAGTCCTCCTCCCGCTGAGGCTGGTGGACGGCTCGTCGGGTGCGACTGGGCGGTCTGAGTCCGAAAGTTCAGGTCCATGCTGTCCGAAAGATCGAGTTCAACTTGGCCAAATGTTAGAGTTCGGGTATGTCTGGATACCGTTCGCGGCTTGTGGACCAGGAGCTCAAGCGGAAGATGCGTGCCATCGGGGCCGTCCTCATCGAGGGGCCCAAGGCGTGTGGGAAGACGGAGACCGCCAAGCAGGTCGCCAAGACCATCTTCGAGTTCGACAAGGACGAAGTCGCTCGTGGACAGGTCGCGTTGGATCCGGACTCGCTCTTTGTGGGCGAGCCTCCCATCCTCTTCGATGAGTGGCAGGTGGAACCCAGTATCTGGAATCGCGTCCGTCGCCAGGTCGATGACCGCCATTCACGGGGTGACTTCATCTTGACAGGGTCGGCGCGCCCGAGAGATGACGTTGCCCGTCATTCAGGGGCAGGCCGTATTGGCGTTGTCCAGATGCGGCCCATGAGCCTGTTTGAGTCCGGACACTCCGACGGTGCGGTCTCCTTCGCGGCCCTGCTTGAGGGAAAGAGGCAGACGGGCCTCGGGTCACACTTGAGCTTTGATGAGCTCCTTCGGCGAATCGTCATCGGTGGCTGGCCAGAGATCATTGACTACGACGAACCGGAGGCACGCGACTGGCTGGCCGGCTACCTCGACCAGGTCGTCGAGATCGACATTCCGTCGATGGGGCATCGCCGGAATCCGCGAAACCTCCGGCGGCTGTTCACGTCGCTGGCGCGCAACGTCGGACAGCCCGCGAAGCTCACAGAGCTGGCCAAGGATGTGGGCGGTGAAGCCGGAGCGATTGCTCACGAAACGATCACCGGTTACCTCGACACGGTGCAGCGGCTCCGTCTGACGGAGAACGCGGCGTCGTGGCGACCTCACATGCGGTCGGCGACACCGTTGCGCACGGCCGAGGTTCGCTACTTTGTCGATCCGTCGCTCGGTCCAGCGGCACTCGGCGTTGGCAGTGCTGAACTGCGCGCGGATCCGCGGGCCACGGGGTTCCACTTCGAGGCTCTCGTCGTCCGTGACCTGCGGATTTTCGCTCAGCCGCATCGCGGTGTCGTCGAGTCCTGGCGTGACAAGAATGGCAACGAAGTCGACGCGATCGTCACGATCAATGACAACAAGTGGGCTGCGTTCGAGATCAAGCTCAACCCTCGCGATGTGGATGCGGCGGCTGCCGCTCTCCTGCGATTCTCGGCCAATGTGGACACGGGCAGGCACGGAGAGCCTGCGGCGCTGGCGGTGATCACGGGATCTGGCGTCGCTGGCCGTCGTGAGGATGGCGTCCATGTCATCCCGATCGGATGCCTCGGCCCGTAGGGAAGGTCAACCGTGCCAGTCGGCGGTTGGAGTCAGGGGCGCGGGGCGGGATCGTCGGGTGCGACTCGTTCTCGGCGAAGCGTTTGTCCCGGGCGATGTCAGGATGCCGCTGGTATGCGTCAGGATGCCGGTTGCGTGCGCCTCGGTCTCGACGGCTCGTGCCTGACCTTATCGACGTATAATGCCCGTATGGGTGACGTGCGGGAGATGCGCAGGAGTGCAGGTCTCAGTCAGAGCGAGTTGGGGCGAAGGACCGGCATCGCGGTGCCGAACCTGTCGGCCTACGAGACGGGTCGTCGACAGCCGTCGGCGGAGACGCTGGCGCGGATCGCCGACGCCTGTCGGCGGAGGCCCTCGGAGGTGCTGGAGCGGGACCGCGCGCGGATCGTGGCGATCCTGGCCGAGTGCGGCGTCACCGCTTGGGCCTTCGGCTCCGTGGCGCGCGGTGAGGATCGTTGGGACTCGGACCTCGATCTCCTCGTGGACCTTCCTGACGACTTCGGTTACCTCCGGCTGGCGCGGCTGAAGCGGCGGCTCGACGAGCTGGGCATCGAGGTCGACCTGGTGCCCCGGGGGGCGCTCGATCCGACGGCGACATCTGGGATCGACCATCGGATCCTGTCCGAGGCGGTGCCGCTGTGACGGGAAGGGAGGACCTCGCCGCGCGATACGGGGCGGAGGTCGTCGGTCACCTGGACTTTCTCGTGGCAACGCTGGGCGAGTTGGAGGACATCGCCGCGCGCGGCAGGGATGCCTATCTGGGCGACGTCGTGCTGCAGCGCGCCGTCGAGGGGTGCGCGAACAGGATCGGCGACACGATCAAGGCGAAGGTCCCCGTCGAGCTGCAGGACGAGCTGGGTGGCAGGGAGATGTGGTCGGACTGGGTGGACTGGCGGGTGTTCCTCGTCCACATCTACCACCGGGTCGACCTGACCCAGGTCTGGCGGGACCTCGAACGCGACGTGCCCGAGTTCCGCAGGCGCCTGGTCGCCGCGCTGGGTGCGGATTAGCGCAAGCCGTTCTTGTTGGCCGTTGGGGCTGGCCGGCGCACGCAGGACGACTATGGGGGAGGTCGTCGGCCGGGTTGCGCTGCGTGAGTGCGAATCCTCAGCGGGATAGCGCCTCGTCATGGTCGCCTGAAGACGTTGACGAGAGCTGATCGAAGGGGTAAAGTCAACACAAGTTTGTAACGATAAATTACTGAGTGGCCGAATCATCTCGTCAACGGCGATAGATGTAACCGGGGCACGGAGCGGGCCGCCGCGGGGCGTTGGGCGGAGGCTCCTTTCCCGGTGGCGTCGCGTCGGTTCGACGAGTTCGGCCCAGAGAGGGAGCAATGACTTTCGACGCGCTGAATCGCGGCGCGCTGTGGCGCAGCGACGAAGAGACAGTGCCGGCCCCGCTCACCTCCGTCCCCGTCGTCACGCGTACGCCGGAGGCACTCGCTCTGCTGTCCGACCTCGCCGATACCCTCTGAACCGGATCAACTCCTAGAAGGAACATCGTGACCACTATCCGTACCGACGCACATCGTCACACCCTGGACCGGCGCATCTACGGCCAGTTCGCCGAGCATCTCGGCCGGGGCATCTACGAGGGCCTCTGGGTCGGCCCCGACTCCGAGATTCCCAACCGCAACGGCCTGCGCATCGACGCCATCGACGCGCTGCGCGTCCTCAAGGTCCCCGTCGTCCGGTGGCCGGGGGGATGCTTCGCCGACGAATACCACTGGCTCAAGGGCGTCGGCCAGGACCGTTCCCCCATGGTGAACACGCACTGGGGCGGCGTCGTGGACCCCAACGAGTTCGGCACCCACGAGTTCTTCGAGCTCCTCGACCAGCTGGGCGCCGAGGCCTACGTCAACGGCAACGTGGGCAGCGGCACCGTGGCGGAGATGCAGGACTGGGTGGAGTACATGACCCTGGAGTCGGGTTCGGCCATGGCGGATCTGCGCCGTCGCCACGGCCACGAGCAGGCGTGGAAGGTGCCTTTCTTCGGAGTAGGCAACGAGTCCTGGGGCTGTGGCGGCAACATGCAGCCCGGCTACTACGCCGACCTGTATCGCCAGTTCCAGACCTACGTGCGCAACTACGGCGACAACCGGATCACCAAGGTGGCCTGCGGCGCCAACGCCGACGACTACACCTGGACCGAGGTGGTGATGCGCGAGGCGACGCCGTACATGGACGCGCTGAGCCTGCACTACTACACGCTGCCCACGGGCAAGTGGGCCGGCAAGGGCGCGGCGCTGGGCTTCGCCGAGGGGGCGTGGGACGAGACCATCCGGCGCACGCGCTACATGGACACCCTGCTGACCCGGCACGGCGAGATCATGGACCGCTACGATCCCGCCAAGCGGGTGGGGCTCTACGTCGACGAATGGGGCACCTGGTACGACGTCGAGCAGGGCACGAACCCCGGCTTCCTGTTCCAGCAGAACACCATGCGCGACGCGATCGTGGCGGCGGTGAACTTCCACATCTTCCACCGCCACGGCGACCGCGTGCGCATGACGAACATCGCGCAGATGGTCAACGTGCTGCAGGCGATGCTGCTGACCGACGGGCCGAAGCTGATCACCACGCCCACCTATCACGCCTACGCGCTCTACACCGATCATCACGACGCCACCTTCGTCGACATCGGCGGGATCGACGGCGTCGCGGGTTCCGTGGCGCCGCATGTGGACGCGACCGTGTCGTACAAGGACGGCGCCTACACCATCAGCGTCGTGCATGAGGGCCTGGACCACGAGGCCGAGCTGTCCTTCGAGCTGCCGCAGGCGATCACCGAGGTGCTGCGCAGTGAGATCCTCACCTCGGCGGCACCCAACAGCCACAACACCTTCGACGCGCCCGACGAGGTGGCCGCGGCGCCGTTCGGCGAGGTTCGCGTCGACGGCCGTACCGTCTCGTTCACGCTGCCTCCGCGGAGCATCGTGACGGTGCGGGTCGGCCAGCCGGCGGACTGATCGTCGCCGTCGCACCGCCAACGCGCTTAGCCGTTCGCTCTTCCACCGACTTCGGTGGAAGAGCGAACTCCTAGCCCGACCCGGTTCGCCGCAGCCGGTGCCTCGTCGATCAGTGCTTCCCTAAAGCAGTGCTTCCTAGAACAGTGCTTCCCTAGAATCATCGCAACGCCGACCGCGAGGAGCAGCCGATGCCCACCGTTCCCACCGACCCCACCCCCGACGCCGCAACCGGACGGGAGGAGCTGCGCGATCTCGCGCGTCGGCTGCTGCGGCGCGCCCTCGACTTCGGGTCGCCCGGGCACGCTCGCATCGACCTCCCCGGAACCGACAGCGCCTACGGCAGCGACGTCGGCGGGCTCGAGGGCTTCGCGCGCACCTTCGTCCTGGCTGCGGCGCTCGTCGCGGGCGACCGCGGGCACGACCCGGACGGCTTCCTCGCGTGGTACGGGGAGGGGCTCGCCGCGGGCACCGACCCCGCGTCGGACGAGCGCTGGGTGAGCATGCGCGACCACAGCCAGCCGAAGGTCGAGGCCGCCTCGCTGGCGGTGGGCCTCCATCTGACCAGGCCCTGGCTGTGGGACCGGATGGACGACGCGGTGCGCGGCCGGGTCATGGCCTATCTGGAGGAGTGGATCGGCAGCGAGTACCCGCCGTGCAACTGGGTGTGGTTCCGGATCCTCACCGAACAGTTCCTGCTGAACGCCGGGTCGGCCCGGGCGGCCGAGATCGAACGCGACCTCGACCTGGACCTCGACTACGTCGAGTCCCTGTACCGCGCCGACGGCTGGTACTCCGACGGGGCAGGGCGTCATTTCGACCACTATGCGGGCTGGGTGATGCAGGTCTATCCGACGCTGTGGCTGCTCATGGCGGGCGACTCGCCCCGAGCGGCGCGATGGGCCCCGCTGTTCCGCGAGCGCCTTTCGCGCTACCTGGAAGATGCCGTCCACCTGGTGGGAGCGGACGGGGCGCCGCTGTTCCAGGGGCGCAGCCTGATCTACCGCTTCGCCGCCGCGGCCCCGCTGTGGGCGGGCGTGCTCGCGGGATGCGGCGAGGCGGGGCAGCTCCGGGAGGGCGCGCGCCGGATCGTCGCGCACTTCCTGGACCACGGCGCGGTGACCGACGACGACCGCCTCACCCTCGGATGGTTCGGGCCCTGGCCGGCCATGGCGCAGCACTACTCGGGACCCGGATCGGTCTACTGGGCGTCGAAGGGGCTGCTCGGGCTCGCCCTGCCCGAGGACTCCCCGGCCTGGCAGGCCCCCGCCGTCGCCCTGCCCATCGATGGCGCCGACAGCATCCGGGCGATCGAGAGCCCCGGCTGGATCGTCTCCGGCACCGCGCGCGACGGCATCGTCCGGGTGTTCAACCTGGGAACCGATCACGCGGCGGCCGGTGAGTTCCGCAGCGACGACCCCCTGTATGCGCGGGTCGGCTACTCCACGGCGACGGCCCCGGTGCTGGCGCCCCCGGACGCCGGGCCGGTGGACAACGCCATCGTGCTCCTCGATGAGAACGGCCTCCCCTCGCACCGCACCGGCTTCGAGGACTTCCGCGTCGCGGTGGACGACGGCACGGGGATCGGGGCCTGGACCGGAGAGGCCCACTGGCCGGCCTCGGGGGAGCGGGTCTCGATCGACGCCGTCGTGATCGTCCGGGGGAGCCAGGAGCTGCGCCTGGTGCGCGCCGCAGCGCCCCGTCGGGCCGCCATCCTCGGATGGCCGGTGACCGCCGACGCTCCGCCGTCGGAGTTGCTCGGCGACGGGAGCGTCGCCGTCGCTTCCCTGCGGCTCCGCTCGACCCTCGCCTCCCTCGGCGACGCCTTGGCGAACGCCCGGGTCTCCCGGTACGCCGACGCGACGCCCCTCGGTTCCTGCACCGCGGTGCCGGAGCTGCTCTCCGACGGCGAGCTGACGCCGGGGCGCTGGTGGGGTGCTCACGTCGAGCTCGCGGGCGCGGACGTCGCGCCGTCGGTTCCTCCCCATGCGGAGCTGAGCGGCTCGCGGCTCCGGATCGGCTGGCGCGACGGGGTGGACCAGGAGATCGACCTGGACGAGATCGTCGCCTAGGTCGCAGGGTGTGAGGGGTGGCAGCCGCGGTGTGCGGCGCCACTCCTGGCGCTCGTTCACCGTGTCCTGGGGTGGGAGCGGGCCGTTCTCCGCAGCTTCCAGATTGTTATTGATTCGTTACGAAAACGCTTTGCATCCAGGGCTTGTATCGTTATATTGTCCTTGTATCGTTAGAAAGCAGGGTCGCTTCGGGAGATTCAGAGGAGAACCGGGCAAGGGTCCAGGGGGACCATCAAGGCATCCGTCGTCGGAGGCTGCCGCATCAGCGGCGCCTTTCCGGGCAGCTGCTCGCTCATCCGGTTCTCGTCTCTCTCTGAGGGTCCCACCATCAGTGAGGAGAACATAACGATGACTTACCCGCGTGGTGTGAAGAGGACCGCGGCCGGTGCCGCGGGCCTGTCCGTGGCCGTTCTGCTGACGGCCTGCTCCAACGCCGCCCCCGATGCACCCGGTGAAACCGGAACGGCTGGCGACGAGAAGATCACCGTCCAGCTCGCCCACTGGGGCGGCGACTGGAACGAGAACGAGGTGTACAAGCCTCGCATCGAGGCCTTCATGGCCGAGCATCCCAACATCATCGTCGAGCCTCTGCCGGTCGCGGAGGAGTACGAGACCAAGATGACCACTCTCATCAACGCCGGCCAGGCGCCCACCCTGATGCAGGTGGCGGAGAACGGGACCCGGTGGGCGGGGGCGTTCCGCGACCTCACCACCCAGATCGAGGCCGAGGGCTGGGACCTGGCGGAGCGCTTCGGCGGCGCCGCCGAGCTCTACAACGATGGCAACATCCAGTTCGCGGTGCCGGACCGTGGCGGCTCCACCGTCCTCTACTTCAACAAGGACCTGTTCGAGGAGGCCGGCCTCCCGCTGCCCGACGAGAACTTCACCGTCGACGACTACTACAACGCCCTGGAGAAGATCACCGCCCTCAGCGGCACGATCGACGTGGACGGCGACGGCCAGGGCGATCCCATCTGGGGCGGCACCGGCACCCACTACCAGGCGGCCTGGGGCGCGTTCCTGCTGGGCAACGGCGGCAGCATCATCGAGTTCGACGCCGAGGGCGAGCCCGTCGTCACGGTCAACAGCCCGCAGAACGCGGAGGTCTTCGATCGCTGGGTCGGCGCCTATGCCAACGACTGGATCCTGCCCTACGAGAACACCGTGGAGAAGGGCGGCGACGCCTGGTTCCAGAGCGGCAACGTGGGCATGAACATGACGGGCTTCTGGGTTGTCAAGGGCTACGCCGAGACCGAGGGCCTCAACTGGGACATGTCGACCATCCCGCTCGGCGAGGTCGAGTCCGGCTGGCCGATGGGCTCCGGCTTCGCGATTTCCGCGCAGGCCTCGGACGAGGAGGCCGCCGCCGCGTGGGAGGTCGCCAAGTACCTCTCCGGCGATGAGGGTCAGGCCTACCTGGCGGAGACCCTCGCCGATGCCCCCGCGAGCCTCGAGGCCCTGACCAACCTGCAGTACGAGACCGTCGACGGCAACCCCGTCAGCGTGGACCGCTTCGCGATCGTGCAGCAGCGCCTCACCACGATCGACGGCTACGTCCGCGGCCCGTGGTACTCCGAGGTGAACAACGAGTCGCGCACCCAGGTGCGCAACGCCGTCGAGGGTGCCATCACGGTGCCCGAACTCCTCGAGAACCTCGAGGAGAACCTGACCAAGATCGTCGCCCGTTACTGATCGCACGATGCGGGGCCCGCGCTCCCGGGCCCCGCACCCTTCCTGGGAGGGGCCTCCGCGGTCCCTCCCGGTTCCGGGCCTCCGCGGACATCGCAGAACCGCAGTCGCCCCTCCTCTCCCTTCCACCGATCGGAGCCAACGTTGTCAACGACGATTCCCCGGCAGGCGCCCCCTCAGGCCGTCGAGGCGGCGGCCCACGTCGCCGGCCGGCGCACGCCGCAGCGCCTCAGCAAGCGCGCCCGCCACCAGCGCTTGTGGTTCTTCATCTTCATCTCGCCGTGGTTGGCCGGCTTCCTGATCTTCACGATCGGGCCCATGATCTACTCCTTCGTCATGAGCTTCACGAACTGGAGCTTCGTGAACCCCGGTGTGGAATGGGTGGGGCTCGACAACTACCGCAACATCCTCGTCATCGCCAAGGACACCGAGGGAGCCCGCTTCTACCGGACCCTGCTCAACACCCTGCAATACGGCATGGTGATGGTGCCGATCAACCTGTTCCTGTCGTTGATCCTCGCCTACCTGCTGAGCTTCAAGGTCAAGGGTCAGCAGTTCTTCCGTACCGTGTACTACCTGCCCGCCATCGTGCCGGTGGTGGCCAGCGTCGTCCTCTTCCAACGGATGCTGGCCAAGAACGGCCTGATCAACGACGTGCTGGCGCTGGTGGGAATCGACGGGCCGAGCTGGCTCACCGATCAGGACTACGTCGTCCACGCGTTCGTGATCATGGCCCTGTGGGGCATCGGCGCGAACATGATCCTGCTCCTGTCGGCCATCAACGGCATCGGCCCCGAGATGTACGAGTCGGCGACCCTCGACGGCGCCAACCGGATTCAGATGTTCTGGGCGATCACGATCCCGCAGATCACTCCGATCATCTTCTTCAACCTGATCACCGGCATCATCGGCTCGCTGCAGGTGTTCACCCAGGTCTATATGGTGACCGCCGACTTCGGCGGCTACTTCCCCGACGGAAGCTCGATGGTGGTTCCGCTGCTGTTCAACGAGGCGTTCCGCTACGGCCGCGCGGGCTCCGCGTCGGCGATGGCCTGGGTGCTGTTCGCCCTGGTTCTCCTGCTGGCCCTGCTGATCTTCAAGTCCTCGAAGTCCTGGGTGTTCTACGAAGAGGATGTGGACTGATGCTCGATCGAAACCTCAGCCGGCCGCAGAAGGTCGTCATCACGGCGATCCTCTCGATGATCGGCGTCGTGATGCTCGCGCCGTTCTCCTACATGATCTCGATCTCGCTGGCCTCGCCGGCCACCAACGCCAAAGAGAACTTCACGCTGATCCCGCGGGAGTTCTACTGGCAGAACTTCCAGACCCTGTTCATCGACTCGGTGGACAAGGGCCTGCCGGTGGGGCAGTGGTTCCTGAACAGCACCTTCGTCGTCGTGATGTCGGTCATCGGGCAGGTGTTCTCCAGCTCGCTGGTGGCCTTCGGCTTCGCCAAGATGCGCTACCGCCACAAGAGCAAGCTCTTTCTCGTGCTCCTCGCGACGATGATGCTGCCGGCCCAGATGACGATGCTGCCCGTGTTCCTCCTGTGGACCAAGCTCGGCTTCTTCAACACCTTGTGGCCGCTCATCATCCCGGCCTTCTTCGGCTCCGCGTTCAACATCTTCTTCACGCGGCAGTTCATCACGGCGCTGCCCGGCTCGCTCTACGAGGCGGCGGAGCTCGACGGCCTGAACCCGTTCCAGATCTACTACCGCATCGTCCTGCCGCTCCTGGTGCCCGCGCTCACCGCGATCGCGATCTTCACCTTCTCCTACGCGTGGGAGGACTTCATGGGGCCGCTGATCTACATCAACGATCCGAACAAGCAGACCCTGGCCTACGGCATCAGGCTGATGTCGGCCGCGTCGAATCCCGAGGAGGCGGTGAACCTCGCGGTCGTGATGTGCCTGGCCATGGCGCTGTCCATCCCGCAGGGGATCGTGTTCATCCTCGGCCAGAAGAACCTCTTCAACCTCAACCTCGGCGTCGGCAACTCCGGGTCCAAGTAGGCGTGCGATGAGCAACGAACAGCGGTTCTACGACCAGGTCCACCGGCTCGCGGCCGTGGGATACGCCTGGTGGCTGATCAAGCTCAACCTCTTCGTGCTGGGCGCGGCGCTTCCTCTTATGGCGTGCATCCTGCTGCTGGATCACAGCGTGGTCTCGATGAGCGCGGCGGTCGTCTCCGGCCTCCTCCTCGGGCCGGCGGTGTTCGTCATGCTGACGCAGATCCTTCACCTGGACCGGCACGACGGCGTGCGCCTGCGCGACTGCATGCGCGCCTACCGGTCCTCGTTCTGGAGGGTGCAGCCGGTGACCGCGCCGGCGTGGGGCGTCGTGTTCGTCGCCCTCGGCAACCTCCGGCTGGTCGGCGAGGGGGCGCTGGGTACCGGCGTGGGCTGGGCGTCTCTCGCCGTGCTCTACCTGGCGCTCACCCTGGCGGTCAACACGCTGATCCTGATGGCCGCGTGGCCGCACCTCGGCGCCGGTCAGGCCCTGGGGCTGAGCGCGAAGCTGGCGATCGTGAAGGCGCTGCGGTTCCAGCTCACGCTGCTGGTGATCGTCGGCACCCAGGTGCTGCTCTCGGTCTTCGGCAGCTGGACGCTGCTGCTGGCCTTCGCGCTCCCCGGGTGGCTGGCGGTGGTCAACTTCCGTCCGGTCATCGCCTACGTCGAACAGCGCCAGGTCGACGAGCTGTCCTGCTCGCCCTACATGCAGGTCTGACGCCCGTTCGCCCGCTCGATCTTGGGGGTGCGTGCCAAGATATGGGTGTCCTGGACTGCGTGCGCGGTGTCGTCGCAGGTGCCCCCGTGAGCGGCGCGTTCTCGGGGTCTCGGATCCATAAGGAGGAGGGAAGCGCATGGTCACCATGCAGGATGTCGCCCGTCATGCGGGCGTGTCGGTCATGACCGTCTCCAACGTGGTCAACGATCACCCGCATGTGAGGAAGACCACCAGGGAGAAGGTGGTGGCGTCCATCGAGGAGCTCGGATACCGGGTGAACACGACGGCCCGTAGCCTCCGGCAGGGGCGAACCGGCGTCATCGGGCTCGCGTTGCCGGAGATCGACCGGCCCTACTTCGGCCTGCTGAGCGCGCTGCTCATCGAACGGGCCAGGCAATACGACTACGACATCGTGGTCGAGCAGACCGGGGCGCGCCGCGAGAACGAGATGGACGCCATCCTGCACTCCCGGTTGCGCAGCTACGACGGCCTGCTCCTGCACGCCTCGCAGCTCGCGCAGGAGGATGCGGCGCTCCTGCGCGGCGACTTCCCCATCGTGGTGCTGGGCGAGCGCGCCTATTCCGCTCCGGTCGATCACGTCGTCATGGACAACGAGCAGGGGGCGACCCTCGCCGCCCGGCACCTCATCGATCGGGGGTGTACGAGGATCGCGATGATCGGCGGGCGCCCGTGGTCCCCCGGCGACGTCGATGTCGCCACCATGCGCACCAAGGGCTTCGTCGCCGAGATCGAGGCGGCGGGCCTTGAGCTGGGGCCGGGGCAGGTCCAGCCAACCCGCTACAACCTGGCCGACTCGCGGGATGCGGTGGGTCGCCTGCTGAAGGAGGTCGGCGCCGTCGACGGCATCTTCTGCGCCACCGACTGGGTGGCGTTCGGGGTGCTGCGCGGGCTGGCCGACGCCGGTCTGCGCGTGCCCGAGGATGTGCGCATCGTCGGGTTCGACGACGTCCCGCAGGCCGCGTTCTCGACGCCCTCGCTCAGCTCGATCGCGCCCGATCACGAAGCCATGGCGGACGCGGCCCTGAAGCTGCTCGTCGGGCGGATCGCCGGGGAGCGGCCCAGGGACGACTTCCGAGAGGTGTTCGGCGCCGTGAGACTCATCCCCCGCGAGTCGTCCGCGTAAGGCCGCCGGCTACGCGCTGCCGCGCCAGAGCGGGCGCGGCGTGATGGACAGGTGTTCGGAGGGGCCGGCCGTGCCGTCGAAGATCCGATCGATGAGCCCGATGAGGGCCTCGGCCAGCTCGCTGCCGAGGATCGCGAGCGTCGAGAGCGCGGGGAAGGTCACGGCGCCGAGCGAGAGGCCGTCGACGCCGACGATGCGCACGTCCTCGGGCACCCGAAGGCCGTCCTCGTGGGCCGCGACGAGGGCCCCCATCGCCATCAGGTCGCTGAAGGCGATGACGGTGTCGGTCTCGGGGAACTCGGCCCTCAGGCGGCGGAGGCCGGAGATGCCGGCGTCGACCGACTGGTAGTCGGCCTCGCAGACGACGACGGCATCGCGGGACGCGGCGTCGACATATCGCTCGTAGGCCTGGCGGCGCGGCGACGGGCGATACGGCGTGCCCCGCAGCCGGCTCTCCAGCAGGCCGAACCTCTGGGAGCCGCGTTCCCGCAGCCCGGCGAGCAGGTCGGCGATGCCGCGGTCGAAGTCGATCGCCACCGAATGGATACCGGGATGCGGGGGAGGATCGCCGATCAGGACGACGGGGACGCCGTGCGTCGCGGCGGCCAGTTCCGCAGGGCTGCCCCCCACGTAGCCGACGATGACGTCGACCTCCCCGGCCAGGCGGCGGGGCAGCTCCAGGGGTGGGGAGGCCTCGTGCGACGAGACGGTGACCTGCCAGCCGCGCTCGGCCGCCAGGTTTAGCAGCTCGGCCGTCAGCTCGGTGTAGTAGGGGTTGCGGAAGGACTCGACGACGAACCCGATCGCCTTGGTCTTGGCGTTGCGGGCAAGGTTCTTCGCGAACCGGCTGGGCTGGTAGCCGAGGCGGCGGCTGGCGTCGAGCACCTTGGCGCGGGTCGTCTCGCTGATGCGCGGCATCCCGTTCATGGCGCGAGTCACCGTCTGCCGGGAGACGCCGACTTCTGCGGCGATGTCGTCGATCGTTACGCGTTTCTTCATCACGGTCACCCTATCCAGAAGCGCGGGAAATCGAGTCGGTCGCGGCCCATCTGGCGAGGCGGGCGATGAGGGCGCGGTGGACATCCGAGTCGTAGGAGCGCGCGTCGTGGCCGAGGAGGTCGACGGCGATCCGGGACGCACCGTACTCCCGCACCCACACCGTCGGTTCCGGTCCGTCGGGGCCCTCGTGCTGCGCGACGACGCGGTTGCGCCCGATGCCCTGGATGCTGCAGTAGCGCTCGTCGAACACCTCGAAGGGTTCAGGGAGCAGATCCCCGGCGTCAGGCGCGGGGACGATGGTGGCGGCGTCGGCCGGTGGATGCCAGGACAGGCCGGGGACCCACATTCCGCCCACGGCGGCGGCCCAGTCGGGGTAATCGCGCAGTGAGGAGACGGCGCAGTGCTGGGCCAGCACGGCCATGCCGCGGTCGAACGCGGCCGTGAGTCCGGCGATGCCCGGTGCGTCGCGGGGGAGCTTGGTCGGGGAGTCGCGCCAGGGGTCTCCGGCGTTGACGACGAGCAGGTCGATCCCGTCGAGCCGGGTCATCGCACCGTCGACGTCATCGTCGATCTCGACGGCGAAGCCGGCCTCCCGGAGGATCTCCGCCAAGCGCTCACTGGTCTCGGTGAACGGGTGCCACGGGTCGGCGTACCTGCTGGAGCCACTGACGATCATCGCGCGCATGACTCGACGCTACCCAATCGCGGAGCCCACACCCACCACGCGCCGGATGGCACGGCGCAATCCCTCACGTCGCGGCTTAGGAGTTCGTTCTTCCACCGACTTCGGTGGAACAGCGAACTCCTAAGCGGAGGTCGGCTTCCCTGGGACGGGGCTTGCAACCGGGCGAGAGTCGTCTATGATCATGTATCGATACAAGTTCGTGGCGCGATTTCGCTCGACGACGAGCCCCTGGGCAACCGCCGGAGCCGAGGACGAACAACAACGGGTAAGGCTGCCCCTGATACCCGCACCACACGAGAAGGAACCCCCATGACCCTGAAGCCCGCTCTCACCCCGCCCATGGGGTGGAACAGCTGGGACTGCTACGGCACGACCATCACCGAGGACGAGGTCCTCGCCAACGCCCGGTTCATGGCCGAGCACCTGGCTCCCTTCGGCTGGGACACGATCGTGATCGACGCCGACTGGGCCGATCCCGGCGCCCGGTCCCATGGATACAACGCCGCGGCCGAGCTGCACCTCGACGAGTACGGCCGCCTCGTCCCCGATCCGGTGCGCTTCCCCAGTGCCGCCGACGGTGCGGGGTTCGGCCCGCTCGCGGAGCAGGTCCACGCGCTCGGCCTGCGCTTCGGCATCCACATCATGCGCGGGCTGACCCGTCGCGCCATCGCGCTGCGCACCCCGATCCTCGGCACCGGGGTCACCGCCGCCGATATCGCGGACCCGGACAACGTCTGCGAGTGGAACCCGCACTACGTCGGGATGCGGATGACGGATCCGGCCGCCCAGGCCTACTACGACTCGCTGGCCGCCCTGTACGCCGAATGGGGCGTCGACTTCGTCAAGGCCGACGACCTGCTGTGGCCGTACCAGCGCGCCGACATCGAGGCCCTCTCGCAGGCCCTGGGGAACTCCGGGCGCGAGTTCCAGCTGAGCCTCTCGCCCGGCCGCGACATGTCGCTCGCGCGGCTCGACCACCTGCGCGAGAACGCGACGATGTGGCGGATCTGCGACGACGTCTGGGACCGCTGGCAGGACGTCGAGGACAACTTCGCCCGGTTCGCGCGCTGGGCCCCGCACGCCGGCCCGCAGGGCTGGCCCGACGGCGACATGCTCCCGCTGGGGCGCATCGGCATCCGCGCCGAGCGCGGCGCGCCCCGCCAGGACGGGTTCACGCCCGCGGAGCGGACCTCGCTGATGACGCTGTGGGTGATCGCCCGCTCGCCGCTGATGATCGGCGGAGACCTGCCCACCAGCGATCCCGCCACGGTCGCGCTGTTCACCAACGCCGACGTCATCGAGGTGCTGCGGTCGTCGTCGAACAACCGCGAGCTGGCCCGCGAGGGCGCGTTCGTCTTCTGGGGGGCCGACGGTGCCGACGGCGTCCGCTACGCCGCCGTGTTCCACCTCGGCGAGACCCCCGTCGACATCGCGCTCGACGCCCAGGCGCTCGGGCTGCCGGCCTCGGGAGGCGAGGTGCGGGAGCTGTGGTCCGGTGCCGTCGTCGCGCTGGAGTCGGTCTCGGTCCAGAGCAACGCGGCCCGCGGCGTCGCGCCCGGCAGCGCGGCCCTGCGCCTGTCCCTCGACGCACATGGGGCGGCGCTGCTCCGCTTCACCCCCCTCACCTGAAAGGATTGCCTCATGAAGTACCTCTCCCAACGATCCGTCCCGCTCCCCGCGTCCAACGTCGTGCTCGGCCTGATGCGCATCCAGAAGCTGAGCGACGAGGAGATCCGCACGCTGGTGCGGACCGCCCGCGACGCCGGCGTCAATGTCTTCGACCATGCCGACATCTACGGCAGCCCGCGCCACGCGTGCGAGCAGCGTTTCGGCGACGCGGGCGCGGTGCCCGCCGCCGAGCGCGACCAGGTGATCATCCAGTCGAAGGTCGGCATCCGGCCCGGCTTCTTCGACTTCTCCACCGAGCACATCCTCGCGACCGTCGACGAGTCGCTGGCCGCGCTGAACACCGACTACCTCGACGTCCTCCTCCTGCACCGTCCGGACACCCTGGTCGAGCCCGACGAGGTGGCGGCGGCGTTCGACGAGCTGGAGGCGGCCGGGAAGGTGCGCGCGTTCGGCGTCTCCAACCACACCCCGGGGCAGATCGAGCTGTTGAAGCAGTCGGTCCGGCAGCCGCTGGGGATCAACCAGGTCCAGCTGAGCATCACGCACGCGCCGCTGATCGCGCAGGGCGTGGCTATGAACATGGTGGGCGAGCCGCAGTCGCAGAGCCTCGACGTCGGACTGCTCGACTACTCGCGGTTGACCAAGATGACGCTCCAGGCGTGGTCGCCGTTCCAGGCGGGCTTCTTCACCGGCGTGTTCCTCGGCGACCGGAAGAACTACGCCGAGCTGAACGACGTGCTCGACGAGCTGGCCGCCGCCTACGACGTGACCCCGACCGGCATCGCGGTGGCGTGGATCACCCGTCACCCGGCGGACATGCAGGTGGTGCTGGGCACCACCAACCCGCAGCGCGTGGCCGACTCGGCCGCCGGCTCGGAGGTTCCGCTCACTCGCGAGGAGTGGTACCGGATCTTCCGCGCCGCCGGCCATCGCCTGCCGTAGGCGCACCGTGCCGGTTATGCCGTGCTGGCCAGGGGGCCAGCACGGCATAACCAGCCGTCTTCCTCGACGACGGTCCCGCGGGCTCAGAAGATGGGCCGCCAAGGGCTGAGGAGGACCTCGGTGAGCTTCGCGAGGCGGGAGCGGGCGTGCCAACGGTCCTCGGTCAGTTCGATGGTGTTGGACTCGTCGACGCGGAAGATCTTCTCCATCTGGTCCGCGACGTCCTCGTCGGTGACCTCCAGGTTCACCTCGTAGTTGCCCATCAGACTGAGCCGATCCAGATTGGCCGTGCCGATGGTCGACCAGCTCCCGTCGATGGTCGCCGTCTTCGCATGCACCATCGCGCCCTGGTAGAGGAACAGCCGCACGCCCGATTGCAGCAGCGTCGCGTACTGGTTGCGCGACAGCCAGTCGGCCACGACGTGGTTGGAGCGGTGCGGGATGATGATCCGCACGTCGACCCCCCGGCGCGCGGCGTCGCGGAGGGCGGCGACGAGATCCGCGTCGGGAAGCAGATAGGCGTGGGTGAGCCAGATGCGGTGCTGGGCGCGATCGATCGCCTCCAGGTACATGTTGCGGATCGGGTAGACCTGGATCCGCGGGGTGTTGCGGTGTACCCGCAGCTTGCTGACCCATCGCCGCGGTGGGTCGTCGGCGATGTAGCCGTGCCGGCCCCGGCGGAGATGCAGGTTCCAGAAGTCGATGAAGGCGTTCTCCAGCTCCGCGACGCCCGGGCCCACCACCCGCGCGTGGGTGTCGCGCCAGCCCGTCGCGTACAGGCTGCCGATGTTGTATCCCCCGACGAAGCCCACGCGGGAATCGATCACCAGCAGCTTGCGGTGGTCGCGACCCCAGTGGCGCGGCGACCACGGCATCGGGAAGAACGGATGCCGCATCACCCGCAGAGACCTGGGCATCCGGAGGAAGCCGCGCGGCACGACGAGGTTGGCGAACTCGTCCCACACGACGTGGACCGTCACGCCGCGTTCGGCCGCCTGGGTGAGCGCGTCCTTGAACCGCTGCCCCACCGCGTCGGACTTCCAGATGAAGGTCTCGAAGTAGATCACCCTCTCCGCCCGGTGGATCTCGGCGATCATGTCGGCATAGAGATCCTCGCCGTAGGTGTAGACGGTCACCTCGTCCTCGCCCGCCTGGATCGGCACCGGCGCGACCGTCGGGAACTTGCGCAGCTTGCGGCGCTTGTTGCGCGCGGACTCGAGGACGGTGAGCCCGATCATCAGGCCGATCTGGGCGAGCAGTATGCCCAGCGTCGCTCGATTGATCCAGGTGCGGAGCCGGGCGAACCGAGTCATGACGGGAGTCTATCGGGCCCCGTCGGGCGGCGGTTCACGGGCGCGGAGGAGCGGTGGTGCAACGGACCACCAGCTCCGTCGGGATCACCGTCCGGAAGGGAAGGGACAGGTCGAAGTCGCGGAGCTGGCCCAGCACCAACTCGACCAGCCCGTGGCCGATCTCGGAGAAGTCCTGCCGGACCGTGGTGAGCGGAGGATGGATGAACTCGCCGACGGTGATGCCGTCGAAGCCCACCACCGAGACGTCCTCCGGCACCCGTCGCCCGCCCTCGTGCAGGGCCCTGATCAGGCCGATGGCCATCTCGTCGTTGGCGACGTAGACGGCCGTCAGGGTGGGGTCCTGGCAGAGTTGCCGGCCGAGCAGATAGCCCGATCGGGGGGTCCAGTCGCCGCGCAGGACCGGCGGCGGCGTCGCCCCGGCGACTTCGAGGCAGCGTCGCCAGGTGGCCTCGCGGATCTGGGCAGGGATCGAATCCGGGGGTCCCCCGATGTGGTGGACCGTCCGGTGCCCCAGGCTGAGCAGGTGCGTGGTCGCGTCCATCGTGCCCTGCACCTGGTCGGCGATGACCGAGGGGTAGTGGGCCATCAGCCGCGAATCGGACACCGCGACGGGCAGCCGGGCGGGGAGCTTGAGGGTGGAGGGGCTGGCCTGCTCCGCGCGCACGATGATCAGGCCGTCGATCGCCTGGTTCGAGATCAGGTGCGCGGCCTGCTGCCAGTGCTCGTCGTCGGGGGTGTCGATGCTGAGCAGGGTCACGGTGTAGCCGTGCTTCTCCGCGGCCCTGATCACGCCGCTGGTGATCAGCGTCTCGCCGGTGCGCTCGTAGCGGTGCGCGATCAGGCCGAGCGCGCCGAAGGTGCCGTTGCGCAGCGAGCGCGCCGCATGGTTGGGGGAGTAGCCCAGCTTCGACATGGCCTCCAGGACCCGGGCGCGGGTCTCGGATCGGACATTCTCGGCGCCGGTGGAGACACGGGAGACGGTCTGGCTCGACACTCCCGCCAGCTGGGCGACGTCGGCGATCGTCGGGCCGCTCTTCCTCATGGCTCCACCCATGGCCCGAAGTCTAGCGTGACACGGCGCGATGGCGACGTCGCCAATGAGTGGGTATTGTCGCATCGCAGGCAAGAATCGTTATCACTCCGTTATTGACCCCGGCTATTACGAAGGCCCGAGGCCTGCTATGTTTACGTCAACATTCCACGGTCGAGGCGGACCGAAACCCTCCCAGACCGACGCCCGGCGCCACGGCGCAACGCACCCGACCCGAGAGGGAAGAACCAGATGAAGATCACCAAGAGGATGGCGGCCGCGGCCGTCGCCCTGCCGCTCGCCCTGAGCCTCGCCGCGTGCGGTGGCGGCACCGACCCGGGCACCACCGACCCGGGAAGCACCTCCACCGGCACCGGCGAGCCCGGCAACAACACGCTGACGGTGTGGGCATGGGATCCCGCCTTCAACATCTACGCCATGGAGCAGGCGGCGGAGATCTACAAGCAGGACCACCCCGACTTCGAGCTCAAGGTCGAAGAGACGTCGTGGGACGACCTGCAGACCAAGCTCACCACGCTCGCGCAGTCGCAGCAGTTCGACGAGCTTCCCGACATCTTCCTCACGCAGAACAACGCGTTCCAGAAGAACGTCCTCAACTACCCCGATCTGTTCAGCAACTTCTCCGAGAGCGGGATCGACTTCAGCGAGTTCCCTGAGGGCGTCACCGCGTTCTCGGTGGTCGACGGCGTGAACTACGGTCTGCCCTTCGACAACGGCACCGCGATCAACGCGCTGCGCACCGACGTGCTGCAGGAGGCCGGCTACACCGTCGACGACTTCACCGACATCACCTGGAGCGAGTACATCACCAAGGGCAAGGACGTGCTCGCCAAGACCGGCAAGCCGCTGCTGTCCGGCCAGGCAGGCTCCTCCGACCTGCTCATGATGATGCTGCAGAGCGCCGGCGCCAGCCTCTTCGACGAGGAGGGCAACCCCACCATCGTCGGCAACGAGGCGCTGATCAACGCCATGGGCGTCTACCAGGAGCTCGTGAGCACCGGCGTGATGGTCGAGGTGAACTCGTGGGACGAGTACATCGGCACCTTCGTGAACTCCAGCGTGGCCGGCACCATCAACGGCGTGTGGATCCTCGGCTCCATCCAGACCGCTGAGGACCAGTCGGGCAACTGGGCCATCACCAACCTGCCGAAGCTCGACGGCATCGACGGCGCCACCAACTTCTCCGCCAACGGTGGCTCGTCGTGGGCGATCAGCTCCACCGCGGACACCGCGCTCGCGGCGGACTTCCTGGGCGCCACCTTCGCCGGCTCCACCGAGTTCTTCGACACGATCCTGCCGTCCTCGGGTGCCGTGGCCAACTGGCTGCCGGCCGGCGAGAGCGCCGTCTACGCGGAGCCGCAGGAGTTCTTCGGCGGCCAGCCCGTCTTCGCCAAGGTGCTGGAGTTCTCGGCCGAGGTGCCGAGCAACAACACCGGCGCCTACTACTACGAGGGTCGCGACGCCGTGAGCGCCGCCATGACCAAGATCCTCGGCGGAACCGCCGTCGACACCGCGCTCGACGAGGCGCAGAAGAACGTCGAGTTCGCGATGTCGTGATCTCCTGATGGTGACGGGGGCGTGCCACATCGGCGCGCCCCCGTTGCCGCGGAAGGCGGATTGATATATGTCACAACACACGATTGAGGCGGCGCCTGCCGCCCCCCGCAAGGCCGGGCAGGGCTTCGGTCTTGAACAGCGCCGCAACCTCACCGGCTGGATCTTCCTCATCCCGGCAGCGCTGCTGATCCTGGTGATGAACTTCTACCCGATGTTCCAGGCCTTCATCCTCTCGCTGAAGACCGGCCGCGGCACCAACCTGAACTGGGCCGAGCCGCTCTGGTACAACTACAGCCGGCTGTTCCAGGACGAGATCTTCAAGATGACGGTGAGCAACACCTTCATCTACCTCCTCGTCCAGGTGCCGATCATGCTGGTCGCCGCCCTGGTGCTGGCCAACATCCTCAACGACAAGAACCTGCGGTTCAAGGGCCTGTGGCGCACCGCGATCTTCCTGCCGTGCGCCGTCTCCCTGGTGAGCTACTCGCTGGTGTTCCGCACGATGTTCGCCAACGACGGCATGGCCAACGACCTCCTGCTGGCGATCGGCCTCATCGACTCGCCGGTCAACTGGCTGGGCAACACCGGCACGGCGCGCTTCGTGCTGATCCTCGGCCTGCTCTGGCGCTGGACCGGATACAACATGGTGTTCTACCTTGCGGGCCTGCAGAACATCGACGCCTCCTCGCTGGAGGCCGCCAAGATCGACGGCGCCGGATCGTTCAAGACCTTCTGGTACGTGACGGTTCCCCAGCTCAAGCCGATGATCCTGCTCACCGCGATCATGTCGACCAACGGCACGATCCAGTTGTTCGACGAGTCCTGGAACCTCACCCAGGGCGGCCCGGCGTACACCACGATGACCATGTCGCACTACCTGTTCGAGCTGTCCTTCCAGAAGAACCCCAACTTCGGCTACGGCGCCGCGCTGTCCTATGTGATCCTGATCATGGTCGCGGTCCTGGCCTTCATCCAGATGAAGGTGGGTGACACCCGTGACTAGAACTCAACTGCGCCGGATCCCCTCGTACGCGTTCCTCGTCTTCTCGGCGTTCGTCTCGGTATTCCCGCTGTACTACATGGCCGTCTCGGCGACCAACACCAGCAACGACGTGCTGAACTCGCGGCTGCTTCCGGGCACGGCGCTGTTCGAGAACTTCGCCAAGCTGGTCGCGCAGCAGGACGTCGCCTCGGCCATGTGGTACTCGACGCTCAACGCGGTGGCCACCACGGTGCTCGCGCTGATCGTCTGCTCGGTCGCCGGATACGGCTTCGAGGTGTTCCACTCCAAGGGCAAGGACCGCCTGATGGCGGTGCTGCTGCTGGCCATGATGATCCCGTTCGCGGCGACGATGATCCCGCTATTCCAGATGTTCGCCCAGTTCGGCATGGTCAACTCCACCTTCGCGGTGATCCTGCCCGCCATCTCGACGCCGTTCCTGGTGCTGCTGTTCCGCCAGGCGGCGCGCGGCTTCCCTCACGAGATCATCGAGGCCGCCCGGATCGACGGTCTGCGCGAGGTGTCGATCTTCTTCCGGATCTTCCTGCCCACGATGCGCTCGACGCTGGCCGCCGCGGCCGTGATCACCTTCATGACCGCATGGAACAACTTCCTGTGGCCCAAGGTGATCCTGGTCAGCAACTCCTACCAGACGATGCCGATGCTCATCGCCAACCTGCGGGCCGGCTACGTGACCGACTACGGCGTGCTGATGCTCGCCGTGCTGATCGCGTCTCTGCCTACCATGGTCATCTTCCTTGTCCTGCAACGCGCCTTCGCCGAAGGCATCACCGGAGCCATTAAATGACATTCGATCCCAGCCGGATTGCCGACCCCCGTTTCTTCGGCGAGAACCGTCTCGCCCCGCATTCCGATCACCGCTGGTTCGCCGACGCGGCGGAGGCGGCGACGGGGGAAAGCAGCTTCGAGAGCTGCCTGAACGGGCTGTGGAAGTTCCACTACGCCAAGAACCCGTCGCAGGTGCTGCCAGGCTTCGAGGCCGTCGACTACGACACGTCCGGCTGGGACGACATTCCGGTGCCCGCCCACATCCAGTTGCAGGGCTACGACCGCCCGCAGTACGTCAACGTCCAGTATCCCTGGGACGGGCAGGAGGACATCCGGCCCGGCCAGGTGCCGCAGCGCACGAACCCCGTCGGGTCCTATGTGACGCACTTCACGCTGGATCAGCCCCTGGCCGACGGCGAGCGGCTGAGCGTCTCCTTCCAGGGCGCCGAGAGCGCGATCGCGGTGTGGTGCAACGGCACCTACGTGGGCTACGGGGCCGACACCTTCACCCCGTCGGAGTTCGACCTCACCGAACTGGTGGTCGCGGGCGAGAACAAGCTCGCGGCGCAGGTCTTCACGTGGACCGCTGGGTCGTGGATCGAGGACCAGGACTTCTACCGCTTCTCCGGTCTCTTCCGCGATGTGATGCTCTACCGCCGCCCGGTGGCACACGTCGAGGACCTCCGCGTGACCACCGAGCTCGCGGACGACCTCGGCTCGGCCGTGGTGCGCCTCGATGTCGAACTGGTGGGCGAGGGCAGCGTGCGCGCCGCCATCGAGGGCGTGGGGGAGTTCACGCCGGCCGATGGCTCCCTGTCGCTCACCATCGATCGGCCCCGGCTGTGGAGCGGGGAGGACCCGCACCTGTATGCGCTCACCGTCGAGGTGTGCGACGCGGCCGGCGCCGTCGTCGAGGTGATCCCGCAGCGCGTCGGCGTGCGCCGGTTCGGGATCGAGGACGGCGTGCTCAAGATCAACGGGCAGCGCATCGTCTTCAACGGCGTCAACCGGCACGAGTTCGGGCTGCAGGGCCGCGTGATGACCCGCGAGCAGACCGAGGCCGACCTGCGGCTGATGAAGGCCGCCAACATCAACGCCGTGCGCACCAGCCACTACCCCAACAACTCCTTCCTCTACGAGCTGTGCGACGAGTACGGGCTCTACGTCATCGACGAGATGAACCTCGAGTCGCACGGCATGTGGGACGCCTTGAAGGAGGAGCGGATCACGCTGGAGCAGATGGTTCCCGGCGACCTGCCCGAGTGGCGCGACGTGCTGCTCGATCGCGCCGCGAACATGCTGCAGCGCGACAAGAACCATGCCAGCATCGTGATGTGGTCCTGCGGGAACGAGTCCTACGGCGGCACCAACATCCGCGACGTGGCCGCGTACTTCCGCGCGCAGGACACCCGGCCGGTGCATTACGAGGGCATCGCCTGGGATCCGCGCTACCCCGAGACCACCGACGTCTACAGCCAGATGTACACCCCCGCGGCGGGGGTGGAGGAGTTCCTGCGGACCAACCGCGAGAAGCCCTTCGTCCTGTGCGAGTACGCCCACACCATGGGCAACTCCTTCGGCGCCGTCGATCGCTACATCGATCTGGCCTACCGGGAGCCGCTCTTCCAGGGCGGATTCATCTGGGACTTCTCGGATCAGGCGATCGCTCTCACCGACCGCCACGGCAAGGATTTCTTCGGCTATGGCGGCGACTGCGGGGAGCGCCCCACCGACTACGAGTTCAGCGCCAACGGCATCCTCTTCGCCGACCACACCCCCACCCCCATGCTTCAGGAGGTGAAGTTCGCCTACCGGCCGCTCGACGTCGTCGTGTCCCGGGACGGCTTCGAGGTGACCAACCGGTACCTCTTCACCCCCTCGTCTCAGGTGGACTGCGTGGTGAGCGTCTCGCGCGAGGGCGTGCTGCTGGCCGAGGAGAGCGTCGAGACCGATGTCGCGCCGGGGCAGCGCGTCCGCTTCGGGCTTCCGGTGAGCGTGCCGCAGGCCGCGGGCGAGTACGTCGTCGAGGTGTCCTTCCGGTTGAGGACGGCCACCCGGTGGGCCGCGGCGGGGCACGAGGTCGCCTTCGGGCAGGCCGTCGTCGCGGTGGAGGACGACGCGCCGCGTCGTCGCGCCCCGCGGCCCCAGGTGGTCGACGGGATCGTCAACATCGGGGTCCACGGACGTCACTTCTCCGCGCTCTTCTCCCGGCTGTTCGGCGGCCTGGTGTCCTACCGGTACGGGAGCGCCCACGGCGGCGGCCGGGAGATGCTGCGCGCCATCCCCAAGCCCAACTTCTGGCACGCGCCCACCGACAACGAGAACGGCTGGGGGATGCCCGCGCGCGACGGCTTGTGGCTGCTGGCCAGCCGGTACGCGAAGCCGGCCAAGGACAGCCCGGAGCTGATCGTCGGGGAGGACGCGGTGGAGATCCGCTACGCCTACCTGCTGCCCAGCCAGCCCGCCAGCGAATGCACCCTCGCCTACCGCATCGACGGTGACGGCCGGATCGACGTGACCCTCACCCTCACCCCGGGCGACGGTCTGCCGGACGCTCCGGAGTTCGGTCTGCTGTTCACCGCGGACGCCGACCTGCACCGCCTCACCTGGTACGGGGAGGGGCCGGAGGAGAGCTACGTCGACCGGCGGCTCGGGGCCAAGCTCGGGGTGTACCGGAGCGAGGTCGCGGAGCAGCTGACGCCGTATGTGCGCCCGCAGGAGGCCGGGAACCACACCGGAGTCCGCTGGGCGACGGTGACCGACACCCAGGGCTGGGGTCTGCGCTTCGAATGCGACGGTGGGATGGAGTTCTCGGCGCTGCCCTGGACCCCGTTCGAGGTCGAGAACGCGCTGCACCCCGTCGACCTGCCGCCCATCCAGCGCACCGTCCTGCGCCCGGCGCTGATGCGCCGCGGCGTGGCGGGGGACGACTCCTGGGGCGCGCAGACCCACCCGGAGTACCGCCTCCCGGAGGGCGAGGAACTGGTCTTCCGCTTCTCCTTCCAAGGCACCCATACCCCCTGAGTCGACCCTCCTCCCCTTGACGCTCCTTGAGGAGCGTCAAGGGGAGGAGTGGCGACCCCGGGAGCGTCGCCGGAGCGGTGTCGGCGTCGCCGGGTAGGGTATCCGTCGAGATGTCTGATTCCCTCTTTCCCGATCTGTTCGCCGTGTTCGCGCCCGCGCCCGACGAGATGCCGCCACCCCCGCCGTCCGGCTTCGCGGACGCGCCCGCGCCCGCGTCGAGGCGGATCACCGAGGAACAGCTCCTGGAGGGGCTGAACCCGCCGCAGCGCCAGGCGGTGCTGCATGCGGGGTCGCCGGTGCTGGTCGTCGCGGGGGCGGGCTCGGGAAAGACCCGGGTGCTGACCCGCAGGATTGCCCATCTCGTCTCGCAGCGCGACGTGCATCCGGGCTCGATCCTGGCGATCACCTTCACCAACAAGGCGGCGGCCGAGATGCGCGAGCGGGTGGTCGACCTGGTGGGCAACCGGGCCAAGCTGATGTGGGTCTCCACCTTCCATTCGGCCTGCGTGCGCATCCTGCGCAGCGACATCGACCGCTTCGGCATGGCGAAGTCGTTCTCGATCTACGACGACGCCGACTCCAAGCGCCTGATGTCGCTGGTGCTGCGCGACCAGGAGGTGGACCCCAAGAAGTACCCGGTGCGGGCGGTGATGAACGCCGTGGGGAACTTCAAGAACGAGCTGATCGACTTCGAGACGGCGGCGAACCAGGCGAAGACGCCGCAGCAGAAGGTCCATGCCGAGGCCTACCGCGACTATCAGACCCGCCTGAGCGCCGCCCACGCGCTGGACTTCGACGACCTGATCATGACCACCGTCAACCTGTTCCAGGCCTTCCCCGACGTGCGGGAGAAGTACCGGCGCCGCTTCCGGCATGTGCTCGTCGACGAGTACCAGGACACCAACACCGCGCAGTACGTTCTGATCCGGGAGCTCTGCGGCGACGTCTCCGCCGAGCTGCCCCCGGGCACGCCGGTGGTGGAACCGGCGGAGTTGATGGTGGTCGGCGACTCCGACCAGTCGATCTACGCCTTCCGGGGAGCGACGATCCGCAACATCCTCGACTTCGAGCAGGACTTCCCCGGCGCCACGACGGTGGTGCTGGACCAGAACTACCGCTCCACCCAGCACGTCCTGACTGCCGCCAACGCGGTGATCTCGCGCAACAAGGGGCGGCGGGAGAAGCGGCTCTGGAGCGACCTCGGCGAGGGCGACCTCATCGTCGGCTGGGTGGCCGACACCGAGCAGGACGAGGCCCAGTTCGTCGCGACGGAGATCGACGCGCTGATGGACAAGGGCGTCTCGACCTATGGCGACACCGCGGTGTTCTACCGCACCAACGCGCAGTCGCGTGCCTTCGAGGAGGTGTTCATCCGGGTCGGGATGCCGTACAAGGTGGTGGGCGGCGTGCGGTTCTACGAGCGACGCGAGATCCGCGACGCCATCGCCTACCTGCGCGCCCTGGTGAATCCCGCTGACGACGTGTCGGTGCGCCGGATCCTGAACGTGCCCAAACGCGGCATCGGGGCTCGGGCGGAGGCGGCCGTCGCCGGCCTCGCCGCGGCGGAACGGATTCCCTTCTTCGAGGCGCTGGAGCGTGCGGAGCCGGGCCCGGGCCTGACCACCCGGTCGCTGAACCAGATCCGTGCCTTCGTCGACGTGATCAACCTGCACCGCGCCATGGTGGCGGGCGGCGTCTCCGCCGACGAGGTGCTCACGTCGATCCTGAAGGAGTCCGGCTACCTTCCCGAACTGGAGGCCTCCACGGACCCGCAGGATCTGACCCGGATCGAGAACCTGATCGAGCTGGTCGCGGTGGCGCAGGAGTTCGTGGCGACGGCCACCACCGTCGATCTCGACGAGGAGGGCGCCTCCGGCCTGGCGGCCGGGATGCCGGAGCCCGACGACTCCCTGGCGGCCTTCCTGGAGCGCATCGCCCTGGTGGCCGACTCCGATCAGGTGCCCGAGCACGAGGAGGGGGCCGGCGTCGTCACGCTGATGACCCTGCACACGGCCAAGGGCCTGGAGTTCGACACGGTCTTCCTCACCGGGATGGAGGAGGGCATCTTCCCGCACATGCGCGCGATGACGGATCCCCGCGAGCTGGAGGAGGAGCGTCGCCTGGCCTACGTCGGCATCACTCGCGCCCGCAAGCGGCTGCACCTCAGCCGCAGCGCCGTGCGGGTGATCTTCGGCCAGCCCGCCTACAACCCCGCTTCTCGCTTCCTCGACGAGATCCCCGGCCATGTGATGGACTGGCGCCGCACCGGCGCCGCCACCACGACGTGGGCCAGCTCGTCGGCCACCCGCAACCGGCTCACCAGCTCCGCGGTGCAGAGCTTCGGCCAGGCCGCCGCGGCCAAGCGGGTGCCGTCGGTGGTGACCGGGGATCGGGTGCTGCACGCCACCTTCGGGATGGGCACGGTGATCGCCGTCGACGGCGTCGGCGACGCGACCAAGGCCGATGTGGACTTCGGGTCCGCGGGCACCAAACGGCTGAGCCTGAAGCACGCCCCGCTCGAGAAGCTCTAGCGCAGATGAAAAATGCCGCCCGGCCGGGCGGCATTTTTCATCTGCGGAGGGGAAGGGCTCAGCCGCCGATCCCCTTGGTGCGGAGGAACTCCATGGGATCCGACGCGCTGTAGACGTCGCCGGGGGTGGTGCCGTTCTTGTAGTACTCGAAGTGCAGGTGGGCGCCGAAGGAGCGGCCGGTGGTGCCGACGTAGCCGATCAGCTGGCCGGGCTCCACGGCGTCGCCGGGGCTGACCACGCGGCTGGACAGGTGGGCGTACAGGGTGGCTCCGGTGTCGTGCTGGATGACGACGTTGGTGCCGGCCCAGCTGGCGTCGGTGGGGCTGAGCACGATTCCGGCGGCGGCGGCGTAGACCGCGGTGCCGACGGGGGCGGGGAAGTCCTGGCCGGTGTGGTAGCGGGCCCAGACGCCGGTCTTGCCGAAGTACGCGCCGACGCGGTAGTTGTCCTTGATCGGCATGGAGCCGCCCGCGGTGGCGAGGCGCTGGATCTCCTCGTCGCTCATGCCGGAGGTGGAGATGCCGTTGCTCTCGACGATGCGCCGGGCCTCGGCGAGCCGTGCGGCGGCTTCCTCGGCCTCCTTCTTCAGCTTCTCGGACTGGGCCTCGACGAGCTTGAGGTCGGCGTCCATCAGCGCGATGCGCTCGGCGGTGGTCTCCTCGGTGACGGCCTGGGCGACCTGGTCGGCGGCCTGCTGGAGGTCTTGATCGCGGCTCTTCATGCTCTGCTCGGCGACGGCCTCGTTCAGGCCTTCGCGCACGGCGTTGCGGGAGACGTCCTCGGAGCGATCGACGAAGCCCTCCTGGGCGGCTTGGGCCGCGGCGGCTGGGACGGCGGCGGAGGTTCCTTCGCCGGAGAACTGGTTGGCGTAGCTGGTGCGCGCGTTGAAGGCGTATCCGAACAGCGCGCTGACGGCGATGGCTCCTGCCAGCGTCACAGCGATGGTGGTCTTGCGCAGCTGGAAGCGGGGACGACGGGATCCGGCCGGGGTCGGAGAACCGATGGTCTCGACAACCTCTTGGACAGGCTCCGTGCTGCGGCTTGACGAGCCATGCGTGGGGTCGGTCACCGTGCTCCTCGGGGGTTAGCTGATTGCAACGATTGGAACCTTAGCATTTCTCAGGAAGCTCTCAAAAACGGGGGTCGCGTTGTCCACAGCTCCTGCGCGGACGGCGCGTTCGAGGGCGTGCGGGCGTGTCGTCTCATCGCGGAATCACCCGCCAAAGGTACTCCTGTTGCGAGTACTGTGTCGGGGAAACCAATACGGAAGGGGATCGTTGTGGACCTCCTGGAGTACCAGGCGCGCGACCTGTTCGAGAGATACGGCGTGCCGGTGCTGGCCGGCCGCGTCGCCACCACACCGGAAGAGGCGCGCGATGCCTATCTGCAGCTCGGCGGCGAGGTCGTCGTGGTGAAGGCTCAGGTGCGCGTGGGGGGGCGCGGAAAGGCGGGCGGCGTGAAGCTGGCGCGCAGCGCCGACGAGGCCGAGGCCGTCGCGAGGGACATCCTGGCTCTCACCATCAAGGGGCATGAGGTGGACACCGTGATGGTGAGCCCCGGGGCCGACATCGCCGAGGAATACTACTTCTCGATCCTGCTCGACCGGACGCTGGGCGGCTTCATCGCCATGTGCAGCCGCGAGGGCGGCATGGACATCGAGGCCCTGGCCGTGGAGCGCCCCGAGGCGCTGGTGAAGATGCCGCTGGACCCCGTCATCGGCGTCAACGAGGCGGTGGCGAAGCACATCCTGGACGAGGCCGGCTTCGACCCGACGCGTCGCGCAGCCGTCGCCCCGGTGCTGATGACCCTGTGGCGGACCTTCCAGGAGTCGGATGCGACGCTGGTGGAGGTGAATCCGCTGGTCGCGACGGGGGACGGCGCCATCCTGGCTCTTGACGGCAAGGTCACCCTGGACGAGAACGCCGAGTACCGGCACGACGACTGGGAGGCCTATCACGCGGCCTCCGGAGCCGTGGAACTGGAACAGCAGGCCCGCGAGCTGGATCTCAACTATGTGAAGCTCGACGGTTCCGTCGGCGTCATCGGCAACGGGGCGGGCCTGGTCATGAGCACCTTGGATGTCGTGGCCGCGGCGGGCAGGGACCTCCCCGGGCAGCCGCGCCCGGCGAACTTCCTGGACATCGGCGGCGGCGCGTCGGCCGCGGTGATGGCCAACGGCCTGCGGATCATCATGAGCGACCCGCAGGTGCGCGTCGTCTTCGTCAACGTCTTCGGCGGCATCACCGCCTGCAACGACGTCGCCAACGGCATCGTCCAGGCGCTGCGGATGCTGGGCGACGAGGCCAGGCTGCCGATCGTCGTGCGGCTGGACGGCAACTCGGTCGAGGTGGGCAAGGCCATCCTCGAGGAGGAGAGCCATCCGCTGATCACCCTGGCCACCACCATGGACGAGGCCGCGCGCACCGCGGCCAAGCTGGCGAGCGAGAAGAACTGAGGACGAGAGATGGCTGTATTCATCAACGCAGGTTCCCGGATCCTCGTCCAGGGGATGACCGGCAGGGAGGGGCGCAAGCACACCCAGCGCATGATCATGTCCGGCAGCCGCATCGTCGGTGGCATCACTCCCGGCAAGGGCGGCACCTCGGTGCTGTTCGAGGAGGATCCGGTGCCGGTGTTCGACTCCGTCGCCGAGGGCAAGGCGGCCACTGGGGCCAACGTGTCGGTGGTCTTCGTGCCCCCGAAGTTCGCCAAGGCGGCCGTGATGGAGGCCATCGACGCCGAGATGGAACTCGTGGTGGTGATCACCGAGGGCATCCCCGTGCATGACTCGGTGCAGTTCATCACCGAGGCCAAGCGCCGCGGCATCACCCGGATCATCGGCCCCAACTGCCCGGGCCTGATCTCGCCGGGGAAGTCCAACGCCGGCATCATTCCCGCCCACATCGCAGGCCCCGGTCGGTTCGGGCTGGTGTCGAAGTCGGGCACGCTGACCTACCAGATGATGTACGAGCTGCGCGATCACGGTTTCTCGACCGCGGTGGGCATCGGGGGCGACCCCGTCGTCGGGACCAAGCACATCGCCGCGCTGCAGGCCTTCCAGGACGATCCGGACACCGACGTGATCGTCATGATCGGCGAGATCGGCGGCGACGCGGAGGAGCGCGCGGCGGCCTACATCAAGGAGCACATCACCAAGCCGGTGATCGGGTACGTGGCCGGTTTCACGGCCCCTCCCGGCAAGACGATGGGCCACGCGGGCGCGATCATCACCGGATCGACGGGCACCGCCCAGGCGAAGAAGGAGGCCTTGGAGGCCGCCGGGGTGCGCGTCGGCGAGACCCCCTCGCAGACCGCTTTGCTGGCCCGCGACGCCATCGCCTTGCTGCGCCGGGGCTGGTAGCCCGGAGTCGGGGCGATCCTCCTGAGGCCGGTGGATACCAATTCTTGGTAACATCAGGGAATGGCGCAGAACACTTCGATCAGCTTGGATGACCATTTCTCGGACTTCCTTTCTCGGGAGGTCTCGTCGGGCCGCTACCGGTCTGCGAGCGAGGTCGTCCGCGCCGGGCTTCGGTTGCTGGAGGACCAGGAGACGCAGCTGGCGGCTTTGCGTGCCGCTCTTGTTGTCGGAGAACAAAGCGGGGCGCCTGAGTCCTTCGACTTCGACGCGTTCATCGCGGCGAAGAAGTCGTGACGAACTACCGGCTCACGCGGGCCGCGCAGCGCGACCTCTCGTCGATCTGGGACTTCACCGAAGAGCGCTGGGGTCTCCGCCAAGCCGAGAACTACGTGAACGAGATCAGGGCGGCGATTGAGCGTGTCGCTGTTGACCCCCGCCGTGGTCGCGCCTGCGACGACATCCGCGAGGGATACCGCCGGTACGGCATCGGCAGCCATCTCATCTTCTACGTGGAAAGCGCCGCCGGCGTTGACGTGGTCAGGATCCTGCACCAGCGCATGGACCCGACCCGGCACCTCTGAACGGCTTCGCCGGCCCGTAGCCCGGGGTGGTCGGGGGGTTCGGGGAATCCGACGGACGCGAGGGCTTGCTCTGGCGTCGATGCGGGGGCACTATCGTCGGCGTAGCTTCAAGAACCGCAGCTCGTCCCGTGCCCGCGGTGCCAACGGATCCCAGAGGGGTGATCGATGACTGCCTTCCTGGGCAAGTACGGCAACTCGATGCGCCAGTTCGTGAAGTTCGGCATCGTCGGCAGCTCCGGAGTGCTGGTCAACATGGTGATCACCGTCGCGATGAACAGGCTCAACGGCGGGGTGGGCAATGCGCGCAGCATTCTGTGGTCGATCCCGCTCACGCCGTTCAACGTGCGCTTCACGCATCTGGTGTGGATCGTCGCGTTCCTGATCGCGAATCTCTGGAACTTCCAGCTGAACCGGGGATGGACGTTCCGCTCCAGCCGGGCCGCGCGCTGGTGGGGGGAGTTCTGGCCGTTCCTGGCCGTCGGCAGCGTCGCGGCCGGGGTGGGGCTGCTCGTCAAGATCCTGCTGTCCGACCCCACCAGCCCGCTGTTCCTCCCCGAGCCGTACTTCCACGATGAGGCCGGTCTCCGGTCGCGCGAATACTGGGCGCAACTGATCGCCATCCTGGTGACCCTGCCGCTGAACTTCGCGGTCAACAAGCTGTGGACCTTCCGGGCCGTGCGCAGCGCCGCGGTGGCTGCCCGGGAGGGGGCTGATCGCTAGCCGTGTACCTCAAGAAGCTGACGCTGCGCGGGTTCAAGTCGTTCGCCTCCGCGACGACGCTGGTCTTCGAGCCCGGCATCACCTGCGTCGTGGGGCCGAACGGGTCGGGCAAGTCGAACGTGGTGGACGCGCTCAGCTGGGTGATGGGCGAGCAGGGGGCCAAGACGCTGCGCGGCGGCAAGATGGAGGACGTCATCTTCGCGGGCACCGCCACCCGGGCGCCGCTGGGACGCGCCGAGGTGGAACTCACCATCGACAACTCCGACGGCGCGCTGCCGATCGAATACACCGAGGTGACGATCACCCGCACGATGTTCCGCAGCGGCGGATCCGAATATGCGATCAACGGCACCACCGCCCGGCTGCTCGACGTGCAGGAGCTGTTGAGCGACTCCGGGATCGGGCGCGAGATGCACGTCATCGTCGGGCAGGGGCAGCTCGACGCGATCCTGAGCGCTACGCCGGAGAGCCGGCGCGGGTTCGTCGAGGAGGCCGCCGGGGTGCTGAAGCACCGCAAGCGCAAGGAGCGGGCACTGCGGAAGCTGGAGGCGACGAAGTCGAACATGGAGCGCATCGGCGACCTGGTGGCGGAACTGCGACGACAGCTCAAGCCGCTGGGGCGGCAGGCGGAGGCGGCGCGGAAGGCCGCGGTCGTCCAGGCCGAGCTGCGCGACGCGAAGGCCAGGCTGCTGGCCGACGACCTCGCCGAGGCGCGCCGGTCGCTGGCCGCGGATCTGGCCGACGAGAGGGAGCAGGCCGAGGCCGTGGCGCGGGCCGAGGCCGCGGTGCGCGGGGCATCTGCCGCGGAGGATCAGGCGGAGGAGCGGCTGCGCGAGTCGGCGCGCGAGTTCGATCGCGCCCAGGAGGGCTACTACGCGCTGGCGGGGCTGCGGGAACGCGTCGCGACGACGCGCTCCATCGCCGCCGAGCGGGCCCGGCTGGGGACGGAACCGGTGCAGACCAGCACCGGCGGGCGCGATCCCGACGCCCTGGAGCGCGATGCGGGCGAGATCCGGGCGCGCGAGCGGGAGCTGCGCGCCGCCGCGGAGGTCGCCCGGGAGCGGTTGCGCGTCGCCGCGGAGGTGCGCACCGCGGCCGAGGGCCGGCACGCCGCCGCGGAGCGCGCCTACAGCGCGGCGCTGCGGGCGGTGGCCGATCGCCGGGAGGGGCGGGCCAGGCTCGCCGGCCGCGTGTCGTCGGCGCGCTCGCGGGTGGAGGCGGCGGAGGAGGAGATCGGCCGCCTGCGCGAGCGGCGGGCCGAGTCGCTGGAGCGCGCCGCCAGGGCGGCGGACCGCTACCGGGGCACCGAGACCTCGTTGGCCGATCTCGGCCACAGCGAGTCCAGCCTCGACGCCGACTACGAGGCCGCGCTGGCTGCCGCCGATGCACTGGATGCCGACCTGGCGGAACTGCGGTCCGCCGAGGCGGAGAAGCAGCGGGCCAAGACCGGGCTGGACGCGCGCGTCGACGCGCTGCGGCTGCTCACCGAGCGTCGCGACGGGGCCGCGGCCCTGCGGGAGCGCGATCCGGCGCTCCGGTCGCTGAGCGGGCTGATTGTCGTCGAGGAGGGCTGGGAGGGCGCCGTCGCGGCGGCGCTGGGGGCGGCCGCGGAGGCCGTCGTCGTCGAGGACCTGTCCCGCGCCGGGACCGCGCTGGGGGAACTGGCTGAGGGGGACTGGGGACGAGCGACGCTGCTGGTCGCCGGGGCGCCGCACGCGCCGGCGCCCGCCTCGGGGCCGGGGCGCCCCGCGTCGGCGTCGGTCTCGGCCCCGCCCGAGCTGCGGGGCGCCTTGTCCTGGCTGCTGCGCGACGTGGTGCTCGTCGACGATGCCGCCGCCGCGCAGGCGCTGGTCGCGGACAGGCCCGAGCTGACCGCTGTCACGCGCGCCGGCGAGGTGTTCTCCGCCTGGCTGGTGGCCGGCGGGTCGGCCGAGGGGCCGTCCTTGCTGGAGGTGCGCGCCCGGCTCGCGACCGCCGAGGAGGAGGCCGCCGGGCTCGGCCACGAGCTCGACCGGCTGCGTTTCCTCGCGGAGGGGCTGAGCGGCCGGCTGGCCGAGGCCCGGGAGCGGGAGCAGGAGCTGCTGGCCCGGTTGCACGCCTCCGACGCGGAGCTGGCGGCGGTCGCGGACCGGCTGAACGCGCTGCGCCAGGCACAGGCCGCGGCCGAGCGCGAGGCGGATCGGCACGCTGCCGCCATCGAGGCCGCGGAGGCCGGCCTGGCCACCGCGCGGGCCGCGCTCGCCGAGCTGGAGGCGCGCCTGGCCGAGGTCGAGTCGGAGGGCGAGGTGGCCGAGCCCGACCCGTCGGAGCGCGACGCGCTGGCCGTCACGGCGCGACTCGCCCGGCAGAAGGAGATGGACGAGCGGCTCGCGGTGAGCGCCGCCGAGGAACAGGCCAAGTCGCTGACGGGGCGCGCGGAGGCGCTGCTGCGCGCCGCCCGGCACGAGCGCGACGCCCGGGCGAAGGCGAAGGCCCGCGTGGAGCGTCGCCAGGCGGAGGCCCGGATCGCCGAGGCGGTGCGCGACGTGGCCACCGAACTCGCTGTCCGCGTCGAGGCCGCCTGCGGTCTGGCGCGCGAGGCCAGGGAGGCGGCCGATCGCGCCCGGGGAGCGGCCGAGTCCGCGGCCGCGGAGGCGCGTCGTGCCGCGAAGGCCGCCGCCGCCCGGTTCGACGAGCTGCAGCGCGGCGCCCACCGCGACGAGATGGCCCGCATCGAGCGGCGGATGCGCGTCGAACAGTTGGAGGACAAGGCCATGGCCGACCTCGGCCTGGAGCCCGACGCGCTGCTGGCCGAGTACGGGCCCGAGCTGCCCGTGCCGGTGCTGACGCGCCCGGACGGCGCCGCCCTCACGGAGGACGACGAGACCCCCGACCCCGTGCCCTACGACCGGGCCGCGCAACTCGCCCGGCTCCGGCGCGCGGAACGGGCCCTCGCGCAATTGGGACGGGTCAACCCGCTGGCGCTGGAGGAGTTCGACGCGATGTCGGCCCGCCATCAGTTCCTGGCCGAGCAACTCGACGACCTCCACCGCACCCGCGCTGACCTGATGGAGATCGTGGCCGAGGTGGACGCCCGGGTGCAGGAGGTCTTCGAGGCCGCCTACACCGACGTCGAACGGGCCTTCACTGAGGTGTTCTCGCGGCTGTTCCCCGGCGGTGAGGGTCGGCTGGTGCTGACCGAGCCCGGCAACTGGCTCACCACCGGGATCGACGTCGAGGCGCGCCCGGCGGGCAAGCAGGTCAAGCGGCTCTCCTTGCTCTCCGGCGGCGAGCGATCGCTGGTCGCGGTGGCGTTCCTGTTCGCCCTGTTCATCGCCCGGCCCAGCCCGTTCTACATCCTCGACGAGGTGGAGGCCGCGCTGGACGACACCAACCTGGGCCGGCTGCTCACCATCTATGAGGAACTGCGCGCCAACTCGCAGCTCCTGGTGATCACCCATCAGAAGCGCACGATGGAGATCGCCGACTCGCTGTACGGCGTCACCATGCACGGCGACGGCATCTCCACCGTCGTCAGCCAGCGGCTCTGACGGGCTTCGCTACGGGCGGAGCCTGCGGATGTTGCGACGCCCCGTGCGCGGCCTGGAGTTTCGGGGGATCTGGGGCACAATGAGGAGTGCTGATCTCCGTTTCCGCTTCCCCTCGTAGGAGTTGAGTGCCTTGTTCGTGGCCGTGCTCGCCCTGACCCTGATCGTCGTTCTCGCGTTAGCTCTGATGGCCGTCGTCGCCATCTCTTCCGGCCGGCTGAGGCCCAGGCAGGGAAAGTGGGTGAAGGTCGCCGACCAGGCCAACGAGTTCCTGAACGCCCAGGGCGACGCCCCCCAGTTCCTCGGACGCCTCGACGCTGTGCGCGCCGTCCGTCGCTCCCCATCCACCGAGCAGGAGCCCGTCGGCGCCGCGCGCTGAGTTCTCCCACGGCTGGTTCTCCCACTCAAGCGTCCAATGCACTGATGGCGCCCGCCACGGCCCGCAGTAGGGGATTCGCCCCGGACCGCCCGGCTCCACTGCTGGATCTAGAGCGGCCGCTCAAGGGGTGGGAGCGATATGGTGCTCTGCGTGTTGACTCCGGGGACGGTAATCGCCGACATCTACCGCCGACAGCGCGGGCGGACCGTCCTAGCGACGTTGGGCATGGTCGGCCACCAGACGTGCGAGGCGCTCGTTCCCGTCGCGTTCGGCGTCGTGATCGACCGTGCGGTGCGCACCGGCGACGGCGGGGCGATGTGGCTGTCGGCCGCCGGCTTGATGCTGCTGTTCACCGCGCTCACGTTCAGCGCGCGCGGCGGGCACTGGATGGCCACCAAGGCGGTGGTCGAGGAGTCCCACCGGCTGCGGCTGGAGATGGTGGCGCGCATCCTGGGTCGACGGCCCCGGCCCGGCGACCGGCAGACCGGCGAGCAGCTCTCCATAGTCACCTCCGACGCGCTGGCCACCACCCAGATCATCGAGATCGTCGGCTGGATGATCGGAGCGACCATCGGACTCGGCTGGACGGCATTCTTCCTGGCCCGCATCGACTGGGTGCTCTGCCTCGGCATCCTGATCGGCGTGCCGCTGTTGATGCTCGGGCTATCGCGGCTGGGGCCGCGCCTCGAGCGCCGCACCGCCCACCGGCAGCAGACCATCGGGCTGGCCGCGGGCATGGCGGCCGACCTGCTTGCCGGGATGCGCCCCCTGCGCGGCTTCGGCGGCGTGCCGGAGACGATCCGGCGCTATAAGACGGCTAGCCGCACCTCCCGTGACGCCCACATCGCCGCCATCACCGCCAGCGCGCAGTTCGCCGGGGCCACGTCGTTCAGCGTAGGCGTCCTGCTCGCGGTGGTCGGCGGCGTCGTCGGCCTGATGGCTCTCGACGGCCGGCTCATGATCGGCGAGCTGGTCACCGTCGTCGGGTTGGCGATGTTCGTGAGCGACCCGGTGAACACCATCAGCCACCTGATCCCGGAACTGGCCGCTAGCAGGGCCAGCGCGGCGCGCGTCGCCGAACTGCTGTCGCTGGAGCCGGACGCGTCGGAAGGACGGGCCGAGGGGGATCCACCCGGCTTGGCCTTCGCGGATGTCGCCGCCCCCGGCGTCGCCGGGTTGACGCTCACGCTCGCCGACGGCGAGGTCGTCGGCATGGTGCCCTCCAGCGCCGTGGCGGCGGGCTCGCTCGCGGCCCTGATCGACGGCTCGTTGGCTCCCGAGGCAGGCGCGGTGCATCTCGCAGGTCGGCCGCTCGTCGAGCCGCACGCGGTCCACCTCTTCGGGGCGACGCTGCGTGAGGCGCTGTTGGTCGACGCCGACCTCGAGGACGGCGTCCTTGCCGAGGCGCTCTCGGCGGTCGCGCTGAACGACATCGCGGGAACCGTGCCAAGCCTCGACCATGTCCTCACCGACCACGGGACCAACCTGTCGGGCGGGCAGCGGCAGCGCATCGCGATGGCCCGCGCGCTGCTGGCCGACGCGTCGGTCCTGGTTCTCCGCGACCCCACCACCGCCGTGGACGCGGTAACCGAGGCGCGGATGGCAGACGGCATCAAGCACTATCGGTCGAGACCAGGCCGCACCACCGTCGTGATCACCACCAGCCCCCCGCTGCTGGCCAGCTGCGACCGCGTCGTCTTCGTGAGACCCGACGGCGTCTGCGCCCCATCCACCCACGCGGAACTCGTCGCCGACCCCGCCTACGCCGAGTTGGTGCTCCGGTGAGCCGCCAGATCCTGCCCGTCGCCACCGCGCGCCGTTCGGCCGGGGTGCTCGCGAAAGCCATCGTCGGACACCCCGGTCTGCTCGCCCTAGCTCTCCTGTTCAACGTCGCGGCGAGCACCGCCGCCGTGGTAGCCCCCCTGTTGCTCGGCCGCGTCGTCGACGCCGTCACGGCAGGTGGTCCCGCCGCCCGGGCCGCGGTGCTCGGGCTGACGGCGGGCCTCGTCGGCGCCGCGTTGGCCACCGGTGTGTTGCTCGGCTTCGCCCGCAGGGTCACCGAGCAGCTCGGCGTCACCGTCGCAGCCGCCCTCCGCGAGGACGTCATGGAGCACGCGCTGCAGCTGGACCCGAACGTCCTTGAGGCCGCAGGCAGCGGCGACGTCACGTCGCGCGTAACCGAGGACGTCGAGCAGATCAACTCCTCGGTGGATCTGATGGCGCGGGTGGTCACGGCGCTGGTCACCGTCGCCGTCACGGCGGTCGGGCTGCTCACTCTCGATTGGCGGCTCGCGTGCGCGTTCCTCGCGGTCTTCCCCGTGCATTGGATCGGCATCAGGTTCGTCCTTCCGGTCCTCACCCCTCGCTTCGCCGCGGAGCGGCGGTCGGCGGCGGTGCGCACCCAGGAGGTGCTGACCACGCTCCACGGCGCCCCCACCGTCCGCGCGTATGCCATGGCCCCGCGCCGGCTCCGGTTGGTCGAGGCGGCGTCGCTGGACACCAACACGAAGCGGCTGGTGGCGCTGCGCGCCAGCCTGACGTTCGACAACCTGATGAACTACGCCGAGGCCGTCGGCTTCACGGCCATCCTGACCACCGGCTTCTTCTTGGTCCGCGCCGACATCGCCACGGTCGGCGCGGTTACGGCCGCGGCGCTGCTCTTCCACCGGCTGTTCGGCCCGCTCGGCATCCTCTTCATGAGCTTCGCCGACGTCCTGCGAGCGGCCGCCGCGCTCACCCGCTTGGTGGGGGTCGCGGACCTGCCGCTGCCCACGACGGCAGACCGGCCATTCGAGCCGCCGCTCGGCGTCGCGGTGGCGGGCCTCAGCCACCGCTATCCGGAGGGTCCGTTGGTGCTGCGCGACGTTGCGCTCGAGGTCGCGCCGGGCGGCAGCCTCGCCGTCGTCGGCGAAAGCGGCGCGGGAAAGACGACGCTCGCCGCCTTGATCGGCGGGGTCTTCCCCTCCTCCTCCGGAACCATCCTGCTCGGCTCCGACGCCGTCGAAGACCTCGACCCGCACACCGTGCGTCGGCGCGTGGCCGTGGTGACGCAGGAGGTTCACACCTTCGCGGGCACGCTCGCAGACGACCTGCGCCTGGCAAGGCCCGAGGCCACCGACGAAGACCTGGACGGCGCGCTGCGCGCCGTCGGCGCCCACGACTGGGTGGCCGCGCTCCCCGACGGCTCTGCCACCAGGGTCGGCGTCGGCGGGCATCCCCTCACCGTCGACCAGGCACAGCAATTGGCGCTGGCGCGGGTCCTGCTCGTCGCGCCTCCCATCGTCGTGCTGGATGAGGCGACGGCGGAGGCCGGCAGCGTCGGCGCCCGCTCCCTGGAACGCTCGGCCGAGGCCGTGACTGCGGGCCGCACCGCCATCGTCGTGGCCCATCGCCTTACCCAGGCCCGCACCTGCGACGCAATCGCGGTCATGTCACAGGGTCGGATCGTCGAGCTGGGGACCCACGACGACCTGGTCGCCGCCGGCGGCCACTACGCCGAGCTCTGGGCCGCCTGGTCGGCCTGAGCCTCAGTTCACCGGCGGGCGTGTACCCGCTCGATGATGCCGTGGTGCAGGCGCTGCGTCGCGACGATCGGCACACCCAAAGCTGGGCTGCGGCGAATTAGTTGGCAAGGGTGCTCTTCCCCACCCGTTATGCACCGTGCAAGATCACGACCGGCGTGTCGGCAAGCGCTTCGGACGACGAGTTCCGACGGTGTCGAGGATAGGACAGCGCTGTGCTCCATCACCCGATCCTGCCACGTTCCTTGAAGATCCACGACCCCGCGCTTGGGGCTCCGACCAGGCTTAGGAGTTCGCTATTCCACGGTCTTCGGTGGAATAGCGAACTCCCAAGCCCCTGGAAAGCCCACCAACGCACACGATCACCGTTGTTCCTCCCCAAGATCGGGCCTATGGCAACCTAAATGTATCACTAGTTGGGCAGACTTCGAGGTATGACTTCAGCAACATGACAGGGTGCCCACCTCACCAGACCGCGACGATGGGCGAGGTGAGGTCTGGAAGCAGCGACGCCTTGCCTTGGGCACGCGGATCAGGGCGCTTCGGCAGGAACGGGGCTTGTCGCAGGAGTCGTTGGCGCTGGAGAGCGGCCTGAGTCGCAACATGCTGATTCAGGTGGAGTGGGGCCAGCGGGGGATCATGGCCGAGCGGCTCGGCGACATCGCTGAGGTGCTGGGTGTCGAGATCGCGGAGTTGTTCGTCGAGTCCGGTCGCTTGTCCCGCGAAGAGTCGTAACGAGCGATGCGCTCCAGGCCCCGCTCCCTTCGAGACGCTCGTGCCTCGCTCCTCAAGGAGCGTCAGTGAGATCACGCTCCCCTTGACGCTCCGAATCCGTCCTTCGGTGTCAGATTTTCCACCAAGGACGGTGGAAAATCTGACACTGGGACCGGACGGGAGCGTAGGAGGAGTTCCTCGCTCCTCAAGGAGTGCGGAAGGGGTCGTGTGTCGGGGACCGTAGAATGACGCCGTGGAATTCTTCTGGGTACTCATGGCCATCATGGGCGTGGCGCTGCTTGTCGGCGGCGTGATCGTCTATCGCTCGCGCACCAAGGAGGTGGGCGCTCCTCCGGTGAAGCCGGAATTGGAGCAGCCCGTCGCGCCTCCCGCGGAGGACGAAGTCCCTGTCGCGCCGACGCCCGTCGTGCCGGAGGTGCCGGTTGCGCCACCCGTTGCGCCGGTGCCCAGTCTGGACGCGCCCGAGGCCCCCGCTTCGCGCTTCGCCCGCCTGCGCCGGCGCCTGGCCAACAGCAACAATGGGCTGGCCCGGGCGCTGGCGGACCTGCTCTCGGCGGACAAGATCGACGAGGAGGTCTGGGACGACTTCGAGGCCACCCTCATCGCCTCCGACCTGGGCGTCGGACCCACCACTGAACTCACGGAAGCGCTGCGCAAGCAGTTGGCCATCGACGGGGTCTCCGATCCCGCCAGGGCCAAGCAGGTTCTCACCGCGGAACTCACCAAGCTGGTCGACCCCACCCTCGACCGCTCGCTGAACCTCACCGGCCAGGACGGCAACCCGGCGGTCGTGCTGGTCGTCGGCGTGAACGGCACCGGCAAGACCACCACCGTCGGCAAGCTGGCCCGCGTGCTCGTCGCCGAGGGCAAGACGGTCCTGCTGGGCGCGGCCGATACCTTCCGCGCCGCGGCCGGCGAGCAACTGTCCACCTGGGGCGAGCGCGTCGGCGTCGAGACCGTCCGCGGCCCCGAGGGCGGCGACCCCGCCTCGGTCGCGTTCGACGCGGTCGCCCAGGGCGTGGCGACCGGCACCGACGTGGTGCTCGTCGACACCGCCGGGCGCCTGCACACCAAGACCGGCCTGATGGATGAGCTCGGCAAGGTGAAGCGGGTCATCGAGAAGAAGGCCCCGGTGGGCGAGGTGCTGCTCGTGCTCGACGCCACCACCGGCCAGAACGGCATGACCCAGGCGCGCATCTTCTCCGAGGTGGTCGACGTCACCGGCATCGTCCTCACCAAGCTCGACGGTTCCGCCAAGGGCGGCATCGTGATCCAGGTGCAGCGCGAGCTGGGCGTGCCCGTCAAGCTGGTCGGGCTCGGCGAGGGCGTCGACGACCTGGCCCCGTTCGACGCGGAGTCCTTCGTCCGCGGCGTGCTGGGGGAGTAGCCCCCACCCGATATCTGTCCCTGCTGCTCGGCGCATGCAATATGTACGCGCCGAGCAGCAGGGACAGATATCAGGCGGCGACTGGGCCGAGACCGACGCCCGCGCGCTCCGGCGGGGGTTCAAGTATCCTTGTCCGCGATCACGCACACGATCACGCACATCTGCGAAGGGTTCACCTCAGTGTTCGACACTCTGCAAGACAGGCTGGCTTCCGTATTCAAGGGCCTGCGCTCCAAAGGCCGCCTGACCGAGGCCGACATCGACGCGACGATGCGCGAGATCCGCATCGCCCTGCTCGAAGCCGACGTGAATCTGGCCGTCGTCAAGGAGTTCGTCGCGGCGGTCAAGCAGCGGGCGCTGGGCGTCGACGTCAGCCAGGCGCTCAATCCCAGCCAGCAGATCATCAAGATCGTCAACGAGGAGCTGATCGTCATCCTCGGCGGCGAGGCCCGCCCGGTGCGCTTCGCCAAGCACCCGCCGACGGTGATCATGCTCGCCGGTCTCCAGGGCGCCGGCAAGACGACCCTCGCCGGCAAGCTCGCGCGCTACCTGAAGGAGCAGCGACACACGCCGCTGCTGGTCGCCGCCGACCTGCAGCGCCCCAACGCGGTCACCCAGCTGCAGATCGTCGGCGAGCGCGCGGGCGTGCGCGTCTTCGCGCCGGAGCCCGGCAACGGCGTGGGCGATCCCATCCAGGTGGCCCGCGACTCGATCGCGCATGCCCGCAACAAGCTGCACGACGTGGTCATCGTCGACACCGCCGGCCGGCTGGGCGTCGATGCCGAGCTGATGCAGCAGGCCGCGGACATCAAGGCCGCCGTGAATCCCGACGAGACGCTGTTCGTCGTGGATGCGATGATCGGCCAGGACGCGGTCAACACCGCCAAGGCGTTCGATCAGGGCGTCGGCATCGACGGCGTCGTGCTCACCAAGCTCGACGGCGACGCCCGCGGCGGCGCGGCGCTGTCCATCGCCCGGGTGCTCGGCAAGCCCATCATGTTCGCCTCCAACGGCGAGGGCCTGACCGATTTCGACCTCTTCCACCCCGACCGGATGGCCAGCCGGATCCTCGGCATGGGAGACATCCTCACGCTGATCGAACAGGCTGAGAAGGCCTTCGACGCGGATCAGGCGCGTGCCTCCGCGGAGAAGCTGATGAGCAAGAACCAGTTCGGGCTCCAGGACTTCCTCACCCAGATGCAGCAGCTGCGCAAGATGGGGCCGATGTCGAAGATCCTCGGCATGCTGCCCGGCGCCGGTCAGTTCAAGCAGGCCATCGAGGAGATCGACGAGCGGGAGATCGACCGGGTCGAGGCCATCATCAACTCGATGACCCCGGCGGAGCGCGACGATGTGTCGATCCTCAACGGATCTCGTCGCGCGCGTATCGCCAAGGGCTCCGGCGTGCAGGTCTCCGATGTGAACCAGCTCGTCAACCGCTTCGTCGAGGCCCGCAAGATGATGGAGTCGATGGCGGGCGGCGGGTTCCCCGGGATGCCGGGCATGCCCGGGATGCCCGGCGGGGGCCGTCGTCAGATCAAGCAGCAGCCGAAGAAGGCCCCCAAGCGGGGCAAGGGGATCTCCGGCAACCCGGCCAAGCGCCGCCAGCAGGAGGCGGATCGCGCCGCGGGCCTGCACCGCAGGCCGCAGGCCGAGGCGCCGCAGCCACCGCAGTCCATGGCGGACTTCGAGCTGCCCCCCGAGCTCAAGAAGATGTTCGACCAGTAGCACGGCAAGACTCGCCTGATGCCCGCGGTCGAGGATCGACGTCCGTGACCGGCCCCCCACCGTCAGCAGCGGCCCCCGTCCGCGGGCCGGCATGGGAGGTCTTCCGGGTCTTCCTGCGGCTGGGGGCCACGTCGTTCGGCGGCCCGATCGCCCACCTCGGGTACTTCCGCGCCGAGCTGGTGGAGCGGCGACGATGGCTCGACGACAACGAGTACGCGGATCTGGTCGCGCTCTGCCAATTCCTCCCCGGCCCCGCGTCGAGCCAGGTGGGTTTCGCGATCGGCCTGCTCCGGGCCGGCTGGCGCGGCGCCCTCGCGGCCTTCGCGGCGTTCACGCTCCCGTCCGCGGCGCTGATGGTGGCCTTCGCCTACGGGGCCGCCGCCTTCGCGGGACCGGTCGGTGCCGGGCTGCTCGCCGGGCTGAAGGTGGTGGCGGTGGCCATCGTCGCCCACGCGGTGCTCGGCATGGTCAAGACCCTCGCCCCGGACAGCCGGCGCGCGTCGATCCTGGCGCTGGCGGCGATCTCCGCGCTGCTCCTGCCGGGGGCAGGAGGCCAGGTCGTCGCGATCCTCCTCGGCGCGGTCGCGGGACTCCTGTTCTGCCGCGGACCGGGCGCGCCGCCCGGCAGGACGCTGAGCTTCCCGGTGCGGCGCCGGACGGGCGTGGTCAGCTTGGTCCTGTTCGGGGCGTTGCTGGCCGGCGGGCCGGCGCTCCTGCATGCCACCGGGTCCGGGGGTGCGGCGCTCTTCGCGGTGTTCTCCCGCGCCGGCGCGCTGGTCTTCGGCGGCGGCCATGTGGTGCTGCCGCTGCTCCAGGCCGGGCTGGTCGAGCCCGGATGGGTGTCCGGCGCGGACTTCCTCGCCGGGTACGGTGCGGCGCAGGCCCTCCCGGGCCCCCTATTCGCTTTCGCCGCCTTTCTCGGCGCCCTCTCTCCGGTCGGTCCCGGCGGCCTCCTCGGAGCCCTGATCGCGCTCGTCGCGATCTTCCTGCCGGGGTTCTTGCTGCTCTTGGGTGCGCTACCGTTCTGGAATGCGCTGCGGCGTCGGACGGGGGCGGAGGCCGCGATGCGCGGCGTCAATGCCGCGGTGGTGGGCATCCTCGTCGCCGCCCTCTACACACCGGTCTTCTCGACGGCGATCACCGGCCCCGCGACGTTCTGCCTGGGGCTGGTCTGCTTCGTGCTGCTGGTCGCCTGGCGGCTGCCGCCCTGGGTGGTCGTGCTCGTCGGTGCTGCGGGCGGCACGGCGCTGTCGCTCGTGGCATAGAAACCCCGGTTCACCGGGGAATGGCGTGGACCGGACCGCGCAGCGACGCGTGCAGCCTCGATCCGACGGGGAAGCGCGCGTCACCGGGGGCGAGCGCCATGAGGGCCTCGCCGCTTTCCGCCACGCGGAGGTGGTACAGCGTCGAGGGCCCCCGGTACTCCATGGCGCGCACGGTGACGGGGGTCGACGCCGCGCCGGTCGGGCTGCCGGCGACGCGCAGGTGCTCGGGGCGCACGACGAGCTGCACGTCCCCGGCGGGCGGGGGAGCGTCGTCCGGGAGCGGGGCGACCTCCGGGGACCCCAGAGCGCAGTGCGCGCGCCGGCCGTCGCTGATTCCCCGGAGGATGCTGCACTCGCCGAGGAAGCCGGCGGTCCAGGCGTCGACGGGGGCGCGGTAGAGGTCTGACGGGCTCCCGGTCTGCACGATGCGGCCGGCGCGCATGATCGCGATCCGGTCGGCCATCGAGAGCGCCTCGGTCTGATCGTGGGTCACCAGGATCGCGGTGGCCGCGGTGCGGCGCAGGATCTCGCGCACGTCGGTGCGCAGCTGCACCCGGAGGGAGGCGTCCAGCGCGCCGAAGGCCTCGTCGAGGAGGACGATCGCCGGTCCGGGAGCCAGCGCGCGGGCGAGCGCGACGCGCTGGCGCTCGCCGCCGGAGAGCTCGTCGGGGAAGCGGCGCGCAAAGTCGCTCAGGCCCACCACCTCCAGCAGCTCCTGAACCCGACGCCGCCGCGCGGCGCGGTCCGGCCGGCGCCGGCCGTTGCCTCGGGAGAGCAACCCGAACTCGACGTTGGCGGCGACGTCGCGATGGGGGAACAGCGCCGAGTCCTGCGGCACCAGGCCCACGCCGCGACGCTCGGGCGCCAGGCCGCGCGACCCGTCGACGACGACCCGGCCGCCCAACTCGATCCGCCCGTCGTCGGCCGGGTGAAGACCGGCGATCACGCGGAGCAGCGTGCTCTTGCCGCAGCCGCTGGGGCCGAGGATGGCCAGGAGCTCCCCCTCGCGCACCGTCAGGCTGACCTCGTGCAGCACCACCTCGCGGACGGTGCGGGCGCGCGAGCGGTAGCCGGCGACGATCTTCGACGCGACGAGCGCCGGGGCGTCGGGGGAGGGGGTGTGGGGGGTCATGGCGTCCGTCCGGAATGCTGTGCGAGCAGGAATGCGGGAATGCTGCCGGTCAGGATCAGCGCGATCGCGTACGGCGCGGCCGCCCCGTAGGCCGCGATGTCGGTCAGCTGCCACAGCCGGGTGGCGAGGGTGTCGATGCCGGTGGGCCGCATCATGAGGGTGGCGGGCAGTTCCTTCATGACGGTGAGGGCGACGAGCAGCGCGCCGGTCATCACTCCCGGCCAGGCGAGGCGGCCCGTGACGGCGGTCCAGGTGCCCCATCCGGTGCGGCCGAGGCTCCGCGCCGCGTCCTCCAGGCCGGGCGGGACCTGCGCGATCGCGGCCCGGGCCGAGCCCGCGGACTTCGGCGCGAACAGGATGCCGTAGGCGATCGCCAGCACGGCGAGCGTCTGGTAGAGCGCGGGGACGAGGGCGAGCGTCAGGTAGACCATGGAGAGGCCCAGCACGATCCCGGGGAGCCCGTGTCCCAGGTAGGTGGCGGTCTCCACGCCCGCGACCAGTCGCGTGCGATGGCGGGCGGACAGAGCGGCGATGGGGAGGGCGAGCGCCGTGGCGAGCACCGCCCCGGCGAGGCCGAGCAGCACGGTGGTTGCCGTGGCCTCCAGGAGCCGGGCGGTCTCGATCTCCCGGTTCGCCACGCTGCGCACGGCGCGGTCCAGCAGCGTCGCGACCGGCACGCCGACGGCGGCCAGGAAAACCAGCCCGAGGCCCGCCGCCGCAGCCGCCTGCCGGCCGGGGCTCAGCCGGATCCGGTCGGACTCCGACTCGTAGCGCACCCGCTCGTAGGCCACCGCCCGTCGCCGGAGGGATCGTTCCGCGACGACGAGCAGCAGCGCGAGCGCGACGAGGACCAGCGATAGAGTGATCGCCAGCGCGCGGTTGAAGGTGCCGGAGAAGGCGGTGTGGATGGCCCAGGTGAAGGCCGGGTAGCGCATGATCGCGACCACCCCGAAGTCGGAGATGGTGTACAGCCCCACCAGCAGGGCGCCGGCGCCCGCGGCCGGAGCAACCTGGGGCAGGGTGGCGACGAGGAAGCCGCGCAGCGGGCCGGCGCCGAGCGTTCGTGCGACGCCCTCCGGCACCAGGTCGGCTCGGCGCAGCGCCGCCGCGACGGGGAGGCTCACGTAGGGCGTCGACACCAGGACGAGCACCACGAAGGCGCCCCAGAAGCCGCGCAGCGGGGTCAGCGTGACCCACGCGAAACCGGCCACATAGGAGGGGATCGCCAGCGGAAGCGCGGCGAGCACCTGCCAGGCCCGTCGTGCGCGAAGATCGGTGCGCGCCAGGAGGAAGCCGGTGGGCACGCCGAGCGCCAGCGTGCCGGCGATGACGCAGAGCGCCAGCCCGACGGTGCTGCCCAGCAGGCGGAGGGTGCGCGGGCGCAGGAAGGCCGCGCGAGCTGCCCCGGCCGGTTCCCGGGACAGCTCGACGAGAAGGAAGGCCGCGGGCGTCGCGATGATCGCCGCGGCGGCCACCGCGAGCAGCAGTACAACGGGGGCGGGCCCCCGCGCCTGCCGGGGGGCGATGCGCGCACCAACCGGCCGACGCGCGGGGACGCGTCGGCCGGTGTGGGAGGCGGTCATCGTCAGCCGACCGTGAGGCCCGCCTCGTCGATCAGAGCCGCGCTCTCCGCCACCGTGCCCAGGTCGGACAGGTCGATGTCGGGGCCGCGCAGCGTCTCCAGCGGGGGCACACCCTCCGGTCCGGGGACTCCCGGGACCAGCGGGTACTCGAACTCCTCCTCGGCGAAGTACCGCTGAGCCTCCTCGGAGAGGAGGAAGTCGACGAAGGCCCGAGCGTCGGGGTTGTCGGCCGCCGAGTTCAGGATCCCGACGCCGGTGGCGTTGACCAGGGCCGCGACATCGCCGGGGGCGCCGAAGGCGAGCTTCGCGCGCATGTTCTCGGCGCCCTGCTCCGCGGCCGCGGAGAACCAGTAGTAGTGGTTGATCAGGCCGAGCTGGATCTCGCCGGCGTTGACCGCCTCGAGGATCGCGCCGTTCCTCTCGTAGGTCTTGGCCTCGTTGGCGACCAGCGCGGCCAGCCACTCGGCGGTGGCCTCCTCGCCGTCGACCAGGCGCATCGCCGTGATGAAGGAAAGGAACGACGCGTTGCCGGGCGCGACGCCGATCTGTCCGGCCCAGCGGGGATCCAGCAGCTCGGCGGTGGTGGTCGGCGCGTCCGCCTCCGAGACCTGCTCGGAGTCGTAGGCCACGACGCGGGCGCGCCCGGTCACTCCCACCCAGGTGCCGTCGTTGGCCGAGTAGGCCTCGGGCACCTGGGAGAGGACTTCGTCGGGGAGGGCGCTGAGGAGGCCCTCGGCGCCGAGGAGGCCCAGCGCGCCGGCCTCCTGGGAGAGGAAGACCTGGGCGGGGCTGTTCTCGCCCTCGGTGAGCAGGAGCTGCGCCTGCTCGGCGCTGCCGGCGTAGCGGACGTCGGTCTGGATGCCGGTCGCCTGTTCGAACTTCTCGATCAGCGGGCCGACGAGGTCCTCGCCGCGGCCGGAGTAGACGACGAGCGGGCCGGTGGCCGGCTCGGTCTCGGCGGGCGTCGTCTCGGGGGCCGCGGGGGTCGTGGTGGGGGCGGTGGTCTGGGTGGGCTCGGAGCCGCCGCAGCCGGTCAGGCTCAGGGCCAGGCCCGTGGCGCTCACCAGTGCGAGTGCGGTGCGTCGTGCGAAGCGCATCAGCGTGTACGTCCTCATGGTTGGGGATACGAATGCCTCGGCCTCCGACGAAGCCGGAACGGCCGCCGGCGCTGGTTAGGTTATCCTTAGCCTGCCCGGAAGGAAGCCCCCGAATACAGGGGGGGTGCCGATCATTCGTGGGGGTGAGAAATGCCACTTGCGCAGGCCACGCGCGTTCAGGCCACACGGCGCGTCCTCGTCGTCGACGACCACCTGGTGCTCGCCGAACTCATCGCCCAGACCATCGACGCCAGCCCCGACGGCGAGTGCGTCGCGATCGCCGCGGACATCGACGCGGCGCTCAGCCTGGCCGGGAGCACCCGGCCCGACACGATCATCATGGACGCCCAGCTGCCATCGGGGGACGGGGTCGCGGCGCTGCCCGGGTTGCGGGACTCGCTGCCGGAGGCGCGGGTGATCGTGCTCACCGGCCGGCCCCGGCCCGATCGGGAGCGGGCGGCGTTCGAGGCCGGAGCCGTGGGGTACCTCGGCAAGGACGCGCCGCTGGAGACGCTCATGGACGCCGTCAGGAACGCGACGCGCAGCGCGCCCGCCCGCGATCCGCGGCTGCGGGAGCGTGCGGCCGCCGCGGCCGCCAAGGCGCTGTCGCCCCGCGAGCGCGAGGTGCTGGCGCTGCTCGCGGAGGGCCGCTACGTGCAGGAGATCGCCGGGGAGCTCGGGCTGAGCGTCCACACGACGAGGGACTACGTCAAGACCATCCTGGCCAAGCTGGGGGCCGGCTCGCAGCTCGAGGCCGTGGCGATGGCGGCCCGCGAAGGGCTCGTGCGGGTCGGGTGACCATGGCCGCCGCTCCCCGCCCGCTGCTGCAGTTCGTCGCCTCCGCCGTGTTCGTGCTGATGGCGGTGACGGCGGGCAGCGTCGGCTGGGTGACCTGGATCGCGCACGCCGAGGCGCGGCAGAGCGCCGGCGACGCGGCGACCTCGTTCGCCCAGACGGTGGTCTCCCCGCTGCGCGTCGCGGACCTGGAACACAGCACGCATGCCGATACCCGCTCGATGCTCGACCAGGCTGTGGTCGGTCTGCTCGAGGACGGCGAGGCCTATCGGGTGAAGATCTGGCGGGTCGAGGACGGCGGCGTCGCGCGGATCGTCTACTCCGACCTCACAGCGCTCGAGGGCACCAGGGTTCCGGTCAACCGCTACCTCCAGGAGGCGCTCGACACGGGGGAGCCGGTCGTCGTTCCCGTGCCCGCCGACGTCGCCCACGAGAACGAGCAGCGGCCCGGCACACATGCCCTCGAGGTGTACCTGCCGTTCGAGGATGCCGTCGGCACGGTGGCGGTCGCCGAGCTGTATCGCACCGCCGAGACCGGGTTGCGGATCCGGGAGCTGCTGATCCACACGCTGCCCGTCGCGATCGGCGGGCCGATCCTGTTGAGCGTGCTCACGCTGCCGCTGGCCATGCGGCTCGTGCAGACCCAGGCCACCGCCGAGGCGGCGCGCCGCGCCTCCGTGGAGCACGCGCTGGCCGCGTCGGAGAACGAGCGCCGCCGGTTGGCGGGGCTGCTGCACGACGGGCCGGTGCAGGATCTGGCCGCGCTCGGGATGATGCTGGAGCGGTCGGGCGCCCCGGGGGCGGTCCTGGACGGGAGGGACGCCGCCGAGCGCGTCCGCGCCCAGGTCGGGCGGCTGCGCGTGCTCCTGGACGACCTCGACCCGATCGAGGAGGACGACGGCGACCTGCGGCGCTCGCTCCGCACCGCGGCGGAGGCCGTGGCGGGGGATGCGGTGAACGTGACGATCCGGGGGAGCGAGCTGCGCGAACTCGACCCTGCCCGGCGGGCACTGATCCAGCGGTGCAGCCTGGAGCTGCTGCGCAATGCTCTCGCCCACGCCGACCCGGGCACGGTCGACGTGTGCTTCATGGCCGATCCGGACCGGGTGCGAGTGCTGGTGGAGGACGACGGATGCGGCTTCGATCAGGCCGAGACCCCGGAGGGCCATCATGGACTCCACCTGGTGCGCGCTGCGGTCCGGGACGTCGGCGGAACGATGTCCGTCGCGAGCGGCCGCGACGGCACGCGGATCGTCCTGGAGATGCCCAGCCGTGCAGCCGGTGCTCGGTAGGAAGCCCTCGCACATCTCAGCTGCTGATACGACATCGCCGGAGGTCTTGCGCACGGCGCCTTTCTGAGTAAGGTTTGGCTGGCCTTAAGCAAGGCGACCGTTGCGCGTAAATCTCTCGGAGGGCGATGTTTCTCGCATCATTTCTGATCGGGCTGCGGGAGGGTCTTGAGGGTGCCCTGATCGTCGGCATCCTCGTCGCCTTCGCCGTCAAGCGCGATCGCCGCGACGTTCTCCGCAAGATCTGGCTGGGGGTCGGGCTCGCGATCGGCGGCTCCGTGCTGCTGGCGGCCCTGTTCACCTTCGGCCGCTATGGCCTGTCCTTCGAGGGGCAGGAGCTGATCGGCGGCTCGTTGTCGCTGCTCGCCGTGGGCATGGTCACCTGGATGGTCTTCTGGTCGCTCAAGGCCGGGAACAAGATGAAGAGCGAACTGGAATCCAGCGCCACCGACGCGCTCGCGCTCGGCAGCGGCTGGGGCATGTTCTGGCTGGCCTTCATCTCCGTCGGGCGAGAGGGCATCGAGACCTCCCTGCTGCTGTGGGGATGGGCCATGCAGCCCGCCGCCCTGTTCGGCGCCGTCACCGGCCTGATCGTCGCCGCCGGCTTGGGCTATCTCATCTACCGGGGGATGATCCGGATCGACTTCGGCACCTTCTTCGCCTGGATGGGAGGCCTGCTGATCGTGGTCGCGGCGGGGATCCTCGCCTACGGGATCCACGACCTGCAGGAGGCCCGTTTCCTGCCGGGGCCCTTCTCCGGATCGCCGATCACCCCCCTCGACTTCCGCACCGGCGACGTGCTGGTCGGCTTCTTCACCGACCGCCCCTTCTGGGGCGCGGCCTACCCGTTCGGCTGGGCGTTCGACCTGCAGGACACCATCGATCCCGCCGGGGTGGTCGCGACCTTCCTCAAGGGCACCGTCGGCTTCACCCCCCTCATGACCTGGCTCGAGGTGACCGCCTGGTTCCTCTACCTGTGCCTCGTGATGCCGCTGTTCCTCAGCCGCGTCCGGCGCCACGCCAAGGCCGCCCTCGCCGCGTCCGCCTGATCGTCCCCCTTTCCTCCGAGTACCCAAGGAAGACCACATGAACAACCGAGCCAAGGCCTGGTTCATGGCGCTGCCCGTCGGCGCGCTGCTGCTCACCGGCTGCGTCGAGAACGCGCCCGCCCCCGGATCGACGACCACGACCGGAGCCCCCGCGGGCAACGCCGCGGCCTCGTCGCTGACCGTCTCGTCCACCAACGACGCCTGCGTCGTGTCCGCCGCCGAGGCGCCCTCGGGCCCGGTGACCTTCACCATCACCAACGACGGGGACAAGACCACCGAGTTCTACCTGCTCGCCGCCGACGGGCTGCGCATCGTGGCGGAGAAGGAGAACATCGCCCCGGGTGCCAGCGCCGACCTCAGCGTCACGCTGCAGCCCGGCGACTACTTCACCGCCTGCAAGCCCGGAATGCGCGGCGCGAACGTCGGCGAGGCCGCGTTCACCGTCACCGGCGACCCCGTCGAGCTGTCCGGCGAGGACCAGGAGCTGTTCGCCCAGGTGGTGGCCGACTACATCAACTTCGTGAAGAACGAGGTGGCCGAGCTGGTGCCGCAGGTCGACGCCCTGGTGGCCGCCTACGTCGCCGGCGAGGACGACAAGGCCCGCGAGCTGTTCGCCACCACGCGTGTGCATTACGAGCGGATCGAGCCCATCGCCGAGGCCCTGGGCGTGCTGGACCCGCGCATCGACTACCGCGAGATCGATTACCTCGCCGAGGCGGATCTGCTCGCCGAGGACGACCCCACCTTCACCGAGTGGCTCGGCTTCCACCGCATCGAGAAGGACCTCTGGCCGCCGGCGGAGGGCGACGTGCAGCCCGACGGCGCGCCCGCGACCGAAGGCTGGGCTCCGTCGACGCCCGAGCAGCGCGCGGCGATCGGCGCGGCGCTGGTGGCCGACATCAACGCGCTCTATGAGGCCGTCCACGCGCCCGACTTCATCGAGACCAACGAGGTCACCATCGCCACCGTCTCCAACGGCGCGGCCGGCCTCCTGGAGGAGATCGCCGTCGGCAAGGTGACCGGCGAGGAGGACTGGTGGTCGCACACCGACCTCTACGACTTCCAGGCCAACCTGCAGGGCGCCCGCATCGCCTTCGACCTGGTCGCCCCGATCGCGGAGCGCAAGGGCGACGAGGGCTCGGCCCTGGTCGAGGAGATCAACGCGCAGTTCGACAAGCTGCAAGCCGAGTTGGACCAGTTCGGCAGCCTGGAGAGCGGCTTCGTCAGCTACGACACCGTCACCGCCGAGCAGCAGGCCGCGCTGACCGCGCAGATCGACGCCACGCGCGAGCCCCTCTCGCGGCTCACCAGCACGATCCTCGGCATCGGCTGACCGCCCACGACGGATTGGACCTCCCCCGCATGACCGAGTCTCAGAAAACCGGGCTGTCCCGGCGCGGCCTGTTCGCCTGGACGGGCGCGGCCGGCGTCGCGGGTCTTGCGGTCGGGGCCGGGGCGGGCGCCCTCGTGGCGCCCGCTCTGGCCGGCGGGGGAGCGCGCAACCCGCTCGAGGATCTCGAGTACCCGTTCTACGGAGACGTGCAGGCCGGCATCGTCACCCCGGCCCAGGACCAGATGCATTTCGCCGCGTTCGACGTCATGGAGGGCGAGTCGCGCGAGGACCTGATCGAGCTGCTCCAGGACTGGACCTACGCCGCCAGCCGCCTGGTGATGGGCCTGGACGTGGTGGCCAGCGGCGCCTTCGAGGGCGATCCGCTCGCCCCGCCGGGGGACTCGGGCGAGGCGGCCGACCATGGGCCCTTCGGGCTGACGATCACCTTCGGCTTCGGGCGCAGCCTCTTCGTCGCCGACGACGGCACCGACCGGTTCGGGCTGGCCGGGCAACTCCCCGAGGAGTTCCAGCCGCTGCCGAAGATGGTCAACGACTTCATCGAGCCGCGGATCTCCCACGGCGACCTGTGCGTCCAGGCCTGCGCCAACGACCCGCAGGTGGCGGTACACGCCATCCGCAATCTCACCCGCCTGGCGTTCGGGCGCGCCCGCTTGCGCTGGTCGCAGCTGGGTTTCGGGCGCACCTCCTCCACGTCCACCGAGCAGCAGACCCCGCGCAACCTGTTCGGGCAGAAGGACGGCACCAACAACCTCAAGGCGGAGGAGCCGGACAAGCTCGCCGAGCACGTCTGGATCGACTCCGGGCCGAGCTGGAGCCACGGCGGCGCCTATCTGGTGGCGCGCAAGATCGCGATGACCATCGAGGTGTGGGACGGGGTCCGGCTCGAGGAACAGGACCGGGTGCTCGGCCGGGCGAAGGGCACCGGCGCCCCGCTGTCCGGCGGCGAGGAGTTCACCGCCCCCGATTTCGCCGCGACGGGCGACGACGGCGCGGCGCTCATCGACGAGCGCTCCCACGTCGCGCGCACCCACCCCGACAACAACGACGGCGTCCATATGCTGCGGCGCGGCTACAACTTCGTCGACGGCAACGACGAGCTGGGCCGGCTGGCGGCGGGGCTGTTCTTCATCGCCTACGTGAAGTCGCCGGAGCGTTTCGCGCGGGTACACAAGAACATGGCGCGCGACGACATGTTCGTCGAGTACCTCAAGACGAAGTCCACCGCCGTGTTCCTCGTCCCGCGGGGTATCGCCGAGGGCGGCTACGTCGGCCAGGCGCTCTTCCAGGGCTGAGCGCCTGCTCGGAGCGACGGCCCGCGCCGTCGGACCGGCCTCCTGAAAGGGCGCGGGGGAGAGCCCGATAGGCTGGCGGCATGAGTCAACGTGCGCTTCATCTTCGTGGCCGTGTCCTCCCGTCCGACGAGGTGGTCGATCTCTGGATCGCCGACGGGGTGATCCAGGCCGAGCGGATCGCCGGCGCGGAGACCGTGAGCACCGGGGGATTCATCGTTCCCGGCTTGGTCGACGCCCACTGCCACATCGGCCTCGGGCCGGGGGGCTCCGTCGACAAGGCGACGACGCGCGCTCAGGCGGAGGCCGACCTGGCGACGGGGGTCATGCTGGTGCGCGACGCGGGCTCGCCCACCGACACGCGCTGGATCGACGACGACCCCCTGCTGCCGAAGGTCCGGCGGGCCGGGCGGCACATCGCCCGACCGAAGCGCTACATCCGAGACCTGGCCGCCGAGGTGCAGCCGGAAGAGCTGGTCGCGGAGGTGCGCACGCAGGCGCGCGCCGGGGACGGCTGGGTCAAGCTGGTCGGCGACTGGATCGACCGCGAGAAGGGCGACCTCGCCCCGCTGTGGCCCGCGGTGGTGGCGGCGGAGGCCATCGCCGCCGCGCACGAGGAGGGCGCGCGGGTCACCGCGCACTGCTTCCAGGAGCAGTCCGTCGCCGACCTGGTCGCCGCAGGCATCGACTGCATCGAGCACGGCACCGGGCTCTCTCCGGAGGTCGTCGTGGAGATGGCCCGGCGGGGCACCGCCTTGGTCCCCACCATGGTCAACCTCGCGAACTTTCCGCTCTACGCCGCGCAGGGGGCGGCCAAGTTCCCCACCTACAGCGCCCACATGCTCGACCTGCACGCCCGGCGGTACGAGACCATCGGGATGGCCCGCGAGGCCGGGGTCCACGTGTACTCGGGCACCGACGCCGGCACCGTCGTGGCGCACGGCCGCACCCCCGACGAGATCGTGGAGCTCGCGAAGGTGGGCGGCGCCGAGTTCGCGCTGGGTGCCGCGAGCTGGCGGGCCCGCCCCTGGCTGGGCGGCGAGAACCTGATCGTCGGCGCCAGCGCGGATCTCGTGGTCTACGACGAGAACCCGCTGACCGCCATCGAGGTTGTCCACAGCCCGGCCCTGCGCGTCTTGCGTGGACGGGTGTTGTGAGGCAGAGTCGAAAGCCCATACCCGGTAGGAGAGCCGCATGACAAGCCCTGACGATCAGTCCGCCCCCGCCGCGCCGCCCCCCGGCCAGCCATCGCCGCAGCCGTCCTACGCAGGCCCGCAGCCGTCCTACGCGGGCCTGCGGCCCGCTCCCCTCCCTCCGCAGGGGATGGGCGTTCCGCCCGGCATGGTGGCGGAGCCGGTCGCGCGGCCCGGCGGCTTCAAGCGCGGCTTCGGCTTGGGCATGGGGCTGGCGCTCGGCCTGGGCGCCGTCGGCGTCGTGACGTCGATCATCATGGGGATCGTCACCGTCGTGAGCCTCGGCTCGATGGTGGCGACCACCGGCGGGTTCGCCACCACGGGCACCCAGACCATCTGGGGCAGCCCGGGCGCGGCGAAGCAGGTGCGGGTCTTCTCCGTCTCCGGCACCATCCTGGCCGAGGGCAGCGACGGTCTCCTCTTGACCGGAGGCACCTACGGCTACGAGATCGCGAGCATGATGGACGGCCTTGAGGCCGACGACGCCGAGGCGGTGGTCCTGCTGGTCAACACCCCCGGCGGGAGCATCGCCGGGTCGAAGGCCATCGCCGACGCGGTGACCCGCTATCAGGAGGAGACGGGCAAGCCGGTCTTCGTCCACGTCTCCTCCATGTCGGCCTCCGGGGGCGTCTACGCCACGGCCACGGCCAGCAAGATCTTCGCCGACTACGGCTCGCTGATCGGCAGCATCGGCGTCACCTCGGGGCTGTTCCTGCACTACGACGGCGTGACGGAGCTCACTGGGTCGCTGCTGGAGAGCGGGGTCGTCACCACGGGCGGGATCACGGCGGAGGTCCTCTCGCAGGGCCGCGGGAAAGACTTCAGCAACCCCTGGCGCCCCATGACCGACGAGGAGCGCACGGTGTGGATGGGCGGCCTGAAGCGGGAGTACGACGCCTTCGTCGCGCACGTCGCGGACAACCGGGGCATCCCCGCGAGCACGATCGTCGACGATATGGGCGCCATGATCTTCGATCCCGAGACGGCCCAGGAGTTCGGGCTGGTCGACGAGGTGATGAGCCGTGCCGACTTCTTCTACCGGGTGGCCGACGAGATCGGGGTCGACCCGGAGGAGCTGCGCTTCGAGGCGACCGCCACGCCCAGCGCCTGGGAGGCCCTGCTGGGCGCGCAGCGGTCCTACGGCGTCTCGCCGCCGGTTCCCCAGGCGGAGGGCTTGGTGCCGGTCGTCAGCCAGAGCTTCTGCGCCTCCGCCGTCCCGCTGGCCTTCGAGGGAGACCTGACCGCCGTCTGCGGCCGATGACGGCTGGGTCTCCTACCCCCAGCCCAGGTTGTGCAGTTGCTCCTCGTCGATGCCGTGGTAGTGGCCGAGCTCGTGGACCAGGGTGATCTCGATCTCGTCGCGCAGATCGTCCTCGTCCTCGCACATCCGGGAGAGCGGTCCCTTGAACAGCACCACCCGGTCCGGTAGTTCCCCATACCCGTAGATGTCGCGTTCGGTCAGCGCGGTGCCCTCGTACCAGCCCAGGGTGTCGGAGCCGTCCTCCGGCTCGTCCTCCACGACGAACACCAGGTTGTCGAGGTTCTCCACCAGGACGTCGGGGAGGTCCTGCAGCGCGTCCTCGACCAACTCGTCGAAGCGCTCGTCGGTGATGTCCATGGAAGAAGAGCCTACGGCGTGGCCGCGGCGATCGGCGGGTTTAGGTTCGTCCCGGACGATCTGGCACAATGGCCGATGCACCTCGTCCGTTGGCGCCCTCTAACACCGGCGGTGAGGACCCCTCAGGTGTGCGAACTCCGTGTCCCCACGCGGCGTGCGCCATCCACCCGGTTTACAACAACAGGAGTACCACAGCAGTGGCAACCAAGATTCGTCTGAAGCGGATGGGCAAGATCCGCCAGCCGCACTACCGCATCGTCGTGATGGATTCGCGCCAGAAGCGCGACGGCCAGGCCATCGAAGAGATCGGCATCTACCACCCGAAGAACGATCCCTCGGTGATCCGCGTCGATTCCGAACGCGCGCAATACTGGCTGTCCGTGGGCGCCCAGCCCACCGAGGCCGTCGTCGCCATCTTCAAGCGCTCCGGCGATTGGCAGAAGTTCACCGGTGACACCACGCCCGCCGGTATCGATCCGCAGCCCGAGCGCCGCGACCGTGAGGCCGAGTTCGCCAAGGCCCTGGCCGAGGACTCCGGCGCCACCGCCCCCGCGATCTCCAAGGCCCGCAAGGCGAAGGAAGAGGCGGACACGTCCGCCGAGGCTCCTGCCGAAGAGGCGTGAGCATGCTGGCCGAGGCGCTGGAGCACCTGGTCGCGGGCATCGTGAGTCACCCTGACGACGTCGTCGTCAAGGACAAGGGACTGCGTCGCGGTCGCCTCCTCGAGGTGCGGGTGCATCCCGAGGACATCGGCAAGGTGATCGGGCGCCAGGGTCGCACCGCGCAGTCGCTGCGCACCGTGGTCGGCGCGCTGGCCGGCCAGGAACAGGTCCGGGTCGACTTCGTCGACGTGGACCGCCCGCGTCGCCGCTGAGCGCCGCCGCGCACTTCGACAAGTCGGCGAATGCCCCGGGTGTATCCGCCCGGGGCATTCGTGCATGTCCGCCTGCACACACCACACAACCGCCAGGGAAGGAATCAGCAATGAGCGATCTCACCGAGGTCGTGGTCGGCGTCGTCGGCCGTGCGCACGGCATTCGCGGGGACCTGTCGATCGACGTCAAGACCGACGAACCCGAGCGCCGCTTCGTCGCGGGCACGCGGCTCGCACTGGCGGACGGCCGCCGTCTCACGGTGGCGGCGGTGCGGTGGCATCGGGGACGGCTGCTGGCCACCTTCCAGGGAGTGACGGACCGCACGGCGGCGGAGGCGCTCACCGGGCAGCGGCTCTTCTCCTCCGTGCCCGTCGACGAGCGTCCCAGCGACCCCGGGGAGTTCTTCGATCGCCAGCTGGTGGGGTTGCGCGTGCGCGACCACAGCGGGGGCGAGGTGGGCGTCGTCGCCGCGGTGGAGCACCCGCCGGCGCAGGACCTGCTGGTGATCGACGTCGCGGGGGAGCATCGCCTGGTGCCCTTCGTGGAGGCGCTGGTGCCGACGGTGAGCCTGGAGGAGGGCTACCTTCAGCTCGCCGACGTCGGCGGGCTGCTGGAGGACGTCGAATGAGGCTCGACATCGTCACGATCTTCCCCGACTACTTCGCGCCGCTGCAGCTCAGTCTGGTGGGCAAGGCGATCTCCTCGGGGATCCTCGACGCCCACGTCCACGACCTGCGCGACTGGACCCACGATCGTCACCGCACCGTCGACGATTCGCCCTACGGCGGCGGCGCCGGGATGGTGATGAAGCCCGAGCCTTGGGGGGAGGCGCTCGACGCGCTGGAGGCGGCCGATCCGTCGCCCCTGACCGTCGTGGTGCCGACTCCCGCCGGCACCCCGTTCACGCAGCGCACCGCGCAAGAACTGGCGCGGCGGGAACGCCTCGTGTTCACCTGCGGGCGCTACGAGGGCATCGACCAGCGAGTGATCGAGCACGCCCACGACCGCTACGAGGTGTTCGAGGTCAGCCTCGGCGACTACGTGCTCAACGGGGGAGAGGTGGCGGCGCTCGCCGTGATCGAGGCCGTGGCGCGGCTGCTGCCCGGGGTGATCGGCAATCCGGCCTCGCTGGTCGAGGAGTCGCACTCCGACGGCCACCGGCAGCTGCTGGAGTATCCGAGCTACACCAAGCCCCCCGTCTGGCGGGACCGGGCGGTGCCGGAGATCCTGCTGAGCGGCAACCACGGGGCCATCGCGACGTGGCGCCGGGAGCAGTCCGAGCAGCGCACGAGGCAGCGTCGCCCCGACCTCCTGGCGGCCGATTCCGAGACCTTTTTGAATAGCCAAAAGTAACGAAAATGCCCTAGTCGCAGGCAGTTTGCAATATCCTGCGACTAACTTGCCCCCGGTGCTGCCAAAGGGATAGCCGTTGGCTAGAGTGACGATGTGGCAACAACACTCACTATTCATCAACGAGCGTTGCGATCAACGGTCATCAAGAAGGTCATCATGGCGGTGTCCGGCTTGATCATGATCGCCTTCCTGCTCGTGCACATGTACGGCAACCTCAAGGTGTTCGTCGGTCCGGAGTCGTTCGATCACTACGCGCATTGGTTGAAGGGCCTCACCGAAGACGGCGGCATCATGTACCCGATCATGCCGGCGGGTCAGTTCATCATCGTCTTCCGTGCGGTCATGCTGCTGGCCGTCGTCCTGCACGTCTGGTCCGCGGCCAAGCTGTCCAGCTTGTCGCGGAAGGCGGCCGGCGCGGGCTACCAGCACAAGGCCAACCAGGTCCGCACCTACTCGTCGCGCACCATGCGCTGGGGCGGCGTCATCGTTCTCGCCTTCATCATCTTCCACCTCCTGCAGTTCACGATCATCCCCGCCTCCTTCGGTGGCGACCCGGCGCACCCGCACACCATGGTGGTGGCCGCCTTCGAGCAGTGGTGGATGGTCCTGATCTACCTGGTCTGCATGGTCCTCGTGTGCATGCACGTCCGCCATGGCGTGTGGAGCGCGCTCACCACCCTCGGCGCGAACACCTCCCCGAAGGCTCGCAAGACGCTGAACATCGTTGCCTACATCGTGGCGATCGTGTTGTTCGTCGGCTTCATGGCCCCGCCGGTGGCCATCCTCCTCGGAATTATTTAGGTGATATCCAGATGACGATTACAACTGACACCGCCCTCGATTTCTACACGGTGGGCGAGGACATCGCCGATACCAAGGCGCCGGACGTTCCCGTCGAGAAGATGTGGAAGACCCGGCAGTTCCAGGCCCGCCTGGTCAACCCGGCCAACCGCCGCAAGCTGAGCATCATCGTGGTGGGCACCGGCCTCGCCGGTGGCGCGGCCGCGGCGACCCTGGGCGAGGCCGGCTACAACGTGCTCAACTTCTGCTACCAGGACAGCCCCCGCCGCGCGCACTCCATCGCGGCCCAGGGCGGCATCAACGCGGCCAAGAACTACCGCAACGACAACGACTCGACGTTCCGGCTGTTCTACGACACGGTCAAGGGCGGCGACTACCGCGCCCGCGAGACCAACGTCTA